>QQUJ01000018.1:90000-390000 GCA_008501635.1 Pseudomonadota bacterium
CTGGAGGCCCGAACCGGGATCTGTTGAAAAAGATTCGGATGAGCTGTGGCTCGGAGTGAAAGGCTAATCAAGCCCGGAGATAGCTGGTTCTCCCCGAAAGCTATTTAGGTAGCGCCTCGTGTCTCACTCCTGGGGGTAGAGCACTGTTTCGGCTAGGGGGCCATCCCGGCTTACCAAACCGATGCAAACTCCGAATACCAGGAAGTGCAATCACGGGAGACACACGGCGGGTGCTAACGTCCGTCGTGGAAAGGGAAACAACCCAGACCGCCAGCTAAGGTCCCAAAATCACAACTAAGTGGGAAACGATGTGGGAAGGCCCAGACAGCCAGGAGGTTGGCTTAGAAGCAGCCATTCTTTAAAGAAAGCGTAATAGCTCACTGGTCGAGTCGGCCCGCGCGGAAGATTTAACGGGGCTAAGTTGTGTACCGAAGCTGCGGATGCGTACTTGTACGCATGGTAGGGGAGCGTTCCGTAGGCCTGCGAAGGTGTGCTGTAAGGCATGCTGGAGGTATCGGAAGTGCGAATGCTGACATGAGTAACGATAATGCGGGTGAAAAGCCCGCACGCCGAAAGCCCAAGGTTTCCTGCGCAACGTTAATCGGCGCAGGGTGAGTCGGCCCCTAAGGCGAGGCTGAAAAGCGTAGTCGATGGGAAACAGGTTAATATTCCTGTACCTCGCGTTACTGCGATGGGGGGACGGAGAAGGCTAGATCAGCCGGGTGTTGGATGTCCCGGTTTAAACGTGTAGGGAGTGCTCTTAGGCAAATCCGGGAGCGCAATCCTGAGACGTGATGACGAGGACCCATGTGGTCTGAAGTGATCGATGCCCTGCTTCCAGGAAAATCCTCTAAGCTTCAGGTAACGCAAGACCGTACCCCAAACCGACACAGGTGGGCAGGGTGAGAATCCCAAGGCGCTTGAGAGAACTCGGGTGAAGGAACTAGGCAAAATGGTACCGTAACTTCGGGAGAAGGTACGCCTCTGCTGGTGATGAGACTTGCTCTCTGAGCTGGTGGGGGCCGCAGTGACCAGGTGGCTGCGACTGTTTATTAAAAACACAGCACTCTGCAAACTCGTAAGAGGAAGTATAGGGTGTGACGCCTGCCCGGTGCCGGAAGGTTAATTGATGGGGTTAGCTTCGGCGAAGCTCTTGATCGAAGCCCCGGTAAACGGCGGCCGTAACTATAACGGTCCTAAGGTAGCGAAATTCCTTGTCGGGTAAGTTCCGACCTGCACGAATGGCGTAACGATGGCCACACTGTCTCCACCCGAGACTCAGTGAAATTGAAATCGCTGTTAAGATGCAGTGTACCCGCGGCTAGACGGAAAGACCCCGTGAACCTTTACTACAGCTTTGCACTGGACTTTGAGCCTGCTTGTGTAGGATAGGTGGGAGGCTTTGAAACCGGGACGCTAGTTCCGGTGGAGCCAACCTTGAAATACCACCCTGGCATGCTTGAGGTTCTAACCTAGGCCCGTTATCCGGGTCGGGGACAGTGTATGGTGGGTAGTTTGACTGGGGCGGTCTCCTCCCAAAGAGTAACGGAGGAGCACGAAGGTACCCTCAGCGCGGTCGGAAATCGCGCATTGAGTGCAAGAGCATAAGGGTGCTTGACTGCGAGACAGACATGTCGAGCAGGTACGAAAGTAGGTTCTAGTGATCCGGTGGTTCTGTATGGAAGGGCCATCGCTCAACGGATAAAAGGTACTCCGGGGATAACAGGCTGATACTGCCCAAGAGTCCATATCGACGGCAGTGTTTGGCACCTCGATGTCGGCTCATCACATCCTGGGGCTGTAGTCGGTCCCAAGGGTATGGCTGTTCGCCATTTAAAGTGGTACGCGAGCTGGGTTTAGAACGTCGTGAGACAGTTCGGTCCCTATCTGCCGTGGGCGTTAGAGACTTGAGGGGAGCTGCTCCTAGTACGAGAGGACCGGAGTGGACGTACCTCTGGTGTTCCGGTTGTCACGCCAGTGGCATTGCCGGGTAGCTACGTACGGAAGGGATAACCGCTGAAAGCATCTAAGCGGGAAGCCCACCCCAAGATGAGGTCTCTCTGGATCCTTGAGATCCCTAAAGGGCCGTGGAAGACCACCACGTTGATAGGCTGGGTGTGGAAGTGCAGTAATGCATGAAGCTAACCAGTACTAATTGCCCGTGAGGCTTGACCATATAACACCCAAGCAGTTTGTAGCGTTGGGTTGGTCGATCGCGACATATCCTGTGCCCAATACAACTTTTCCGATTTCGCAGTAGAGATGCTGCAACAAGCTTGCCTGGCGGCCATAGCGAGTGGGAACCACCCGATCCCATCCCGAACTCGGAAGTGAAACTGCTCAGCGCCGATGGTAGTGTGGGGCCTCCCCATGCGAGAGTAGGTCACTGCCAGGCTCTTACACCAACCCCAGTGGTTCCCTGAACCGCTGGGGTTTTTTAATTTTTGGCACTGCTTAAAGCCTGATAACCGCCAGACAAAGCCGTGTCGCGACTTCGCACACCTTGATACGATTCCCACTACAGGGTGTATGACCCGTGTATAGCGCCGCGCGTTGGTAGAGCGTCGCTGAAATCTCGGAGCAGGTGCTGGACGGAAGTTCAAGTACCGGATTGATTCGTTCAGCTTGAAGAGGCGCGGCTGACCATCCTGTTCGCCAGTAGGGGCCGGGTTATCGTCCACGCGTACCCGGAGTTCGCGATAGAGCTATTCTTGGCAGAGCAGGTTCGCTTTTTGGATCTCCTTCCTTATCCATTTCTCATAAGAGGGGTAAGGAAGTCGGCAAAGAAAGCCTACCGATGATTTAAGCCATTAGGCAGGCACGGCCTGAGCTTGTCTCAGCAAATCCGAAGCACTACGCCACCAACGGCAGCCCTCACAGGGGCAATCGGTCGGCGTGTGTCTCTGTAATGACAAACGCGCATGGATATAATCACCGGCAAACTGCAGGGTGGCTAGCAGTTGGCTATCGTCGAGCACAGTCGTGTTGGTATCGTTATCGTGACGTACAAGCCATTCACATTCGGGGGTTTGGTAGCAGGTTATGCACTCGGCATCTTCGCGATGGAAATTCCCCCCATGTTTACAGGTCGAAACATCGATTTCCTTGCGGATAATGGATGTCGGGTACTGCAGGGCATCGAGTATTCGCTTTCTGATGAGTGTCTTGGGCATGTTCCCTGTTTCCATTGTTACCTTCGCGGCGAATGTTGTCAGCGGCTACACTAGTGATTATAGAACCTATCTCGAATTCCTGCGCGTGCTGTGTTGAGCCCCAGAGGTGCGCTGGCGGTGTTGCGGCTCGCTCATTGGAATGACCCAACCACGCTCGCCGCGCCTGGCGCTCGAGCCACGAGCGCCAGGCACAGCTCACGGGGGAATTTGAGATAGGTTCTGATGGAGATGTGGCCTATAGAGCATTCATTGAACACTGCAGCGTGAGTGCGGAATCCAGACGTCTTAGAAAAGCACTGTTGATCCGAGCAGTCGGCAAAGGGGCGGCGTTATGCGCATCAGGATATCGTGGGCAAGTGGGCAGGTGGTCGCACGCTTGAAGGAATCGGTCGTGACCAGGCGTCTGCTTCACACTTTGCCCTATCGTTCGCAGGCCCGGCTTTGGGGGGATGAGGTGTATTTCAAACTGCCCTTGTCAATGGAGGATGACACCGAAACAACCGACGTCGTCGAACCCGGCACCGTCTGCTACTGGACGAGTGGCGGCTCCCTGGCCATTCCCTTCGGACCAACGCCGGCCTCACGCTCTGATGAATGTCGCCTGGTGGAGCCGGTAAGCGTGTTGGGACACATCGAAGGAGAGGCGAAAATACTACGGAAAATCCATGCTGGTGATACCGTTCAGGTTTCTAGGGTGGTCGAGCCTTGGTAAATGAGGCGCAAGCCAATCAATTTTTACGCAACCAGGTTTGTATCGCCTGCACCTGATCGCTTGCCATCAATGCCGGCGCATGTCCCACGCCGGCAAACGAAATGGAGCGACAAAGCGGGTGGGTTGCCACCATGGTCTCGGCTACCGGCGCTGGGAGAACGTCCGAGTTTTCCCCGCGTAATATGAGCGTAGGACAGCGTACGGCGGCCCACACAGGCCACAGATCGATATCCGAGTGGGTGCTTGCGATGATCGATTTCGCAATCGCCGGATCGTATGCCAATCTGAATAGACCCTTTGCATCCCGCCAATGACCATGGATTGCAAGATGCCGCCACTGCCTATCTGTCAGGTCACCAAATGTTGCGTGTATGGTCCTCAGGCGATCCTCCAGGGCATCCAATGTCGCGAATGGTCCGGTGTCACCAACGTAGCTTGCGATACGCTCCAGTGCTTTGCCGGGAATCAGTGCGCCCACATCATTCAGAACGAGATGTTCGATCGGTGAATTTGGTTGTGCAGCCAGCATCATGCCGATCAGACCTCCCATCGATGTACCGATCCAATCCACCGACTCGCAGTCCAGGTGTGCTAAAAGCGCGGCACAAGTCTGCAGATAGACCGGGTATTGATAGTCTGCTGGATCTGACAAGGGTTCGCTCATGCCCCGGCCTGGCATGTCCGGGCAAATGACCCAACATTCGTTTGCCAGTACGCTGGCCAGAGTATCGAAGTCGCGTCCATTTCGGGTTAATCCATGAAGGCAGATCACTGTTCGCGATGCCTCTCTAGTTCCCCATGATGTGTAAGCCACGCGGTGGAATCCATGCGGGCTCAGGGCAAGGAAACTCTGCTCTTTCATTTCTCCTCGGCCCTGCTGATTGAAGTGGCGAGGATCCGGCGCGTTCTCGGACCATCGAACTCAGCAAGGAATATCCCCTGCCAGGTGCCAAGTTGCAGTCTCGTATGTTCTACAGGGATGGTAAGCGTGCAACCGGTCAGGATGCTTCGCAAATGCGCCGCGGTGTTTCCTTCAGCATGGCGGTCCTCACTGTCGTGCCAAGGTATGAGTGTTTCGAGCCGACGCAGGATATCGAGACAGACATCAGGGTCGGCGTTTTCGTTTATCATCAGACCGCAGGTTGTATGCTGAACTATAAGATGAACGACTCCATCAACCAGACCCAATTGCTCGACCGCCCGTTGGATCTGGCGCGTGACGGGTACCAGGGCTTGGTGTTGGGGTGTGGGTATTTCAATCGACAAGGATGGGTGAGGCATGGTGAAGAAAACTCGATTTGAGATCCGTAATTCGTGCAGTTTGGCTTGTTGGGCGCTGTCGCGCAATGTTGCGCGTGCCATGGTGGTGCTGCTTCTCAGCACCGCAGGGGTTGGTGCCCACGCGGGAAAACCCGTGGTCGAGTATGTGGAGATGGAGAAAGGGGCTGGCGGCTGGACCGTCAGTGTAACAGTGCGTCATGCAGATACCGGGTGGGATCACTACGCGGATGCGTGGCGAATAGTGGGCCCCGATAACAAGGTGATCGGTACCCGCACCCTTTATCACCCTCACGAAACGGAACAACCTTTCACGCGCAGCTTATCCGGTGTGGTGATACCACCCGCTGTCACGATGATTGAGATTCAGGCGCATGACAAAGTACATGGCTGGGGATCGGGAGTGCGGGTCGATCTCGCGCAGGAGGAGGGTGCTGAGTTTCGTATCAGGCGCAGCAATTAACCCCTTGCAGCCAGCGCTGATAGAGTACGCGCGCGATTTGTTGCAGAGATTGGGTGCGCTGTTCGACATCCCGCACGAGTTCCTGAGCGCTCTGGATGCTGGCGGAAGGTTGTTTGAGTTCATCACGATAGAGGTCGGCCCATTCGACTACCATGGCTGCCGTCATTTCGATGTGGCATTGCAATGCCAGGGTGTTGCCTGTAACGAAGCCTTGGTGGGGACAGAAATCACTCTCCAGAATTGGCGTTGATCCGGCTGGAATAGAGAAGGTTTCGCCGTGCCAATGAAATGCGACAAACTCCTGAGGCAGATCCCGCAACCAATCGCCAGCGACCTCTTCGGCATTGCCACGCACCGGCAACCAGCCAATCTCTGTCACCGGATTGGCGCTAACCCGCCCACCCAGCGCTTTACTGATCAATTGACCACCGAGACAATGCCCGAGTACTGGGATATCCTCGGCAACAGCAAGGCGAATCAGGCGGCACTCCTGATCGATCCACGGCAATGGATCGTTCACACTCATGGGGCCGCCCATGAACACCAGGCCTGATACATCGGCAATGGACGGGGGGATGGGGTGATTCTTGTCGATCGCGATGATTTCGTAGGGAACAGCGAGTTCATCAAGGACATCGGCGAGAAATCCCGGGCCCTCACATTCGATATGACGAAAGATTCGAACGGGTTTCATAACGACTCCGCTGCAGGTGGGGCATAGTGGATATCATGAACCTAAGCTATTGGAAAGCTCCGCTTTTAGCTATGCTGCTTGGCGCCAGCGCGCATGGATGGGCTGTTGAGCGGATTCATGTCGTAGGTCTGTTCAAGGACAAGGTTGTGGTGCGCATCGATGGACAGCAGCGGCTCTTGAGGGTGGGTCAGGCAAGCCCTGAAGGTGTCAAGCTGATTAGTTCCGACAGCCGGACCGCCGTTCTCGAGATTGACGGCAAGGCGGTTGAATTCACTTTGGATCGGGGGATTGGCGGCAGCTACCAGCGTCCCGACGATGGCCCGCAAGTGCGTATCTATCGTAATCCTCGCGGCATGTTTACGACCGTGGGAACAATCAACGGGACACCTGTTAACTTTCTCGTCGACACGGGGGCGACCCAGGTTGCGATGAATGCCACTATGGCACGCCGACTCGGGGTGGATTTTCGGGTTGATGGCGACCCGGCGGCGGTCAGCACTGCCTCGGGATACGCCCGTGGATATCGCGTGAAATTGAACAGCGTCAAGGTCGGATCTATTGAACTGCTCAACGTCGATGCCATGGTGCTCGATATCGATCATCCTATGGATGTACTGTTGGGAATGTCCTTCCTCGGCCGCCTGGAGATGATCAATTCCAGCGAGACGTTGGTGTTGAAAAAGAAATTCTGAGGTATCAACTCAGGGAGCGGTGGCCATCAGATGGGGTTGGCGCTCTTTGTCGAAGTCGATCATGGCATAGGCTGAGTGATTGTGGATTGATTCGAAGTTCTCCGACTCCACGATGTAGGCCGAAACCCGGTCATCCTGATTCAACTGAGCCGCTACATCGCGCACGATGTCTTCGACAAATTTCGGATTATCGTAGGCTTTTTCGGTCACGAATTTCTCATCAGGCCGTTTCAGAAGGCCATAGAGTTCGCACGAGGCCTCTTTCTCGACCATTTCGATCAATTCCTCGATCCATATGAAACCGCGGGTTTTGACCTGAACTGTGACGTGCGAGCGTTGATTGTGGGCGCCGCGATCGGAGATCTTTTTGGAACAGGGACAAAGGCTGGTGGCTGGGACTATGACCTTGATGGTGGTGACGATCTCGCCGTGACAGATCTCCCCGATCAGCGTGACGTCGTAGTCCATCAGGCTTTGCACTTTGGATACGGGCGCCTTCTTGTTGATGAAATAGGGAAACTGCATCTCTATGTGACCCGCTTCGGCGGCCAGCACATCGACCATCTCAGAGAGCATCTCCTTGAAAGACTCGACAGAGATCTCCTTTTCGCGGCGATTGAGAATCTCGACGAACCGCGACATATGCGTACCCTTGAAGTTGTGCGGTAGATTGACGTACATATTGAAGTTGGCGATGGTGTGCTGCTCGCCATCGCTGCGATCCTTCACTCGCACGGGGTGACGTATATCCTTGATACCGACCTTGTTGATCGGGATGCGTCGGGTATCGCGGCTGCCTTGTACGTCAGCAATCGGTTGCTTGGATAGTTTCTCTGTCGCTGGGGTCATACCGTCACAGTTCCTTGATGCATTGAGATCACCGGTAAACGGTGGTTTGGATCGGGCAAGCAGGAAATAGTTTAGCGAATAACTCGGAAATCGGTGAGAAAAGCGATTATAGCCCGTTGCCGACCCGGGTCGCCATTCCCGAATGGTGATAAGCGGCCAATTCCTAGCGGCTGCGGGCGCCGATATACTGCGAGATCCAGCGCAGGGGGTCGGCCCTCTCGTCCAGACCGGCAATGCTCTCCAGGGCCCGTTCGTGGAGCTCGCCGAGTCTGCGTTTCGATTCGGAAAGGCCCAGCAGGGCGGGGTAGGTGGGTTTGTTGAGCGCTCTATCCGCACCCTGGATCTTACCCATTACCGCCGTTTCACCCTCCTCATCGAGGATATCGTCGCGAATCTGGAACGCCAGTCCGATGCATTTCGCGAAATGTTCCAGGCCCTGCAATGCATCTTTGGTAGGCTCCGGCGCACTCAACGCGCCGAGCCGGACCGAGGCGCGAATCAGGGCCCCGGTCTTGTGGATGTGCATGTCCTCCAGTTCAGCGATATCCAGCTGTTGCCCGATCGAATAAAGATCTATCGCCTGACCGCCCGCCATGCCTCGCGAGCCCGAGGCGAGGGCCAGCGTCTCAATCATCTCCACCTGGCGGAGGGGATCGATCGCACCACCCGTCCGGTGGGCAAGGGTATAGAACGCCAGGGTTTGCAGGGCGTCACCGACCAGCATTGCGGTCGCTTCATCGTAGGCGATGTGGCAGGTGGGGCGGCCGCGACGCAACTCATCGTTGTCCATGCAGGGCAGATCGTCGTGAACCAGGGAGTAGGCATGGATCAGCTCGACCGCGCAGGCCGGGGCATCGAGATCAACGAGTTCGGCCCCGAGTGCGGTACCGGCTGCGTAGACCAGAAAGGGGCGCACCCGTTTCCCCCCGCCCAGCGCGGCATAGCGCATCGCCTCGTGGAGGCGCGTCGGGTGCGTGTCTGCTGGTGGCAACCACTCCCCCAGGACGCGCTCCACGCGGGCCTGGAAGAGATGGAGAAGTTTGCGGAAATCGTCGCTGTCAGTCTTCTTCACGGTCAAAGGGTTCCAGTCGGGCAGTGCCGTTCTTCTCGACCAGCTGTTGTACTTTCTGTTCGGCGTTCCGCAGGGCCTGCTGGCAGGTGCGGGTAAGATAGATACCCCGTTCGAAGGACTTGAGTGACTCCTCGAGGCTGATTTCGCCTTGCTCCATTTGCTCGATAATATGCTCGAGTTCCTCAAGCGCCTTCTCAAAGCTGGGCGGCGTTTTCTTGGCCACGACTTGAACCTCTGCGCAAAGGGGCCTAAACGTTACATTAGAGGCTGCGACACGGTCAAACGAGAGGCGAGATCGGCGATCTACAACCGGCCGGTGCGGTTTGCGGCACCGAAATTCGCCCGGGTCCTTGACACCCGGTGGGAGCTGCTATAATTCACTCGTAGCTTTTTAGACTCAATCTAAATCGATGCTGTGCGCGTACTGCGCTGGCATCGTCTTACCCGCAGGAGGCATCACCATGGAACTGAAAAACAGCAAGACACACGAAAATCTGAAGGCTGCTTTTGCCGGAGAATCGCAAGCCAATCGCCGCTACCTCTATTTCGCCGCCAAGGCAGATGTGGAAGGCTATAACGACGTTGCCGCCCTGTTCCGCTCGACGGCAGAGGGTGAAACGGGACATGCTCACGGCCATCTGGAGTACATGGAAGTCGTTGGCGATCCGGCGACCGGAGAGCCGATCGGACCGACACGCGACAATCTGAAAGCGGCGGTTGCCGGTGAAACCCACGAGTACACCGATATGTACCCCGGCATGGCCAAGTCAGCGCGGGACGAGGGTTTCGACGAGATCGCCGATTGGTTTGAAACGCTCGCCAAGGCGGAGCGGTCCCACGCCCGCCGCTTCCAGAAAGCGCTGGACGAGATGGAAGACTGATTGAGGCACCAGGGGCGGGCTTCGTGCCCGCTCTTTCTCAACTGGATTTGATCGTTGTGAGGGAGCATTGATGACAGATGTCAGTTCCGATCCGGTGCGCGAAGGCAGTACCCAAGCGCCCGAACGCCATCCGCTCGATTGGCAGGATCCGCAGTTTTACGATCAGCCGCTCCTGCTCAAAGAGCTGGAGCGCGTCTTTGACATCTGCCATGGGTGCCGCCGCTGTTTCAGTCTGTGCAATGCGTTTCCGACGCTGTTCGATGCCATTGACGATTCCGACAGTGGCGAGATCGACGGTATCGGACACCCGGTCTACTGGGAGGTGGTCGATCACTGCTACCTGTGTGATCTCTGCTTCATGACCAAGTGCCCCTATGTGCCGCCACACACCTTCAATATCGATTTCCCACATCTGATGCTGCGTGCCAAGGCGGTCAAGCACCGTCAGGGACGCGACAAGATCCGCGATAAAATTCTTACCTCCACCGATGTGGTTGGACGCATCGCCTCGATCCCCGTCGTGGCCCAGACCGTCAATGCCGTCAATCGCAATGGCATCATGCGCAAGGCCCTGGAAGCGGCCCTCGGCGTGCATCATGAAGCGATACTCCCGCCTTATCACAGTCGTACCCTGCGCCGGCGGGTGGCCAGTGAAGAGCGGACTGCCACCGCGGTTGGGGATACCACGGGGCGGGTGATGCTCTTCAGCACCTGTTACGGCAACTATAACGAGCCGCAGATTGGTGAAGATCTGGTGGCTGTTTTCCGCCACAACGGGATCTCGGTGCGGCTGCCGGACTCCGAGCGATGTTGCGGCATGCCCAAACTGGAGTTAGGCGATTTCGAGTCGGTGCAGAAAGCCAAGGAGGTCAATATTCCCGAACTCGTGCGCTGGATCGATGAGGGTTGGGATATTGTCGCCCCGGTTCCCTCCTGCGTGTTGATGTTCAAGCAGGAATTGCCGCTGCTTTTCCCCGACGATCCCGAAGTGGCGAAGGTCAGGGCAGCCATCTACGATCCCTTCGAGTATCTCTATTTGCGCCACAAGGGCGGAGCACTGAGCAACGATTTCAAAGTGAAGCTGGGGAAAGTTGCTTACCATGTGGCCTGCCATCTGCGTGTACAGAACATCGGACTCAAGACTCGCGACGTACTGAAGCTTGTCCCTGACACTGAAATTGAAGTGATCGAGCGCTGTTCCGGCCACGACGGGACTTACGCGGTGAAGAAAGAGTTTCACGAATTTTCCATGAAGATTGGCCGACCGGTGGCCAACAAGGTGCGCGATAGTGGCGCGGATTATTACGCCAGCGACTGCCCGATGGCGGGCCATCAGATCGAAAACGGACTGCGCAACGGCAGCGAGCCCACGCATCCGATGAGCCTGTTGCGCAAGGCTTACGGTATCTGAAAAGTTTTTACTTTGGGGGAGCAGAGGTATGGCTAATGAGGGATACCACGAACCGATTGCGGAGTTGAGTGCCGAGACCCGGGACATGCATCGCGCGATAGTCTCGCTGATGGAAGAGCTGGAAGCGGTTGACTGGTACAACCAGCGCGTCGACGCCTGCACCGATCACGAACTGAAGGCAATCCTGGCGCACAATCGTGACGAGGAAAAAGAGCATGCGTCGATGGTGTTGGAGTGGATACGCCGTCGCGACCCCAGTTTCGACAAAGAGTTGCGTGACTACCTGTTTACCGAAAAGCCGATCGCGCACGAATAGGAGTGATGGGCGGAGTTTGTTGATGGAGAAACTGAATCGATCCGATCTCTACTCGCTGGAGAAGTACGCCGAGCTGCGCCCTTCGTTCCGCGACAAAGTGATGGCGCATAAACGATCGCGCAGCGTGCCGCTTGGTGAACACATCACCCTCTATTTTGAAGACCGGCTCACCATGCAGTACCAGATTCAGGAGATGTTGCGCGTTGAGCGTATTTTTGAAGCGGCAGGCATCCAGGAGGAGTTGGACGTCTACAATCCCCTGATTCCCGACGGGTGCAATTGGAAGGCCACCATGATGATCGAATATCCCGATGTGGACGAGCGTCGTGGAGCTCTGGCGCGCATGGCGGGTATCGAACATCGTGTCTGGGTCCAGATTGACGGCTATGACCGCGTGTGGGGAATTGCCGATGAAGACCTGGAGCGCAGCAATGCGAGTAAAACCTCGGCGGTTCACTTCATGCGGTTTGAACTGACACCGGAGATGGCGGTTTCAGCCCGCTCCGGTGCAGGTATCGCCATGGGCATCGATCATCCCGCCTGTTCGTTCACTTTGGCTCAAGTGCCAACCGAGACCCACGCCAGCCTGGTTGGCGACCTGGAAGTCGCTTCCCACTAAGGCAGCCTGCCAAACTGAACCAAGGTTCTCGCATCGCCTACGATCGCGGGTTAGACTAGCGCCCGTCGTGAAAACGGGTCGCTTCCACCTCTTTGCTGCACTAGTGTTTTCACTCTGGTTGGGAACCGGGGTGTCACCGGTTGCGTACGCGGAGGACATACTCTATGGGCCAAGTCCCAAGGAGCGTATGCATCAGTATGCGGCCCCGGGGGATAGACAGTGGAGGGAGCTGACACTCGAACTTCCCCCCTACCCGGACCCGGCACGCCTGCGGGGCGGGGAGTTGGTGATCACCGGCGCGCAGCTCACCTACCAGTTGGATGTCGATTCGATCCGCGTCGATGCTGACGAGGTCGTTCGCTACGCCATCGTCATCACCTCCTCAACGGGTGCACGGAATGTTTTCTACGAAGGTATTCGTTGTCAGACGGCTGAGTACAAGAGCTATGCCTACGGTAGTCAGGGCAAATGGAGCGCAGCGGTATATCCGCGGTGGCAATCGATCGGGCAGATTGGCAGTTCGAGCCATCGTCGGGAGCTGTTTCTCTACTATTTCTGTAACGAATACCACCGTCCCGTGACGCGTGATCAGGTATTGGCACGCCTCATCAACCCTTACCGAATCGAGGGGGGACGCCCTTGAGTTTGATACCCCCTGTCCGTCGAGGAGCCGCATGAGCTACGACGCCTCTGCCATCGAGGTGCTCACAGGATTGGACCCGGTGCGCAAACGCCCCGGTATGTACACCGACACCAGTCGCCCGAACCATCTCGCGCAAGAGGTGATCGATAACTCGGTCGATGAGGCGATCGCCGGTTACGCCAAACGCATCGAGGTCACGCTCTACAAAGACGGTTCGCTGGAAGTGATCGACGATGGGCGTGGTATGCCCGTCGACTTGCACCCCGATCTCAAGATTCCAGGCATCGAAGTGATCCTGACACGGCTCCATGCAGGCGGTAAATTCTCGGACAAAAATTACGAGTTCTCCGGCGGCCTGCATGGTGTCGGAGTCTCGGTGGTGAACGCCCTCTCCAGACACCTGGAGGTGTGGGTGCGTCGCGGCGGCCATGAGTACAACATGGCGTTTGCCGATGGGGCGGTCGTGTCTCCGCTGGAGGAGGTGGGCAAGGTCGGTAAGCAGAATACCGGCACCACCCTGCGGTTTTGGCCGGATCCGCGCTATTTCGACAATCCCAAGTTCTCCCTGCCGCGTTTGAAACATGTGCTGCGCGCCAAAGCGGTGCTGTGTCCAGGACTCCATGTCTCGTTTCTCGATGAAGCGAGCGGTGAGCGTATCGAATGGCGCTACGAGGAGGGCTTACGCGACTATCTGCTCGGTGAACTCAACGGTCTCGAATGTTTGCCCAATGAGGCGTTTGTCGGCCACATGGAGGGTCACCGCGAGGTTGCGGATTGGGCGGTGGTTTGGGTGCCCGAGGCCGGCGAGCTGATCGCCGAAAGCTATGTCAACCTGATTCCGACGTCCCAGGGAGGTACGCATGTCAACGGACTGCGCACCGGGTTGACCGAAGCGATCCGCGAGTTCTGCGAATTTCGCAATCTGTTGCCGCGCGGCGTAAAGATCAGTCCCGATGATGTCTGGGATCGGCTCGCCTACATCCTCTCCGTCAAGTTGGCCGATCCACAATTCTCCGGCCAAACCAAGGAGCGACTCTCCTCGCGGGAGTGCGCGCCCTTCGTCTCCGGCGTGGTCAAGGATGCTTTCAGCCTGTGGCTCAATCAGCATACTGATATGGCCGAACGGATCGCGGAGCTCGCCTTGGCTAACGCTCAACGACGTTTGCGAGCGGGGCGCACGGTTACCCGTAAGAAGGTGACCAGCGGCCCGGCGTTGCCCGGTAAGTTGGCTGATTGCACCCTGCAGGATCCGCTGCGCACCGAGCTCTTCCTGGTCGAGGGTGATTCGGCCGGAGGGTCGGCGAAGCAGGCGCGCGATCGTGAGTATCAGGCGGTCATGCCGCTGCGCGGGAAAATTCTCAACAGCTGGGAGGTGGACTCATCACAGGTGCTCGCCTCGCAGGAGATTCACGATATCTCGGTGGCGATCGGTGTCGAACCCGGATCTGAAGACCTCTCGGGGTTGCGTTACGGTAAGATCTGCATTCTGGCCGACGCCGATTCCGATGGTGCCCACATCGCGACGCTGTTGTGCGCGCTGTTCGTGCGTCACTTCCGGCCGCTGGTATTTGCCGGAAATGTCTATGTCGCAATGCCGCCGCTCTATCGCATCGATGTTGGTAAAGAGGTCTTCTACGCTTTGGACGATCCGGAAAAACAGGGTGTGCTGGATCGTATCGCCGCCGAGGGGATACGCGGCAAGGTCAACGTACAGCGCTTCAAAGGGCTGGGGGAGATGAATCCGTTGCAGCTGCGGGAGACCACTATCGCACGCGATACACGGCGATTGATCCAGCTCACGCTTGAACCCGGTGACAACACCAACAAGATGATGGATATGCTGCTGGCCAAGAAGCGTGCGGCGGACCGCAAGGCGTGGTTGGAGAAGAAAGGGGATAGGGCGGAGGTTTGATGGTTTGACAGGTGTTGGGCTTTGTGCGGCTGCGCCGCGGTTATTTGGTGCGGGGATTCCGTCCCCGCGGCCGGGTAACTTTCTTGTGACGACAAGAAAATTACCAAAGAAGCGTTCCCAACGGCCGCGCCGATCTTTGATCGGTTCCCTGCGTTGCTCGGTCTGTGAGGGGTTTCATCGACAGCGCATCCTTGCGCTGGCGATGAAAGCTTCGCCTTCCCTGGCTCGCCCCTGCGGGCCTTGACCTCACAGCCCTGCGCTACTCGGCGCTGCCGACGGGAGGGTAAACGTCCTTTCTCCCCTTCAGCGCAGCCGAGCACCGGAGCGAACAGCGGAATAGAGCGAGCGCATGTCTGAGTGATCCCGCAGGGATCGCGAGTTCGCGAGCGCCGCTGGTCGCGGAGGCGCGCAGGGAACCCGCCAAAGGCGGGCTGCGCTGTGGGGTGTCATTTCTTTTGGCTACTTTTCTTTGGACAAGCAAAGAAAAGTAGTCCGATTTCGGGGGCGGACTCCCCGATTAAATTCATTGCGGCGCAGCCGCACAATCAATTGAGACAAAGCTGATAAAGACAAAACCATGATCGAATCCGGCGAGCTCAACTTCGAAGGCGTGGAGAAACTCCCGCTCAAGACCTTTACCGAACAGGCGTACTTGAACTACTCGATGTACGTCATCCTTGATCGTGCGCTGCCAAATGTCGGCGACGGAATGAAACCGGTTCAACGACGCATCGTCTACGCCATGTCGGAACTG
This sequence comes from Pseudomonadota bacterium, assembly GCA_008501635.1. NCBI lineage: Bacteria > Pseudomonadati > Pseudomonadota > Pseudomonadota bacterium. The sequence goes on from QQUJ01000018.1 coordinate 105,470, forward strand.
GGGCTCAATGCGGCGGCAAAGTTCAAGAAATCAGCGCGCACCGTGGGCGACGTGCTGGGTAAGTTCCATCCTCACGGGGACAGCGCCTGTTACGAGGCGATGGTATTGATGGCGCAACCCTTCTCCTATCGCTACCCACTGATCGATGGGCAGGGCAACTGGGGCTCGCCGGACGATCCGAAATCCTTTGCCGCCATGCGTTATACGGAAGCCAGGCTCACCAGGTTCGCAGAGGTCCTGCTCAGCGAGTTGGGACAGGGCACCGTGGATTGGGGTCCCAACTTCGACGGCACCCTGGAAGAGCCCAAGGTGCTACCCGCGCGATTGCCCACGGTATTGCTCAACGGCGCCATGGGTATCGCTGTGGGTATGGCCACCGATATCCCGCCGCACAACGTTCGCGAAGTGGCGAGCGCGGCCATCCGCTTGCTGGAGCATCCCAAAACCACCGTAGCCGATCTCTGCGAGCACGTGCTTGGCCCGGATTATCCCACCGAGGCGGAGATCATCACCCCGCGCGAGGAGTTAAAGCGACTCTACGAGACCGGCAACGGCTCGGTGCGCACCCGGGCCCGCTGGGAGATCGAGAACGGCGATGTGATCATCACCGCGTTACCGCATCAGGTGTCGGGTGCGCGCATTCTTGAGCAGATCGCGCAGCAGATGCAGGCCAAAAAATTGCCCATGGTCGAGGATCTGCGCGACGAGTCGGATCACGAGAATCCCACGCGCCTGGTTATCGTGCCGCGCTCCAACCGGATCGATATCGAGGGTCTGATGTCGCACCTGTTTGCCACTACCGATCTGGAGCGCACCCATCGCGTCAACCTCAACATGATCGGCCTCGATGGCCGCCCGCGGGTGCATAATCTGCGCGAGGTGCTCAGTGAGTGGCTCAACTTTCGTACCGCGACGGTACGCAGGCGGCTGCAGTGGCGTCTCGATAAGGTGCTCGAGCGGTTGCATACCCTCGACGGTCTGCTGATTGCCTACCTCAACATCGATGAAGTGATCGCCATTATCCGTACCGAAGACCACCCCAAGGCGGTGTTGATGGGACGCTTCCAGCTCACCGAGGCTCAAGCCGAAGCGATCCTCAATCTCAGGCTGCGTCACCTAGCCAGACTTGAGGAGATGAAGATCCGCGGTGAGCAGGCGGAACTCGCCGATGAGCGCAGTCAGTTGGAGAAAGTGCTCAATTCACCCAAACGGCTGCGCACGCTGATCCGCGACGAAATCGCTGCCGATGCGGAGACCTACGGCGATGCGCGACGTTCGCCATTGATCGAACGCCGGGCCGCACAGGCACTGGACGAAACCCAGTTGGTGCCCACCGAACCGCTGACGGTGGTGCTTTCGGAGAAAGGCTGGGTGCGGGCCGCCAAGGGTCATGACATCGATTGCACAACGCTGGCTTACAAGGCTGGTGATGGCTTCCTGAGCGCAGCGCGCGGACGCAGTAACCAGCCCGCGGTTTTCATCGACTCCACCGGGCGCAGCTATTCGCTGCCGGCTCACACCTTCCCGTCGGCACGCGGCCAGGGGGAACCGTTGACGGGGCGTTTGTCGCCGCCTTCGGGTGCGTCGTTTCGCGCGGTGCTGATGGGCCCACCGGAGAGTCGACTGCTGCTCTGCTCCGATGCCGGTTATGGATTCATCACCAAACTGGAGGAGTTGCTGGCCAAGAACAAGTCGGGTAAGGCGGTGCTTGCGCTGCCGCGCGGGGCGCAGGTGCTGCCACCGTGCTGGGTCAGTGATCCGCAGAGCGACCTGATTGCGGCGATCAGCAGCCGTGGCAATCTTCTGGTTTTCCACGCCGCGGAGTTACCGGAACTCGGTAAAGGCAAGGGCAACAAGCTGATCGGGATTCCATCGGCGCGGGTAAAAAATCGCGAGGAGGTGATGATTGCCGCCCTCAGTATTCCCGAGGGCGGCGTATTGACGCTCTATTGCGGAAAACGACATATGAATCTACGTTACAGCGACCTGCTGGCACAGCTGGGCGAACGCGGCAGACGCGGCAATCGGCTACCACGCGGATTTCAGAATGTCGATCGCGCGGAGGTAGAAACCAAGGCGTAACCCAAGACGCTTCAGGGCTGCGCGGGAAGCTGCTGGCTGCGCAACCGTTCCAGTTTCTCGATGACCCGATCAGCCCGGTCAAGGCGAGCCTGGGCCAAGGTGTTGGAGGGATCGAGAATGACCACCTCCTGCCACAGGTCGCGCGCTTGGCGAAACAGGCCGCGGCGGTAGAGCGAATTTCCTTCGTTGAGCAGATGCTCGACTCGCGTCTGTTTGTTGAGCTGGAACTCGGCGTCGAGCTTGGCAAGCGCCGGGTCTTGATTGTCGATGGCCTGAGCGGCGGCCAGGGCGTCGCGCGCGGCGACCAGGTCATCGTCCGTCAGCGCTTTGCGCGCGGCAGCGAGGTAATTCTCAAACTGACGACGCACTTGAACCACCTGAGCTTTGTGCCGGCGTTCGCGACTGGCCGATCGTTGCTTCTCACGCGACACACGCAGCGCGTTCAGCCCTTTGCTTGCGGCGGGATCGGGCTGGATTTGCTGCGCCAACGTAAAACTCCTTTCGGCGATCGTGACCTTGCCCTCTTTCAGGGCACGCTGCCCCTGCGCGATCAGCGCCGGGTGCAGGCGCGCCAGTTCCTGGTCGATATCTGCGAGTTTCCAGCCGTCTGTCCAGTTGGCGCCCGCCAGCGTGCGGCGTTTTTCGAGCACGCCTCGCTGCTGCAGTAGCCAGCTGCCGCGAGCCAGCATGAGATCGGTGTCGAGTTCGGCGAGGCGGTGTTCCTGCTCGGCCTTCAATTCAGCGCGTGCCTGCAGTAGCGGGGTGCTTTCCGGGTAGCGAACCAGTGCCGCATCGATCGCTTCCAGAGCCCCCTTCCAGTCGCCCTCATCCTGGCGCGTCCGCGCCTCGGCAATGACTTGTTGCTCGTAGCGAAAGGCCTGATAGATCGCCTCGTGACGGAGTTTTAACAGCCCGGTATTGCCGGGATCGCGCTGCGCCATCTCCTGGAGGCGGGAGAGCGCCGTGCCGTAGCGCTGCTGCTCCAAAAGCTGGTCGATTTCGCTGGTGGAGCCCGGCCAGTGGAGGCCCGGCGCGCTGCAGCCAGCCAGGGCGAAAAGTATCAGCAACAAGCTAAAACGCTGCGGGTCGAGCATGGCGAATGACTAACCGAGAGGCCACAAGTGGCGGCTGACGATCTTGTCGGCTTGGCGTTCGATGTCACCGTTATACGGCTCGATGAAACAATCCACTTCATAGATCGCCACCGGCTCGGACTTGCCACGCACCTTGATATCACGGTGCTGGTGCGCCGCAAGGCGCTTGAAGACCGGAGGGCGCGCATAGAGTTCGCGGCTGATGACGATGCAGCCCGATTCGGCATAAGTGCAGAGGCGGGAGGCGAGATTGACCGTGTCGCCAACCACGGTGTACTGCATCCGATCGCGTGACCCCATGTTGCCGGCCAGCATCTGCCCGGCATTGATGCCAAAGCGAAACTCTACGGTCTCCTGGCCACGCGAGCGGCGGCGCTCGTTGAGGCGTTTGACCACCGCGCGGATCAGCGAGGCGCACGCTACTGCGTTGAAGCTGTGCTCGGGGTCTTCGTCAGGGACGCCGAAGACGATCATGGCGCAGTCACCGATGTACTTGTCCACGACACCGTTGTAGACCGAGCTGGCGCGCGCGATATAGGAGAAGTATTCATTTAACAGCTCCGCCACCTGCTCGGGTTTCATCCGTTCGGAGAGGCTGGTAAAGCCGGCGATATCGGCAAACAGGATGCTGCCGTCGATGCGCTGTCCCCCCAGTTCCACGTCGCCGAGGTTGGAAAGTATGTTGCGCGCCACGGTCGGCGAGACGTAGCGAGAAAAGGCGTCTTCAACCTGAGCCTTGTGTAGCAGGCCGTCAGCCATGGAATTGAAAGCGCCGATAAGATTGCCGATCTCATCGTTGCGGCGCTCGCTGATGCGGTGTTGATAGCGACCTTCGCTCATCGCCCGGCCGGCATCCACCAGTTCCATGATGGGGCGCGAGAGGCGCCGGGCGAGCAGAAACGACAGTACGAATCCCAACAGGATCATCACCAGGGTGGCGACACCGATGGTGCGCATCAGGTCGTAGAGCGACTGATTCATCAACGAACGGCTCAGCGTCACCAACGCGTAGCCGGCGGTGACATCTTCGTAGCGCAGGGGTGTGGCGTAGGTGACCACCTCGACCGGTGTCTCGCGGGTGCCACGCCACTCCCAGTCGAACTCACGCAGTTGTTCGTTGAGCAGCGGCCACAATGAGTCAGTGACCTGCTCGGTGCTGAAAGGCACCGCCCCCGCCTGGCTGAGTAGTTTGCCGGTCTCATCCAGTACCGCTGCGCCCAGAACGGTCGTTCCGCCTCCGGTCAGATTGTTGACCAGCACGCTGAGCGCCAGTTGGTCGCTGGCGAGGGTCGGCTCCTTGGCGGCTTCCGCGAGTTGCAGTGCCATCGACCGGCCCGACATTGCGATCTGGTCGCCCATGATTCGCGACTGGTTATAGACCAGCAGGGCTCCCAATAGCCCCATGACCAGCGTAATCAGCAAACCGATCACCAACGCGAGCTTGATGGCGATCGGCAGGGCACTGGGCATCCCACTCAGCACTTTCTGGCCAACCCTGGCCACCACCGTCGCGAAGCTGCGTCGATGCTGAGCGCTGCCCTTGGCAGCGGGCAGAGACTTCGTTTCAGTTGAGCTGGGCATGGACCGCCTATTCTAGCCCTCTAAGCGCCTGTGGAACCACTCAGGCAGTTTCGACATCCTATCCTTGCATTATCGGCAGGTAGCCACCATCTTTTAGCCTTCAACATTCCCCGGAGGGCGCAATGAAGCGCGTGTTTCTGTTTGTAGTTACTAACTTGGCGGTTCTGATGGTATTGAGCATCTCCATGGAACTGCTCGGCGTCGGGCGGTGGTTGGAGCAATCCGGCGGTGGCATCAACGTCCAGGGTCTGCTGATATTCGCCGCCGTCCTCGGTATGGGCGGTTCGTTCATCTCCCTGGCCATTTCCAAGTGGACCGCAACCCGCCTTACCGGCGCGGTGGTGATTGAGCATCCTTCGACGGAGACCGAACGGTGGTTGGTGGAGACCGTGCGCAATCAGGCCCAGCGCGCGGGGATAGGCATGCCGGATGTGGCGATTTACGAGTCGCCCGACATGAACGCCTTTGCCACCGGCATCAACCGCAACAGCGCGCTGGTGGCGGTGAGTACCGGGTTGCTGCAGCGCATGCGTCGCGATGAAGTGGAGGCCGTGCTGGGGCACGAAGTGAGCCATGTCGCCAATGGCGATATGGTGACGCTGACGCTGATCCAGGGCGTGCTCAACACCTTCGTGATCGTTTTGTCGCGGGTGATCGGTTACCTGGTGGACCGTGTGGTGTTTCGCACCGAGCGTGGCCACGGTCCGGGGTTTTGGGTCACGCTGATTGTGGCTCAGCTGGTGCTCGGCATCCTGGCCAGCCTCATTGTGCGTTGGTTTTCCCGCCAACGGGAGTTTCGCGCCGATAGCGGCGGGGCGCAGCTCGCCGGTCCCAATAAAATGATCGCCGCCCTGGAGGCGCTACGCCGTCAGTCGGGAGGGGCCGAACTACCCGATCAAATGGCGGCCTTCGGCATTACCGGTGGATTGGGATCGGGCTTGCGCCGCCTGCTGATGACGCACCCGCCCCTGGAGGAGCGCATTGCCGCGTTGCGTGCAGAACGATAGTCGTATCGCCGGACCAGGCCGCCCGTCTACCCCGGGGGGGATAGCCGAAACGACGTTCGGTTACCTCCTCTCGTCGTCAACGATGCCCGGCAGCCACGTTACAATGGGTTCTGCTTGTGATGTCATCCGGAAACCACCCATCGTCGTCATTCAGGATCATTGATGCCTCTCATTCGCCCCTTTGCAGGTCTCCGTCCTGCCCCGGGTCAATCCAGCGCCGTGCTCGCTCCGCCTTACGACGTCCTGAATGCGGCGGAGGCGCGGCGGCGCGCCGCTGACAAACCCTGGAGTTTCCTGCGCATCTCCAAACCCGAGATAGATCTGCCGCCCGACACCAAACCCTACGCCGATATCGTTTATCAAACGGGAGCGCGTAATCTGCGGGCAATGATCGATAACGACGTCCTGCAACGCGATCCGACCCCCTGCTACTACCTCTATCGGCTGCAGGCCGGGGAGCATGTTCAGACCGGTTTGGTGGCATTGGCCTCGGTTCATGCCTATGAAGAGCAATGGATTCGACGCCATGAGTTTACCCGCCCCGACAAAGAGGAAGACCGCGTGCGCCAGATCGATGCGCTCAATGCCCAGACCGGGCCGGTGCTTCTGGCGCATAAGGGTTCGGATGTCATGGCGCGCTGGGTAAACGAACTGAGCACGACCGAGGCGGTGCTGGATGTGACGGCCGAAGACGGCGTTCGCCACACCCTCTGGATCATCGATGATCCGGAGGCGATACACAGCATTACGGAGGTTTTTGCGCCCGAACGGGGCGGTAGCGTTGCCACACTCTATATCGCCGATGGGCATCATCGATCGGCCGCTGCGGCCCGGGTCGCAGCCCAGCGGCGCCAACGTATGGCCGTGCCCGATCCCAACGCGGACTACGAGTGGTTTTTGAGCGTCATCTTCCCGGCGCAGCAGATGCGCATACTCGATTACAATCGCATCGTACGCGATCTATATGGGCTGTCGATTCGTGAATTCCTGACCCAGGTAAGCACCCGCTTCGATGTGACGCCTGTGCCCTACGCTTTCCATCCCACGCGGCCGCGTGAATTTGGTCTGTACCTGGACGGTCATTGGTACCGGATGCGCTTTCCGGAAGAGCTGCTGCCGGAAGATCCGGTCGAGCGGCTGGACGTCAGTCTTTTGCAGACCTACCTCATCGACCCGGTGCTGGGGATCGTCGATCCACGGCGCGACGAGCGTATCGAGTTCGTCGGTGGTATCCGCGGTCTGTCCGAACTGGAGCGCCGGGTGGACAGCGGGGAGATGGCAGTGGCTTTTGCCCTCCACCCGACCACCATGGAACAGTTGATCTCCGTGGCCGATGCCCATCAAGTGATGCCACCCAAGTCAACCTGGTTTGAACCTAAACTGGCGGATGGCCTGATATCTCACCAGTTCGACTGAGCGCCAACTACGCCTCGCCCAGGGAGCCGGTCAACGGCACGAACGCCACCGGCAGTATGTTCCGAACCGTGATGGTGCAGTTCGCGTCTTTCTCGAGCAGGACCAGCGTCTGGTGGCTATAAGGTGTACCCAGCGGGGCGACGAGCCGCCCGCCCGGCCGCAGTTGTTCGATCAGCGGAGGCGGTACCTGCGGTGTTGCGGCCGTGATCAGAATGCCATCGAAAGGCGCTTCCTCCGGCCATCCGTAATAACCGTCGCAAGTCCGGATCTGCGTGTTGTCATAACCCAGGCGCGAAAGACGCTGCGCCGCAGCCTGGGCGAGTGAGTCTATGATCTCGGTGCTGAAGACCTGCTGCACCAAAAGCGACAGCACCGCGGCCTGGTACCCCGAGCCCGTACCGACCTCCAAAACGATATCCCCGGGTTGCGGATCGAGGAGATCGGTCATCAGTGCCACGATATAGGGCTGGGATATGGTCTGCCCTTTTCCGATCGGTAAAGGTCGATTGTCGTAGGCCGCAATGGAGAGGTCGTTCGGGATGAATTCGTGGCGCGGGACAGCGCCAACGGCATCCATGACCCGCTGAGAAAAACTGCCGCGCCCGGTAAGATCGGCGGTGCTGCGGGCGTCCGCCTCGATCATGCCCAGCAACGCCTGCAGCTGCACGGAGTTGTCCGCTGTCGTCATGACACGATGTCTGCGGATCCGCGTACAGTATGTGACGAGGGAAAAAACTGAAGCGCTTGTTGCATTCGACGATGGGTGCGTGAGGATACCTGTCGATTCAATCTTCGCGGTCGATCTCGTCGAGAAAATCGGAGACCTCGGGTCGCATGGCGACGCCATTGTCACCGAAATCGTCCGCTTCCAGATCGTCGAAGGGACCGGACCAGTCCTCCGGCGGGTCGATGGCATCGATTTCGAGCTCGTACCAGCTGTCGAACTCCAACTCTTCGACTTCGCCACCGAAGTACTGAAGCTCCACTGTCTGGTCGTCAAAATCGACGGCGACTATTTCAAAGGAATCACCGCCCAGTTTCTTATACCAATCTCCCACGCGGGGTTCGTATGGTGCTGGCATGTGGCCCCTCCTTTTCAAGCGTCAACAGATCTATCGAGGTACTTGAGCTACGTGGTACTCCTGGTTGGTCATCTCTATTAGATGCCGATCCAGGTGTCAGGGCAAGAGCGATTCATTGAGCAACGCTACAAATACCGCATATTGGCTATTAACGCCAGCAGCCTCTGCCCTGGCTTGGCGAACGCGTTAGAATAGGCGGCAACAAATGGTCCCCATCAAAGAAATCCGGTTCCAGCTTGCGATATCCGCCAGGGATTACCTCGCATACTATCGAGGTGAGGTGCGCCAGGTTGCGGTCCGCGCCGCAGATGGCAGGAGTATCCGCTTTCCTGCAAACATTTTGCGCCCCTTTTTGTCACATACGGGTGTCAATGGAGAGTTTGCACTGCAATACGATGAGCAAAACCGTTTTGTCGGAATTCGCAAACTCTGAATATCCAGTGGATGCGTCAATGGTAGAGCAATCTTATGGTTAGCGGCAGCAACTCCACCGTTGCTTATGAAGGCAGTTGCCGGGCGGGATTCGCGCGCTGGGCGGATAAACTTGCGACCTCGGGTCGGGATCCCGGCGAGATCAAAGACCTGTCAAGGGCGGGTGAAATTCTGATCGCGGCTTACGGTGAGGAGACGGCAATTGATCCGTGCATCGGGGTCGGTCATGCACTCGCAGTCGCGGATATTCTGGCTGAACTCAATCTCGATCGTGAGAGTCTGACGGCGGGATTGCTGCACGGCGTGACTGCCGAGGGCAGGGTGTCGCTGGAACAGGTCAAGGAGCGCTTCGGCGCCACGGTATCCGCATTGGTGGAGGGCGTTTTGCAGATGGATGCAATACGCGAACATCAGCAGGCCAGCGGAGCCGATCGCACCGTAGACGACCAGTCTCAGGCGGAGAGTCTGCGCCGGATGCTGTTGGCAATGGTGAACGATGCACGCGTGGTGCTCATAAAACTGGCGCTGCGTGTCCACAATATGCGATTAGCGCGGGAACTGGATGAAGCAGAGCAGGTGCGTGCGGCGCGTGAGACCTTGGATATCTTCGCCCCCTTGGCCAATCGCCTCAGTGTCTGGCAATTGAAATGGGAGCTGGAGGATCTCGCTTTTCGTTATCTCCATCCAGCTATCTACAAAAAATTGGCGAAGAGTCTCGCCGAGAAGCGGGTTGATCGCGAGCGCTATCTGGTGGACGTGGTATCGCGGTTGCGTGAATCGTTGGCCGAGCACGGTATCGAGGCTGATGTCAGCAGTCGCCCCAAACACATCTATAGCATCTGGAAGAAGATGCAGCGCAAAGGTGTCGAAATCGAAGAGGTCTACGACGTTCGCGCAATCCGGATTCTGGTCAAAGAGGTGCGCGACTGTTACGCAGCGCTCGGCATTGTGCACGGCCTGTGGCAGCACATACCGCGTGAATTTGACGACTACATCGCCAATCCCAAGAAGAATCTGTATCGCTCACTGCACACCGCGGTTGTGGGTCCTAAGGGTCGGACGTTGGAGGTGCAGATCCGCACGCATGAAATGCATCAGCACGCGGAATTGGGCGTGGCCGCGCATTGGCGTTACAAGGAAGGCGTGCGTCGGGATCCGGGATTCGAGCGCAAGATCAACTGGATGCGCCAGTTGATGGAGTGGAAGGAGGAGATGGCCGATTCAGCGGAGTTTCTCGATAATTTCCGCACAGAATCGGCCGAGGAACGCGTTTACGTCTTCACTCCACAGGGAAAGATCATCGATTTGCCGGCGGGTGCGACGCCATTGGATTTCGCCTACCGCGTGCATACGGATATCGGGCACCGTTGCCGCGGCGCCAAGGTGGATGGTCGCATCGTTCCACTGACTTACAAGTTAAGCGGCGGTGAAAAGGTGGAGATACTGACGACCAAGCAGGGCAAGCCGAGCCGCGATTGGTTGAGTCCGCATCTTGGCTACCTGGCAACGTCGCGTGCCCGCTCCAAAGTACGGCACTGGTTCGCCGAGCAGGATCACGAAAAGAATCTGGCGGCGGGACGCGCCGTGCTGGAGCGTGAGCTGCATCGTTTGGGAGTCGAGCCGCGCAGCGCCGACAAGCTACTGGAGCGGTTTCACATGGCCAGGATTGAGGATCTATGGTTGGCCTTAGGCAGAGGTGACGTGAGCGCCGCGCAGATGGTGCACGTAATGGAAAGCCTGCAGTCGCCCCCGGCGGATGCGGCGGTACAGCTACCGATGCGTCGTCATAAAACGCGCACCAGCAGTGGCGATATCTGTATCGAAGGTGTGGGCGATCTGCTTACCCAAATGGCAAAGTGCTGCAAACCGGTACCCAATGATCCCATAATCGGTTACATAACCCGCGGCCGTGGCGTGACGATTCATCGGCGCACCTGTTCCAATGTGCTGCGCATGACAGAAGATCATCGTGCGCGGCTGATTGAAGTGCAGTGGAGTGTTGAAGCTGGAGAGCACTACCCGGTCGACGTTCAGGTCCAGGCGTATGATCGTGCCGGGTTGCTGCGCGATATCACCAATCTGCTGGCCAACGAGAAGGTCAACGTGCTGTCGCTCAATACCACGACTGATCGCCGCGAGCACATGGCGCATATGTCCTTACGCTTGGAGATCGGCGGGCTCGACCAACTGAGCCGTATCCTGGCCAAGCTCAACGAGTTGCCCAACGTTGTGATGGTTCAGCGGCAACGACAGTAAGGTGTCTGTGCGCCGGAAGGGCTGAGCAGCATTCGGGCGAAACGTCTGACAGGGCGTGACGTTGCAAAGATTCAAAATCCGGGTTGTGTCCTGCGGCAGTTTGCAGGGTGCTGGTCAGCGTCGCTGAGGTGAAAGGAGAGTTCTTTACCCCTTGACGGGTTGCTCATCATCCTGCGCCGCACCCTCCAGGCTCGCATCGCGGTTTCAACCCGCCGCGAGGGTTCCCATTCCCCGCCGCATTGGCAATGTCGGTAGAGCATCGAGGTGGGTAGGTTGAGATAGAAAAGATGGTGCCCCGGGAGGGAGTCGAACCCCCGACCTACCCCTTAGGAGGGGGTCGCTCTATCCGACTGAGCTACCGGGGCGGCACGGACCGTTGCGCTTTCTTCCGCAACGTGTTTGATCGAACGATCCCGGGATTTTAGCAAACCCTGACGTGATGGGGGTAACGTGAACGAGCGGCAACGGGTTGCGACGGGAATTCAGTGAGTTTGCCGGTGTTTTTACGACGGTGGTTTGGAGCGGTGAACAAGCAAAGGGCCAACAAGAAGTCGGCCCTTTGTTGTGATGGTGGAGCGGAGGAGGATCGAACTCCCGACCTTCGCATTGCGAACGCGACGCTCTCCCAGCTGAGCTACCGCCCCGAAATGGTGTCGCGCCGGTACATCAGGCTGGCGCGAGGCGCGCTATTCTAACACCGGTGTTTGTTGCTCGCCAGACCATCGCCGGTGTAAGCATACAGGGGTTTTACCGGTCTCCTTATCGATGTTTGACCAGGATGATGCCGCACATTGCGTGACCAGGGAGGGGATCGCTACCATTGCGGCACCGAGGTGAGCTCGCGATAAGTGAGCGGCAATTCGCTGTCGCGTCCGGGGGAACAGGTTCGGCAGTTGTGGTATCCACTCGGAAAAGACCAGTCACAGGAGCCTTTATGCATTCGACAAGACCGTTTCTCGTCACCTCGGACTTCCCCGCGCTGCGCCGCCAGCGGCTGGAGACCCTGCAGGTCAATCTGGGCTACTTATGCAACCAGCAGTGTGTCCATTGTCATGTGAATGCGGGGCCGCGACGGTCGGAATCGATGAGTGTCGAGACGGTCGATCAGGTGCTGCGGTTTCTCGCTGCCAGCACAGCAAACACACTGGATATTACGGGGGGCGCCCCCGAGCTCAATCCCCATTTTCGGCACTTGGTCAAGCAGGCCCGCAAGCAGGGACGCAAGGTGATCGATCGCTGTAACCTGACCATACTGGAAGAGCCCGGGCAGGAGGATCTGACCGAATTTCTCGTTGCCAACGGTGTCGAGGTAACCGCGTCGATGCCGTGTTACCTGGAAGAGAATGTGGATCAACAGCGCGGCAAAGGGGTTTTCGACAAGAGCATCCGGGGTTTGCAGCGCCTGAACGCATCAGGGTACGGCGATCCTGCGAGCGGTCTGATTCTGAATCTGGTCTATAACCCTCAAGGCGCGGTGCTTCCCCCGGCGCAGGTGGAACTGGAGGCCGACTATAAACGCGAGTTGGCGGGACGCTACGGCGTCAAGTTCAATCGACTCCTGACGATCACGAACATGCCGATTCAGCGTTTCGGTAGCATGCTGGTCTCCAAAGGCCAGTTTGAGGGCTATATGCGGCTGCTGCGCGATTCCTCGCGGCCGGAGAATCTCTCGACAGTCATGTGTCTCTCGCTGCTCAGCGTCGATTGGCGCGGTTATCTGCACGATTGCGATTTCAATCAGATGCTGGCGCTGCCGTTTGGTTGGCGTGGCAAACCCCATAGCCATATCTCGGAGCTCGTCGGACGGGACCTGGAGGGCAACGACATCGTAGTAGGCGATCATTGCTATGGCTGTACGGCCGGGCAGGGCAGCAGTTGCGGTGGTGCGTTGAGCTGATTCGCTCGCCAAGCCTCGGCTCGTCTGCGCTATGGTGCCCTCGATCAGCATCATTATTCCCGCTCTGAACGAGGCGGTATCACTTCCAGCATTGCTGCAACGGTTGCAGCCATGGAGGCGGCGACCGGGCTGCGAAATCATCGTTGTCGATGGCGGTAGCCGGGACGGTACGCTGGATAGCAGCGAGGGGCTGGCGGATCTCATGCTTCAATCGCCCGCCGGACGCGGTAGCCAGATGAACGCTGGAGCGGATCGCGCCAACGGAGCGATCCTCTGGTTTCTTCACGCGGACACCATCCCCCCCGGCGATGGGCTCGAGCAGATTACTCGTGCGCTTGAATCGCACGGCTGGGGTCGATTCAACGTGCGTCTCAGTGGTCGCGGTCGGATGTTGCGGGTGGTTGAGCGGCTGATGAACTGGCGTTCCTGCTGGAGCGGGATCGCGACCGGTGATCAGGCCCTGTTCGTACGCCGTGACTGGTTTGAGGAAGTGGGCGGGTTTCCCGATCTTCCGCTGATGGAAGACATCGCCATAAGCCGCTCCCTCAAACGGTTGGGTCGACCCGCCTGTGTGCCGTCTGTGGTGGTCACGTCGAGTCGCCGTTGGGAGCGCAAAGGCGCGATGCGCACGATTTGGCTGATGTGGCGGCTGCGCCTCGCCTATTTTCTTGGCACCGATCCGGCAGTTCTCGCCAGGCGCTACGATCGTGATTGAATCGTATCGCTATCCAAACGCAAGGTTGGTGATCTTCTCGCGTGCGCCGCAGGCAGGGTTTAGCAAGACACGATTGATTCCCGTGCTGGATGCTCAGGGTGCCGCCGATCTACAGGCGCGGTTGCTGCGCCGGACGGTCGAACTGGCGGTTCGGTCGCGGCTGGCACCCGTTGAGCTGTGGTGTACACCAAGCTGCGATCATCCAATCTTCGGAGAGCTTGCGTCCGCCCACCCCATCGCGTTGTTTGCCCAGATCGAGGGGGATCTGGGTGTGCGTATGGCGGATGCGCTGTGCACTGTATTGGCCACAGCGGACGCTGCATTGCTGATCGGTACCGACTGCCCGGCATTGGAGCGCGGTCATCTCGCCGCCTGCCTTGATGCGCTGATCGCGGGTCATGACGCGGTGTTGTTACCTGCTGAAGATGGCGGGTATGTGGCGATTGGCCTGCGACACCCTGCGCCATGGCTGTTTACTGAGATTGCCTGGGGTACCGATCTGGTGATGGAGCAGACTCGAGCGAAACTGCTCGATCAGGATTGGTCATGGCAGGAGCCCGCGGTGCTGTGGGACGTCGATGATCCTGCGGATTGGGTGCGAATGTCACACGATTATCCGGAGCTGGCCGGATAGGTTCCGGTTCAATCAGTGCGCTTCTTGAGTTGTTCGCGTTCGATCTGACGCATGAATCTTTCCAGTTTGCGCAGCTGCGCATCGTTGGTACGGCAGAGTCGAGACCCAATGCGGAGGGTGTCGCTGCCGATGGCCCGGGTGTTGGTCGGCTCGATTTCGCTGTGAAAGACCTCGCCGCCGGGCAGGTGGATCAGACACAATTCTGCGTGAATCTGCGGCTGATTCGGATCGCAGGCAAGACGTACCGCCAACCCGCCCAGCGAAATATCCTCCAGGGTGCCGGACAGGCTGCCATTCTCTTCGTCAACCAGTGTTACGGGAATGGGCGTCAGGGTATCGAGCAAAATGCGAAAGTACACGCGTCGTTGCCGGTATTCGACGGCCCCGGGCAGGTGAACTCGCAGCAGTGCCTTGCCCGCCATGTCTGCCGATTCCAGAATGTGGGTGGCGCATGCGGCCTCCTCACCGTGGAACGCCGCTTTGATTTTTACAGCCTGCCCGCTGCCGGGAAAGGAGCGCCCCTTGGGAACGCTCACGTCGAGCACCAGATAGTCAGCATCAGGATTGACGGCGAGAATCGGTCTTTGCTGATGGGGCAGATCCTTGATTTCGACAGTGACGGGACACTGCAGATCCTGCAGATGATTAAACAGCCGCATGATCTGGGTACGCCCGGTAATGGTGGAGTTATGCAAGGACATGGTGTCAGCAAACCATGCCCGGGGCCGCTGATCAAGCGCCTTGAACTGAGTGGCGCTGGTGTAACTCAGGCCTTGGCAAGCGTATGCGACCCGCTGCGGCGATCGGTGGCGCCGCTTGGTCCGTAGGTTGCCGTTTCAGGTGTACCGCTGAGGATATCCAATGCGCGCTGGACATGACGACGTTGCGTGTCAACCAAGGCGCCATTCAGTTGATTCTGGTTGCGGCATTCATCGGCGAGTTTGAGCAGCTGGTTCCAGCGCTGCCTGAGGGTGGATGCATGAGCGGGCTGCGCGGCGATAAAGCCATCAACCGCCTGGCGGCTGTCGGTTACCTGTAGCGCTTTGAGCAGTGCCCGTCGCTCAACTTCATGTTTCTCGAACACAGCCAGCCGTTGGATTTTTTGCTCCAATGCCGCTTCGATGGCTGATGCGGAGCGTTGCTGAAGGGCATCGTGCTCGTCACGCAATGCACTCAACAGGGCGTTTGCATGCTCAACGCCCTGGTTCAGAATCTGCAGCAGGCGCTCGGCAGTGGCGGGGGCAGACACGAGTCGATCAGGCGTCTTTGCGCGCGGCGCTCAGCGCGGCTTCAAATCCGATCAATTTCTCGGCGGTGCGCTGGGGATTGATCTCGTAGCTGCCATTCGCGATGGCCTGGCGAATGGCTTCAACGCGCTGGTTGTCGACGACCGGAAGCTCGTTGATGGTCTGATTGATCTTCTGCAGATTGGCAGCGGTGTCGGTGAGACTCACCGTGTCGAAGGTGTTTGGTTTGCCTGTCTCCTGCTTTTCCACGCTGGGTGCACTGCGTGTACCATTGATCTGTGATCCTTCACCCGTGTCGTAGGGGACCCGCTGGGGTGTTCCGTTGCTGATTTCGATTGGCATTGTCTGGTTTACTCCTTGGTTCCTCGCAACGTGGTTAGCGGCTGGTCGCTGGCAAACTTTAGCGCCGGACGAAGAAATTATTTCACTGCGATATCAAGCGCCTGACTGACGCAAAGTATAGCAGTTCCGGGTCGTTGACGGTTTCAATCACCTTCACATCAGTACCTGGACCACACCCGGGGCGCTCACTGTCCCTTCAACGATGCGCCGGGTTTTGTTGTTGCGCACGCGAATACGGTCGTTGTGGGCACCATCGGCAAGTGCTTCGCCGGCCATGCGGACCTCGATGCCGCCGGAATTGGCGACGATGATGACTGTTTGACCTCTTTCGACGATGTGGGGGGCGGCAAGATGGTGCGGCGTCAATACCGTCCCTGCCGTCACCGACCGACGCAACTCCTTGCCTACCGCGTTCGAAGGGTCGGCAATAAAGCCGTAGCCGAGACGTGACACGTCCTTCTCGACGAGTTCGATATCCGCTGCACTGAGCAACGCACCGCGCAGCAGCGCGCCCTGGGCCACTGCCACTGGTCGATAGACCTTGATTGTGACCGGGATGTAGAGCTTCCAGGGCTTGGGACCGCTGCAGCGCACGCCCAAGGTGGTGTGCCCGGAGTTGCGGCCGCCGGGGGGGCGAAACACTTCCAGCGCTGCGGCGCACTGTTGCAGGCGCAGCCGGGAGTCGAGATGGCCGATCGTGAATTCAGTGCGCCCCTCACCCACCGGAGGGTTGTTCTCCAGATGGGTTTTGGCGGCCAAGCGGATCGAGTCATGTGGCTGCAGTAGCGATGCCGCTGAAAGCGGTGTCAGCCACACCAGTGCGATCGTTGTCCAAGCACTGAGTCGTCGCAGAGCGCTCCGCCTTGCCGGGCGCAGCGCTTCTTGTAACCGACCAATTGGCTTCCTATGATTTCGATAGATATTCATGGTTTGTCAAGATTCCGTCTCTCTGACCGATATCTGCAAGTTGTGTGCCCAACTTGCTACTCGATGAGAGCAGTGGGCAAATCAATCGGTAAGGGGTTCACACGATGAGCAAACTCCTCGAAGGAGTCGATCAGCGTACGCAGATAGCCGGGCATAACCGGTTGGAATTGTTGTTGTTTCGACTGGCGGGCAAGCAGATCTATGGAATCAACGTGTTTAAGGTTCAAGAGGTGATCCACTGTCCGGCACTTACCAAGTTGCCGGGTTCTGATCCTAAAGTACGCGGTATTGCCAATATGCGCGGCAAAACATTGCCGGTCATCGACCTGTCGCTCTCCATTGGTGGCCCCAGCCTTGGCGGCGAGGGTGGGTTCGTCATTATCGCCGAATACAACCGCACGCTGCAGGGTTTCCTGGTCGGGTCGGTGGACAAGATCGCCAACAAAAGATGGGAAGAGGTGCTCCCACCTCCCAAGGGCACCGGTAAGGGCAGCTACATGACAGCGGTGACCGAGGTCGAAGGCCAGATGGTCGCAATCATTGACGTCGAGAAGGTTCTTTCCGAGATCAATAAGCGCGGCGATGAACTGCCCGAAGAATTCGCGTTTTCTGCACCGGTCGAGACGGCGTTGCCCAAACACATTCTTGCCGTGGATGATTCGATGGTTGCTCGCCGGCAGATCATGAACTCCCTAAAGAAAATAGGTGTTGACTGCACGATCGCCAGAAATGGCCGCGAGGCGCTTGACACGCTGAGGAAGTGGGCGGATGAAGGACCGATTCAGGAGCGTATCGCCATGGTGATCTCGGATGTCGAGATGCCCGAAATGGATGGCTATACACTCACGACCGAGATACGCAAAGATCCTCGTTTGGCCGGATTGTTCGTCATTTTGCATACTTCACTGAGTGGCGTTTTCAATCAGGCGTTGGTCGAGAAGGTGGGCGCTAATCGGTTTCTGGCGAAATTCGACGCCGAGGAGTTCGCCAACGTGGTACTTGGTACCATCCGTGAATTGGGTGGTGGTGAGCCGGTCGGCGGTTGAGCGCCGGCGACAAGCCCTTATAAACACCGCTCGATTGGGTAGTTGTTGCTTGCGGTATACGCTATGCTGCGACGCAGCAGTTGTAAAGAAACAATGGTCCGGCGAAAGAACGAACCCGTCCGGCGCTGAACAGCGGCAGGGGAGCAAGTCACTTTTGAATGCCACCGTCTCACCTGAAGCCTATAAAGGGTTTCAGCATTTTCTGGAGGATTCCTGTGGCATTGTATTGGGTGACAATCGCCATTACCTGGTCAGCAGCCGTCTGCATCGTGTGATGCAGGAGAACAAACTGGATTCTTTGGACGAGTTATTGAGCCGGTTGCGCCGCAGCCCCAATTCCGGATTGCGCGAGTTGGTGATCGATGCCATGACCACCAACGAGACCTTCTGGTTTCGCGATGGCTACCCCTTCGATGTTCTGAAAAGCAGGATTTATCCGGAACTCGCCCGGCTCGGGCGGGGGCCGTTGCGAGTGTGGTCGGCAGCATGCTCATCCGGCCAGGAAGCCTACTCGATCAGTATCACCACCCAGGAGTGGCGGACGACCAATCCTGGTGCGCTACCCGCCGATGTGCAGATTATCGGCACCGATATCTCGCCGAGCGTGCTGCGTCAGGCCAAGGACGGACGCTACGACGAGGCGGCCATCCGGCGGGGCGTCAGCACCGAGCGTCAGCAGCGCTACTTCCGTAAGGCGGACGACGAATGGGAGGTGCGGCCAGAGATCAAGGCCCGGGCCGCGTTTCGCGAGGCCAACCTTTTGGGGAACTACTCGCTGTTGGGGCGATTCGACGTAATCTTCTGCCGCAACGTGCTGATCTATTTCTCCAATGATCTCAAACGCGACATCATCGGACGTATGGCGAAGGTCCTCAATCCTGGCGGCTATCTCTTCCTGGGCTCGTCCGAGTCCATTTCGGCGCACTCCGATGCCTTTGAAATGGTGCGCTGCAATCCGGGTGTGGTCTACCGCTTGCGGGGTTAGCCCGGGGGTGGGTTTGCCGCATCAGTCCTTCCGCTTAGCCGCGATTCTTCTTGCCGCCACCGGCAATCCTTGCCGCTTTGGGGTGCTCGCCGTTTTCTAAGCAGTTGTATCTAAAAGAATAAGTAAAACTGGCACAGCGGTTGCTCTGGTTTTGGCCAAACAGGCTAAAGTCCGGAGAGAGCAGTGCCGATAAACATCGATTCCGCCCTGGGTATCCACACTGATGCGCTCGCCTTGCGTGCTCGTCGTGCGGAGGTGCTCGCCTCCAATCTCGCCAACGTCGATACCCCCAACTACAAGGCGCGCGATTTCGATTTTCGCACCGTGTTGGATCGTGCGCAGCAAGGCGCGGGGATGTTGAAGGTCAGTCATCCGGCCCATATCCCCAGCGCCGGCGCCAACGCTGCGATGCCGGAGTTGGCGTATCGGATGCCACTTCACGCCTCGCTGGACGGCAACACGGTAGACGCCTCGCAGGAGCAGGCAGCCTTTGCCGAGAACGCCCTGCAGTACCGAGCCAGCCTGACCTTCCTCAATAGCCGCATCCGCGGTCTGCTGACTGCGATTCGGGGAGAGTAATCATGTCGCTATTCAATATCTTTGACATCGCCGGGTCGGCGCTCAGCGCGCAAACCGTGCGCCTCAACGTCACCGCCAGCAACCTTGCCAATGCGGAGAGTGTTTCCAGTAGCGTGGGTGAGACCTACCGGGCGCGGGAGCCGGTGTTTCAAACCGTGCTCGACAAGTTGGGCGATCCCGCGTCAGCAGGTGTGCGCGTTGCCGGCATAGTCGAGAGTGCCGCCCCCTTGCAACGACGCTTCGAGCCCAATCACCCGCAGGCCGATGCCGACGGCAACATCTTTCTTCCCAACGTCAATGTGGTGGAGGAGATGGCCAACATGATCTCCGCGTCGCGCTCGTATCAGAACAGCGTCGAGGTCTTCAACACTTCCAAAGATCTGCTGCTGCGAACTCTCACACTGGGTCAGTAAGGAGCCAATCATGACGACGGCGATAGAAAGCGACATTTTTTCAGCCTTGGGCCTCGGTGCCGCGCAGGCACAACCGACCAAAGCGAACGATCAGCTCTTACAGGAGGATTTCCTGAAACTGATGGTGGCGCAGTTGAAGAATCAGGATCCCATGAAGCCCATGGAAAGCGGCGAGTTCCTTGGCGACATCGCGCAGTTCGGAACCGTTTCGGGTATCCAGGATCTGCAGGAGTCCTTCGCATCGTTGAATAGCTCCGTCCAATCGAGTCAGGCGCTGCAGGCCGCGGCCCTGGTGGACCGGCAGGTGCTGGTGCCGATGAGTCGCGGTCAGCTCGAGAGTGGCGGTGCCATCAGCGGTGCGGTCGAGCTTCCCGCCAGTACTTCACAGCTCACACTCGGTGTCTACGACAGTGCGGGTGCCCTGGTACGCCAGATCAGCATGGGCAGTCAGCCCGCCGGGTTGGCGCAGTTCCAGTGGGATGGGCTTGCCGACAACGGCACCTACGCGCAACCCGGGCTCTACCAGGTGCGAGCCGAAACGTTCTACAACGGCGAGAGCACCTCCGCCACCACGCTGATCGAAGCCGATGTGCGCAGCGTAACGCTGGGCAGTGGGGGACGGGGATTAACGGTCGATCTGGGAGTGCTCGGCTCGGTGAGCTTAGCGCAGGTCCGGCAGATTCTTTAACACAACGTTTGTTGGGATGAGGAGATAGCACCATGCCTTTCGAAATTGCACTAACCGGTATGAATGCCGCCAGCGCAGACCTCAGCATTATTGGCAACAACATCGCCAATAGCGGCACGACGGGGTTCAAGCAGTCACGCGGCGAGTTTGCCGACATCTTCGCCGTGAGCAACCTGGGTACCGCGGGTAACGCCATCGGTCAGGGTGTGCAGCTTTCCAACGTGGCCCAGCAGTTCACCCAGGGCAATCTGAGCTTTACCGAAAGCCCACTCGATCTGGCGGTGAGCGGCGAGGGATTCTTCCGTCTCAACGAAAACGGCAACACGCTCTATTCGCGATCCGGTGCCTTCCACGCCGACAATCAGGGTTACATCGTCAACAACCAGAATCAGCGCCTGACAGGTTTTCTGGCGGATGCGGCTGGCAATATCACCGGCGCACTCGGTGACATGGTTATCTCCACCGCCAATATCGCGCCCTCGGCAACTGCGACGGCGAATCTGGCGCTCAATCTGGATGCCAATGCCACCATCATTCCTGCGGCGACCTTGTTCACACCGGCCGACCCTGCGACGTTCAACCACTCCACCTCGGCAACCATATACGACTCGTTGGGCAACGGCTTGCTGGCGACGACCTACTACCGGCGTACTGCGGCCAATACCTGGAACAGTTACCTCTATGTGACACCCCCAGGGGGGACGCCAATCGAAATCATACCCTCTGGCGGCGTAGCGGGTGACCCGGTCGTTATGGGATTCAACAACGCAGGTGTGTTGACCTCGGTGCTACCCGTCGGCACGGTCGCCGGTACCAGTGCCGCCTATACCTCGACATCGCTGGCGGCTGCCACAGGCGGAGCGAACCTGAACCTGGAGCTCCGTTATGCAGGTACCTCTCAATACGGCAGCGCCTTCACGGTAGCCAGTCTGACACAGGACGGTTATCCGACCGGACGTCTGAGCAGCATCGACATCGAGCAGGACGGCACGATCTTCGGGCGTTTCACCAACGGCCAGTCACAGGTCGTCGGGCAGGTGGCGCTATCCACCTTCAACAATGTGCAGGGTCTGCGCCAGTTGGGCGAAACCAGTTGGGCGGAATCCTTTGAATCGGGCGCCGCGCTGACAGGTACGGCGGGAACCGGAACACTGGGATTGATCCAGTCCGGAGCGCTGGAGGAGTCCAACGTCGACCTCTCGCAGCAATTGGTGAAGTTGATCACTGCACAGCGCAACTTCCAGGCCAATGCGCAGGTGATCTCCACCGCGGATCAGGTCACTCAGACCATCATCAATATTCGTTAGTAGATGACTGTAGGAACGGCTTCAGCCGCGAAAACGCCCTGGAAAACCCGGCGACCGATCGCGGATAAATCCGCTCCTACAAATGACGCGGAGACAAACGACAAATGGACCGCATGATCTATCTGGCCATGAACGGCGCCAAGCAGGTGATGGTGGCGCAGTCGGCCAACGCCCACAATCTGGCCAACGTCAACACCGCCGGATTCCGCGCCGATCTCAACCATTTCCGCGCCATGGCGCAGTTTGGCGACGGTCAACCCAGCCGGGTCTGGTCGATGAGCGAACGGCCGGGGGTGGATCTTTCCTTCGGCTCCATGCAGCAGACCGGCCGTGAGCTGGATGTCGCCGTCGCGGGTCATGGCTGGTTGGCCGTGCAGGCTCCCGATGGCAGCGAGGCCTATACCCGGGCGGGCGATCTCCGCGTTACACCCGAAGGTCTGTTGACCACCGGTGCCGGTTACCCGGTGTTGGGCAGTGGTGGTCCGATCGCTCTGCCGCAGGCCGAAAAAATCGAGATCGGGGCCGACGGTACCGTCTCGATTCGGCCGGTGGGACAGGCTGCCACGACACTCACCGAAGTCGATCGCATCAAGCTGGTCGATCCACCCGCGGCTGAACTTGAGAAACTGGGCGATGGGCTTTTGCGACTGCGTGGCGGGGCCACCGCAGAGCCCAGCGCCGAAGTTCGGCTCTCTTCGGGCGTCGTGGAGTCGAGCAACGTCAACTCCGTGGATGCGCTGGTCAACATGATCGAACTGGCGCGACGTTTTGAAATGCAGGTCAAGCTGATGAAAGAGGCTGAGGACAACGATGCCGCTTCAGCGTCACTGATGCGGATTACGGGCTAGAACCACTGAATCACAGGGTAAGGGGAACAGGATTATGAGCAGTCAATCGATGTGGATCGCCAAGACGGGACTGGAAGCGCAGCAGACGCGCATGTCAGTCATCTCCAACAACCTGGCGAATGTGAACACGACCGGTTTCAAACGCAGCCGCGCTGTGTTTGCCGATCTGCTCTACCAGAACGTGCGCCAGCCGGGTGGCCAGACCTCCCAGGACACCCAGCTTCCCTCGGGCCTGCAGCTGGGGACCGGCGTGCGCACCGTGGCCACCGAGAAGACCTTTACCCAGGGCAGTCTGGTGCAGACCGCCAATCATCTCGATGTCGCTATTCAGGGACGCGGCTTTTTTCAGATTCTGATGCCCGACGGTAGCGTTGCCTACACCCGTGACGGTTCGTATCAGATGGATGCCCAGGGGCAGATCGTCACCTCCAGCGGCTATCAATTGCAGCCGGCGATCACCATTCCCGCCAACACCCAGAGCATCACGATCGGTACCGATGGCACGGTTTCGGTGATGGTGGCCGGTAATACCGCACCGACCAATGTCGGCAACATACAGTTGAGCGATTTCATCAACCCGACCGGTTTGCAGCCGGTGGGTGAGAACCTGTTCAAAGAGACCGCCGCCAGCGGTACGCCGCAGACCGGGACACCGGGTCTGACCGGATTGGGCACCCTGGTGCAGGCATCGCTGGAGTCCTCCAACGTCAATGTGGTGGAGGAACTGGTCAACATGATCGAGACTCAGCGTGCCTACGAAATGAATTCCAAGGCCATCTCCACGGCCGATCAGATGATGCAGTTCGTGACCAACCAACTGTGATGCGTTGTAGAGGGATCGGGAGTCAGCCATGAATAACACAGCGCGCCAACTGTGCATTGTGATCAGCGTGTGGATGCTGAGCGGCTGCGTGGCCAGCCAGCCGGTGCGCGATCCTGCTTATGCGCCGCCGCGTCCCGCGCTGCCGGAGACCAGCCGCGTCAATAACGGCGCCATCTACCAGACGGGTTTCGGCGTGCGGCTGTTTGAGGATCAGCGCGCGCGACGCGTCGGTGACATCCTTACCATCACGTTGCAGGAGACCACCAACGCCACCAAGAGCAACAGTACCAAAACCGCAAAGGACAACGAGGTCGACATCGCCGGGCCGACGCTGTTGGGTGGGCCCGTCACCAAGGACGGGAAAGAGTTCCTCGCCGCCAACCTGGATTCCAACCAGGAGTTCGAAGGCAGCGGCGAAAGCAGCCAGAGCAACCGCCTGACGGGCAACATCACAGTCACCGTCGTCGAAGTGCTGCCCAATGGCTATCTCATGGTGCGTGGTGAGAAGGTGCTGACGTTGAACCGAGGGGACGAGTTCGTGCGTTTATCGGGCATCGTGCGCCCGGTTGATATCCGCTCCAACAATACGGTGCTCTCCACCCAGGTGGCCGATGCGCAGATCATCTACTCCGGCTCCGGCGAGGTGGCCGATGCCAGCAAGCATGGCTGGCTGTCGAAGTTCTTTCTGGCCTTCTGGCCCTTCTGAGGCAGTTTGAGGTAATGGCAATGACTAGGGGATCCGAGTTCACGAGGCTGATGACCATCATGGTGCTGCTCTTCGCCACGCTGTTTGCCACCAGCGCGGTGTTTGCCGAGCGCGTCAAAGATCTCGCAACAGTGGCGGGAGTGCGCAACAACCAGCTGGTCGGGTACGGGCTGGTGGTGGGGCTCGACGGCACCGGCGACCAGACCAGCCAGACGCCGTTCACGGTCCAGAGCATCAAGAGCATGCTCGCGCAGTTCGGTGTCGTTGTCCCTCCGGAGACCAATTTGCAGCTCAAGAACGTGGCCGCGGTAACGGTACATGCCAACCTGCCGCCCTTCGCCAAACCCGGTCAGACCATCGATGTGACGGTCTCCTCCCTGGGCAATGCCAAGAGTCTGCGGGGTGGCAGCCTGCTGATGGCGCCGTTACGCGGTGCGGACGGTGAGCTTTACGCCATCGCGCAGGGCAACCTGGTGGTAGGTGGATTCGGTGCGGCCGGCGCCGATGGTTCGAGCATCACGGTCAATGTGCCGAGTGCGGGGCGTATTCCCAATGGTGCGACCGTGGAGCGTGCCGTGGCCAATCCGTTCCTCGACGGCAGCCAGCTCACGCTCAATCTGCACCGGCATGATTTCACCACCGCTTATCGTCTGGCGGCGGCCGTCAATCGGGTGGTGGGCAAAGGCACGGCACGTCCCGTGGATGGCACCTCTGTGGAGGTCAACGTACCGCAGGATCCGGCACAGCGTGTCGCCTTTGTGGCGCTGCTCGAGGGGGTGGAGCTGGAGCCCGGCGAGGCGCCTGCGCGCGTGATCATCAACTCGCGTACCGGCACGGTGGTGATAGGCAGCCATGTGCGGGTTATGCCAGCCGCGGTATCGCACGGCAATCTCATCGTCACCATCAGCGAGGAGGCCGATGTCAGTCAGCCGGCGCCGCTTGCCGGTGGCACCACCACTGTGGTGCCGCGCAGTCGTGTGGAGCTGGCGCAGGAGAAGAATCGCATGTTCCTCTTCAGCCCCGGCGTGCAGCTCAACGACATCGTCCGGGCGGTCAATCTGGTGGGTGCTGCGCCGGGTGATCTGGTGGCTATTCTCGAAGCTTTGCGCGAGGCCGGTGCGCTGCGTGCCGAGCTGGTCGTCATCTAGCGGTTATTGCCGGCCATGAGTGTTGCGCCCTCCGCTGCGGTCTACACCGATTTTTCCGGTCTGGCGGCGCTGCGTGGCCGCGCGCAAAGCGATGAGCAAAAGGCTCTCGGGGAGGTCGCGAAACAATTCGAAGCGATCTTCATGCAGATGATGCTGAAGAGCATGCGCGCAGCGAGTCTGGGTGAAGGCATCTTTGACAATGACCAGAGCGAACAGTACCGGGACCTGCTCGATTCGCAGCTCTCGATCTCGCTGTCGCAGGGACGCGGGATGGGATTGGCGGATGCGATCGTGCGTCAGCTCGGGGGCGAGGCCGGAGTTCGACCCACCTCGGAGGTGCGAGGCCCGTTGTTGCCTGCGCCGGTATCGCCGCACACCCGGTTGACGCCTGGTGCTGATCAGGAAGTGACGGCGGCCCCTGAGCCGCAGTCGCAGGCGACCCTGCCCGCACGGTTCGACTCTCCCGAAGGTTTCATCGAGGCGTTGTTCCCCTACGCGGCCAAGGCAGCGCGGCTGCTGGGCCTGGGTCCGGAGGTGCTTATCGCCCAGTCGGCACTCGAAACCGGCTGGGGCAAGGCGGTGATCGCTGATGCGCGGGGTGCGAGCAGCCACAATCTGTTCAACATCAAGGCGGATAGTCGCTGGGATGGTCCGGTGGTGGCCAAGAATACCCTGGAGTATGTGGATGGCGTTGCCGTGCGCGAGCGCGCTCTGTTTCGCCGCTACGATTCCCCCGAACAGAGTTTTCAGGATTATGTGGCCTTTCTGCAAGGCAGCGCCCGCTACGCATCGGCGCTGACGGAGGCGGGGGACGCCAAGGGTTTCGTGCGGGCGTTGCAGAATGCCGGTTACGCCACCGATCCCGCCTATGCGAACAAGATCAGCGCCATTCTCGACCGGTTCAAGTCCGGTGAGCTGCCGCCGATACCCTCTTCGTAGGAGCGAATTCAATGCCCGCGAGCGAGTACCCCAAATTGTTGATGGTCACTGAGGAGGTTCCCAATGGCCTCCGGTGACATGCTGGGCATTGGTGTTTCCGCGCTGCTCTCCTATCAGCGCTCGTTAGCCACAACCGGTCACAACATTGCCAACGTCAACACCGACGGTTACAGCCGCCAGCGCACCGATCTGACACAACGCGTTCCGCAATACAGCGGCAACGGGTTTATCGGTACCGGCGTCGAGGTGGTGACCACCCAGCGCATCTACAATCAGTTTCTGGTGAACGAGGTGCGTAACAACAGCACCTCCTACAAACAGACGGAGACCTTTTACCAGTTTGCCTCGGGTGTCGACCGGTTGCTGGCCGATGCCCAGGCCGGACTGCAACCCGGCCTGGACAGCTTTTTCAACGCCGTGCAACAGCTCGCGGATTTTCCCACGTCCTCGGCCGTGCGACAGACGGTCTACAGCGAAGCGGAATCGTTGACGGCGCGTTTCGATACCTTGAGCCAGCAGCTGGGTTCGATGCGCAATTCCGCCGATCTGCAGTTGCGCAACACGGTTTCCGAGATCAACGGTCTTGCCAGCTCGATTGCCGCATTGAACGAGAGGATCGTCTCGTTCCGTGGTGGGGCCAGCCAGGGACAGCTGCCCAACGATCTCCAGGATCAACGCGATGAATTGCTGCGTCAGCTCGCGGAGCGCGTCAGAGTCACTGCGCTGGAACAGGATGACGGGGCTCTCAATGTCTTTATCGGCAACGGTCAGACTTTGGTGGCGGGAAATCGCGCCAGCACCCTGGCGACCCTGCCCGGCAACTTCGACGCCAGCCAGCTGGAGATCGCGTTCTCCCAGGGTGGCACCACGATTCCCATCACCGGTCAGATCTCCGGCGGTGTGCTGGGCGGGCTGCTGCAGTTTCGCAGCGAGGTGCTCGATCCCGCGTTCAATGAGCTGGGGCGGGTAGCCATCGGGTTGGCCGATACCTTCAACGATCAGCATCAACTGGGTCAGGATCTGCTGGGGAATCCAGGCGGCCTTTTCTTCAACGATCTGGCGGCCACCAGTCCCACCACCTTTGCCAGCACCACCAACACGGGCACCGGTGTGATCGCAGCGGCGATAACCGATGTGAACACGCTGACTAGCAGTGACTATCGCCTCAACTATGTAGCCGGTACCTATTCGCTGATTCGGCTTTCCGACAACACCACGGTCTCGTCAGGCGCATCGCTCGCCGCCATCGCGGCCGATGGCTTGTCGTTCTCGCTCGCCAGTGGTGCGCTGGCGTCTGGCGACAGCTATCTGATCCGCCCGACGCTCAACGGGGCCGCTGACATTGCGCTCAGCATCGCGACACCCGAGGCCATTGCGGCCGCTGCACCGATTCGTACTGCCACCGCGCTAGCCAACACCGGAAACGGAGTGATCAGTGCCGGTACCGTCAATGCGCCACCTCCAGCTGACGCCAACCTGCAACAAACGGTAACGATCACTTTTGATAACCCGCCGACGACCTTCGATGTGGTTGGTACCGGCACCGGAAATCCCACCAACGTCGCCTACACCAGCGGTGGTTCGATTACCTACAACGGTTGGACGATCCAGCTCAGCGGCACGCCCGCCGCGGGCGATGTATTCACCATCGAGGCCAATACCGGCGGCGTGGGCGACAATCGCAATGCGTTGTTACTGGCCGGTCTGCAGACGCAGAACACTTTGCAGAACGGCACCGCCACCTTTCAGTCGGCCTACGCTTCATTCGTCGCCAGCGCCGGCGTGCAGACCCATCAGGCCGATATCAGCCAGCAGGCGCAGAAATCGCTGCTCGATCAGGCGGTGGTATCGCGCGATGCCATTTCGGGCGTCAACCTCGATGAGGAGGCGGCGAATCTGGTGAAGTTTCAGCAGGCCTATCAGGCGGCAGCGCAGGTGATTGCCACTGCCAATACACTTTTTGAAACTTTGATCGGCGCCGTGCGGAGGTAAGTCATGCGCATCTCAACCGCTCAGATCAATCTGCAGGCGACCAACGCCATGCTCGATCAGCAGGCAGCCGCCAGCAAGACGCAGCTGCAGATTTCCAGCGGTCGCCGTATTCTCACGCCGGCAGATGACCCGGTGGGGGCATCGCGCGTGCTGGCTCTCAGCCAGTCGGTGTCGGTGACCGAACAGTTTCAGTCGAACATCAATGCCGCTGAGAGTAAACTGCGCCTGGAAGAGACCGCGCTGGGATCGGTCACCAACGCGTTGCAACGAGTGCGCGAACTGGCGTTGCAGGGGAACAACGATACCAATACGGCCCAAGACAGGGATGCCATTGCCGTGGAGGTGCGCGAGTTGCTGGACGGGTTGTTGCGTGTGGCCAATAGCCAGGATGAATCGGGCGAGTATCTGTTTGCGGGTTTCAAAACCCAGACCCAGCCTTTTTCCGCATCGGGTTCGACATTCAGCTACAGCGGTGATCAGGGTCAGCGCCTGCTGGCGGTCGGGCCAGGACGACGGATCGCGAGCGGCGATTCGGGTTTCGAAGTCTTCATGCGGATACCCAACGGTAACGGTACCTTCGTCGCCAGCGCCAACGGTGCCAACACAGGCACGGGTGTCATCGATCAGGGCAGCGTGGTGACAAGTTTCGTGCCGGAGAATTACACCATCACCATCACCGAACCGACGCCCGGCGATCTGCGTTATTCGGTGACCGGTTCGGTATCGGGTGCGATTGCAACCAACGTGGTCTACGCGGACGGCCAGGCGATCAATTTCGGCGGCATCGGGGTGACGCTCACCGGAACCCCCGCAGCAGGGGACAGCTTTACCGTCCAACCCAGTAGCGCGCAGAGCCTGTTCGATACCGTTCAGGCGATAGCGGCTGAACTTGAAGCGGGCGGCGGTGCTCCCGCTGCCGATGCCCTGTTTCACACCGATCTCGGCCGCGCCATCAGCGAACTGGACCAGGGCCTGGAGAAGATTCTCGAGATGCGCGCCGGAGCGGGCGCCAGACTCAACGCTCTGGATAATCAGGCCGAGATTAACGCAGACTATCAACTGCAGTTGCAAACGACACTTTCGGAAGTTCAGGACCTGGATTATGCCGAAGCCATCAGCCGTTTCGAGCTGCAGTTGGTAGCACTGCAGGCGGCGCAACAGTCGTTCAGCCGGATCAGCGGTCTGTCGTTGTTCAATTTCCTGTAGGAGCCGTCAGATCTCTTTCAAACCTGCTCCGGCGGGATGGCGGGCCTCGGCACAGCCCTGCCAGTATTTATCTTAAGAAACAACGTGTTGACTTCTTTCTGTCTACCCTAAAGTTTCCCCTCTTACCGCCGATACCTGAAATCGGAGGCGGTAAATGCGCCGGTGATCGGAGCATATCCGCCAAGTAGAAACGGTGCTGCTGTAAACACAATGCCGCGGCATCATCAGGGGAGACTTCACAATGCCTCAGATCGTCAATACAAACATCGCTTCGCTGAATGCGCAGCGTAACCTTAACCGCAGCCAGAGTGACCTGAACGTTTCACTTCAGCGCCTCTCTTCCGGTTTGCGCATCAATAGCGCGAAAGATGATGCTGCTGGTCTGGCCATCTCCGAGCGCTTTACCTCGCAGATCCGTGGTCTGAACCAGGCTATCCGTAACGCCAATGACGGCGTGTCGCTATCGCAAACGGCCGAGGGTGCGTTGTCTGAAACCGGCAATCTGCTGCAGCGTATGCGCGAACTGGCCATCCAGTCGGCCAACTCCACCAACTCGGCTTCCGACCGGGCGGCACTCAACAGCGAGGTCAATCAGCTGAAGAGTGAGTTGGATCGAATTGCCAGTACTACCGAGTTCAACGGATTGAAAGTGCTTGACGGCACCTTTACCACGCAGTCGTTCCAGGTGGGCGCTAATGCCAATCAAACCATTGCTTTCTCGATTGCAGGTGCGACGTCCAGCCATCTGGCCAATCACTCGTTGAGCGCTGTGAATGCGACAGCCGACGAAGGTTCCGCTTCAACTTCGGATGCCGCGACCACCCTCGCAGGTGTTACCCACCAGGTGGAAGCGCAAACGCTGACCATCTCGGGCAATCTGGGGTCAGGTACAGTTTCGGTGGCCGATAGTGCCAGCGCCTTCGCAGTTGCTGCTGCCGTTAATGCGGAGGAAGCGTCTACCGGCGTGACCGCCGAAGCAACCAACAGTGCTGTGCTGAGCGGCCTGAGCGCGGCTGGCACCGTAACGTTGACGTTGGGTAGTGGTAGCTCAACTGCAACAATATCCGCAGCAGTAACCACCACAGACCTGAGCGCCCTGGCGACGGAGATCAACAACAACTCCGGCACCACTGGTATCAGCGCGACCTACAGCACAGGTACGCTGACACTAACCCAGGCAGATGGCAAAGACATTAACATTGAAAACTTCAGCCACTCGACGGGTAGCTCCACCATTGCGGTGCAGTCTGTCAATGCTTCTGGTACGGCTACCGATTCCGAGACCTTAACGGATTCCGCGAGCGACAGCATCATTGTCAGCGGTTACGTCACCTTCAATTCCAATAATTCGTTTTCGGTCTCTTCGAGTGTCGCTGCTGGTGCCGGTAGCATCCTCAATGTAGCTGCTAATACCGCTGTGGGTTCTAGCCAGACTCTGCTGAGCACTGTGGATATCAGCTCACAGACTGGGGCACAGGCGGCCCTCAATATCATTGATTCCTCTTTGCAGACCATCTCCAAAATCCGTGCCGATTTGGGTGCAGTTCAGAATCGGTTTGAAGCCACTATCTCCAATTTGGGCGCGACCGCCGAGAATCTGGCGGCCGCTAGGTCTCGAATCCAAGATGCTGACTTCGCTGCTGAAACTGCTGCACTGACCCGTGCCCAGATCCTGCAGCAGGCGGGTGTATCGGTACTGGCCCAAGCCAACGTGCTACCGCAGAACGTTCTGGCGCTGCTCCAGTAAGGAAAGCTTTAGGAAGGGTTCCCGGTTCGATTTGACTGGGAACCCTTTCCGAGAGTTTCGATCGAGAGGGAATTGACATGCCTAATGAGATATCAGCGAATCTGAACACGCTAGTCTCTAGGCCTGCGCAGGCTCAGAGGCCTCAGCTGCCTGGGTCCTCTGAACCGGATGTCGAGCGGCAGACCTTGCCGCAGAACGGCCAGACCTTTCCTCCGCTGCAGCAGAAGGAACAGAGCAGTGAGACCCAACGCAGGGAACTTGATGAGGCGGTGAGTCGAATTCAGGATTACGTCCAGAACCTCCAGCGTGAACTGCAGTTCACGGTCGATCAGCAGAGTGGACGCACCATCATTACGGTGATCGATTCTGAGACGGACAAGATCATTCGCCAAATCCCGCCGGAGGAGATACTCGCACTTTCCGAGTATCTCCAGAGTGCCTCCGACGGCTTGTTGCTCAAGGTGCAGGCGTAGTTGGCCTTGTATTTGCTTGGTTGTATTTAGTTTGATGGGAACGGACGCAGTGTAAGGGGCCAGGGATTGGCCCCACACCTTCAATCACGGCGAGTAACGAGTACGAAGTAACGCAAAATGGCTGCAATATCATCACCAGGCATCGGATCCGGTCTCGATATCGGAAGTTTGGTCAGCCAGTTGGTGGCGGCCGAGGGACAGGTTCAATCCAACCGCTTAGACACTAAGGAAGCAAAGGCGCAAGCAACGTTGTCTGCGGTAGGTACGCTTAAGGGCGCGCTGGCGGATTTTCAAAACTCACTTGCCAGCCTTAAGACCAGCAGTACATTCAGCAATCGCAAAGCAACATCGCAGAATACAGATTTCTTTACCACGTCAGCGACGGGTTCCGCTGCGATTGGCAATTACAATATCGAAGTAGTTCAGTTGGCCCAAACGAACAAGGTGCGATCAGCAGGTTTTGCCGATTCCGATACTGTGGTGGGTATGGGAACGCTGACCATCGCTGCGGGAATGGACTCGTTTGCTATTACCATCGACAGTTCGAACGATACTCTGGCGGAGATTCGCGACGCCATCAATAGCGCCAGCGGCAACTCCTTTGTCAACGCCACCATCGTCAACGTCGACGATGGTGTAGGTGGTACTGAGAGTCGCTTGTTGCTTTCAGGAACTAAAGTGGGCGCCGGCAATGCAATCACCATAACTGTGGATGACAACGATCTGAACGACACTGATGCCAGCGGTCTTTCGCAGCTGGCAACGGGAAATCTGGTGCAAATGGACGCAGCGCAGGACGCGATAATCGAAATCGACTCGCAAACGGTCACGCGATCCAGCAACTCTATTTCGGATGCCATCGATGGCGTAACGATTGAGTTGGTTCAAGCACATCAGACGCTAGGAGATACTACCGAATTGAGCGTAGCTGCCGATACTGTTGGAGTGAGCTCGGCAATCAATACGTTTGTCACGAGCTACAACAAGATGATTGGCGCCTTCAATCAGTTGAGTAGCTACGATGCGACTACGGGTGCAACCGGAATACTTTTTGGGGATGCGACATTGCGTTCTGTTCAAACCCAGATCAGGCGCGAATTTACCAGTTCTGTGGCTGGCTTGACCGGTGATGTTCGTAATCTCGTGCAGTTGGGTATTACCACGCAGGAAGATGGCACACTTAAGATCGACAGTACAAAACTGAACAGTGCAATTACTGACGATCTAAGCGATGTAACCATGTTGTTTTCCTCGAGCAATGGTGTGGCGACGCGACTGAATTCACTGATCGACAGCTACATTGGATCGTCGAGCGTTCTCGATAGTCGATCCAAATCTCTCAACAATCAGATTGAGGATATTTCTGATCAACGCGAGGCATTGAGTCGCCGATTGGCTTCTCTGGAATCGCGACTACTCGCGCAATTTTCGGCTATGGATGCGCTGGTATCGCAACTCAAATCCACCAGTAATTATCTCACCCAGCAGCTAGCTAATTTGCCTGGGGCGATCAATATTAACAAGTCCTAACGAGGGGATTAGGTTATGAATTACGCCACCGGCCATTCCGCCCTGAAACAGTACCGCAACATTGGCGCACAATCGGGCATTGAAAGCGCTGACCCCCATCGCCTGGTGCAGATGTTGATGGATGGCGCACTGGAGAAGATCTCCACGGCCAAGGGTTTCATGCAGCGGGGTGCGATCGCGGAGAAGGGCGCGCATATCAGTTGGGCCATTGCCATCATCGATGGCCTGCGCGCGGCCTTGAACAAGGATCAGGGCGGTAGCATCGCCCAGAATCTTGAGGATCTGTACGACTACATGAGTCGTCGTCTACTCCAGGCCAACGTCGAAAACAAGCCGGAAATGCTCGATGAGGTGGGCATCTTGATGCAGGAGATCAAGGGTGCCTGGGATGCCATCCCGCAAGAGGTCAAAGCGAACGCTCTTCCTGGCGGATGAGCGTTGCGTAGCGCACTCAATGTCGCCGGAGGATGCCAAATCGCTGGAGAGCTGGGTCGCGCTCAGCCGTGAGATGGTGGAGCTGGCGCGGGCGGAGGAGTGGGATCAACTCGCGCAGCGCGAATCCATTCGACAGCAGCAGATCCGACTGTTCTTCAAGGAAGCTGTTCCGGCTGCCGATGCTGCACAGGTAAAGGCCTCCATCGATCAGGTGCTGGCGATGGACGAAACGGTACAGCAGTTGGCCGAACATGCCCGCGACGTCGCCGCACGATCCATGGGAGAGCTGAAGCGTGGTTCGCAGGCCGTCAAAGCCTACACCGCTTAAAGTACCGTTCCCAAAGGCGGAAACTGATTGCCTCTGCCTGCCCGGTACGCTTAACTGCCCATTATGAGCGCGCCACACAACCCAACGCTTGGACAAGGGGTGCTGTATGAAACCCGCGTACCCCTGTCCTGGAAACCCATCAAACAACAGCCAGACGAGCACCAGCAGCTTGCGCTGAACGATCATAACGATACGGTTTTGCGTACGGTGCTGGCGCTCGAAGAGGTTGGCAGCGAGCACGCGGAAGAGGGCTCGGGTTCGGTACAGGATATGGTGCGCATCGAAGCCAAGGTCAACCTGGTACTGAATCTGGTGGGCCAGCTGTTGGCGGCGCAAAGTGCCATTCCCCCCAAAGCCTCGGTATGCCTGGGTGCCGAGTTCCTGGAGTGGTCGGCGCCTTCCGTACCGGAGCCGGGTCAATGGGTTTTGATCGAACTCTATCTTCACCCCAGCTACCCGCGCCCACTGCGCATGGTTGGGCAGATTCAGGAGCCAACAGGGCGGGTTTCGGCACCAGCGGCCGCGCTGACCTTTGCGGGCATGAGCGAACCGGTCCGGGATGCCCTGGAGAAACTGATTTTCCGCCACCATCGCCGGGCCATCGCCCAGACTCGGGCCCGCCGCACCGATCGGTAGCGGTGTTCCGCTGCATCGGGGTGCACAAGCCTGCCACCCTGACCCGCCCCTTCAGTCTCCCGGCCAGTCAAAGTTGATCGAGACGGCGGAAGGGAACCGCCGGACTTGTCCCGATGATCTGACCATGCGGTCGGTGTATCAAGCGCCGATATTTTGACAGGTGCGGTGCGGGCTGGTTTACTTCCCGTTATCCAGCCACCCTAACCCCTTGGGGCGTATGAGTAACGACGATATTCTGGTCCTTAGCGACGATGGGCAGGAACGCGCTCGTTTGACGCACATTCTGGATTTTCTCAGTCTGAACCCGCGTTTCGAATCGGGTGAACCGGGCAATCTCCTCGCGGTGTTGATCGGAGAACACGCACCGTCCGACAACGGTTCGTTGGCCCATCTGTTGAATAGCTTCGGTGGCCGGCTGGCGGTCATCCAACTCGACGGCAATGGGCAGGTGCCTCCGGAACTGACCGAGTGGGTCACCGATAAGCTCGATCTGCCACTGCGCCAGGACAAGATGAATGCCGTGTTGCGGCGTGCCCGCGTGCTGCGCGGCGAAGGCGTGCGCGGCCGTTCGCCGGAACTGTTCCGCAGTCTGTTGGGCACCAGCCCGGTGATGCAGAAGATCCGTCGCATGATCGAGCAGGTGGCCGACTCCGATGCCAATGTGCTGATCCTCGGCGAATCGGGCACCGGCAAAGAGGTGGTGGCGCGCAACGTGCACTACCACTCCAAGCGGCGCGAAGGTCCCTTCGTGCCGATCAACTGCGGCGCAATCCCCGCCGATCTGCTGGAGAGCGAACTCTTTGGCCATGAGAAGGGCGCCTTTACCGGCGCCATCACCGCCCGCCAGGGGCGGTTCGAGATGGCGGAGGGAGGCACGCTGTTTCTCGACGAGATCGGTGATATGAGTTTGCCGATGCAGGTGAAGCTCCTGCGGGTGCTGCAGGAGCGCTGCTTCGAGCGCGTCGGCAGCAACAAGACGATACACGTCGACGTGCGCATTCTTGCGGCCACCCACCGCGATCTGGAACAGGCGGTGGACGAAGGCAAGTTCCGCGAGGACCTCTTCTATCGGCTCAATGTCTTTCCCATCGAGATGCCACCGTTGCGTGATCGAATCGAGGATCTGCCGGTGCTGATCAACGATCTGGTGCTGCGCGTCGAGCACGAGCGCGGCGAAACGCTGCGCATGACGCGCGACGCCATCAATATGCTGGCGCATTATCAATGGCCGGGGAATGTCCGTGAGCTGGCAAACCTCATCGAACGCCTGAGCATTCTCTACCCCTCGGGAGTGGTGGACGCAGACGATCTACCCGAGAAATTCCGTGGTGGCTCGGGTGAGATGCCGGCCTACGACGACATTCTCGAAGACTACTCCGCGCAAATGACGCACGCCGAGCGTCTGCCCGCCGAGGGTATCGACCTCAAGGAGCAGGTGGCCCAGTACGAGGTGAACCTCATCCGCCAGGCGCTGGAGGAAGCCGACGGTGTAGTGGCGCACGCCGCCAAACGCCTGGGAATGCGCAGGACTACTCTGGTCGAGAAACTCCGCAAGTACGGTATCCAAAAGGATGAAGCGTCGATAAATTGACGGTTTACACGTTGTCGTAAAACCGTATCCTGTTGAAATAACAAGTAATTATTATCTGGCACGGTTTTCGCTTAAGTCCGTTCACGTTGTAAACAACATGAACCTGGTACCCAGCGAAACCGTAGATGAGCCTGACTCCCGACAAGACGACCCAGGAACTGGAAGATGCCTTCCGGCTGTTTGCTGAAACCTCGCGGCAAATGGAGGTTGCCTATCGTCAGCTGGAAGGCCGTTTTGCCGGGCTCAATCACGAGCTGGGTATGGCGCGCAGCGAACGCTTTCGCCAACTCAGGGAGAAAGAACTGCTCGCCAATCGCCTGGAACGGCTGTTGGCGGCGCTGCCTGCCGGTATTTTGGTGTTGGACGATTCCGGCCTCATTCTGGAGGCGAATCCCGCCGCCTCGGAACTGTTGGGTGAACCGCTGACGGGTTTGTCCTGGGATACGGTTCGAACCCGTGCACTTGCTCCCGGGTCGGGACAAGGCCAGGAGATGTCGCTGCACGATGGCAGGGTGGTGAGCATCGCGTTGCGATCGCTCGGAAGCGAACCCGGTCAGATCGTGCTCATCCACGACCTCACTGAAAATCACAAGCTGCGCGCCCTGGTCGAACGCCAGCGCAGTCTCGCCAGCCTGGGCGAGATGGTAGCCCAATTAGCCCATCAGGTTCGCACGCCCCTCGCGTCGGCCGTTCTCTACAGTTCGCACCTGCGCAAATCCGAAATCACCGCTGAGCGCCGTGCGCTGATTCTGGATAAGACCCTTTTTTGCCTGCGTGAGTTGGAACGGCAGATCAACGACATGCTGCTTTTTGCCCGCTCCGGTCACCTGGCGTTCGAATCGGTCGATCTGGCTGAGTTGGCCGCGGATCTCCAGCGCACCATCGAACCTCAGCTGCTGGCGAGCGAGTGTGTGCTCACTCTGACCGGCATGGAAGGACAGATCGACGGCAACCACGAGGCGCTGGCGGGCGCACTGCTCAACCTGGTCAGCAACGCGCTCGAAATGGGCGCGCACACGATACGCATCGCGGCACGAATCGATGCGCAGGTGCTGGAGATTTCCGTGGCGGACGACGGCCCCGGTGTGGCGGCGGAGATCCGTCCTCGCATCTTCGAACCCTTTTTTACGGCACGTCCCGGCGGCACCGGATTGGGACTCGCTGTCGTACGCACGGTGGTCGAGGCACATTCGGGCCGTGTCGCCCTGGTCGCCAGTCCATCTGGCGGCGCCTGTTTTCAACTGACGCTGCCGCGTCACATCCATCCACAGTTTCTACCCAGTGGTCAATCCCTGCCGAGCGCCGGAGAGTGCGTGGCCGGCGGATCTCTCAGGAGGTATTCATGAGTCAAGCGACGGTATTGGTGGTCGAGGATGAACCGACCCTGCGCGCAGCGCTGTGCGACACACTCGAGCTGGCGGGGTATCCCGTCGAGCGGGCGGGCAATGGCAGTGAGGCGCTGGCAAAACTGGCCAATCACGAGATCGGAATGGTGGTCAGCGATCTGCAGATGAAACCCATGGACGGGCAGACCCTGCTGACCAAGATTCGCTCCAACCGTCCGGATCTCCCGGTGCTGATGATGACCGCCTACGGGACCATTCAGAGTGCCGTCGAGGCGATGCAGGCCGGCGCAGTGGACTACCTGGTCAAACCCTTCGAGGCTGAAGCCCTGGTGGAGAAGGTGCAGCAGTTTGCCGCCGGGGCGGCAGCGCCCAGCCACCTTCTGGTGGCCGAAGATCTACGCAGCCGCGAACTGGTGAATCTGGCGCAGCGGGTGGCCGCCAGCGACGCCACCGTGCTGATCTGCGGCGAAAGTGGCACCGGCAAGGAGGTCATCGCGCGTTTCATCCACAACTGCTCACCGCGCGGCCAAGGTCCCTTCGTCGCCATAAACTGCGCTGCGATCCCTGAAAACATGCTCGAAGCGGTGCTGTTCGGTTACGAAAAAGGCGCCTTCACCGGGGCCTATCGCAGCACGCCAGGCAAATTTGAACAGGCCAACGGCGGCACGCTGCTCCTCGATGAGATCTCGGAGATGCCCCTGACGCTCCAGGCCAAGCTGCTGCGCGTATTGCAGGAGCGCGAAGTGGAGCGCCTCGGCGGCCGCACCCTGATCAGCCTCGACGTGCGCGTGCTGGCGACCACCAATCGTCGCCTGCGCGAGGAGGTGGCGGCGGGGCGTTTTCGCGAGGATCTGTTCTACCGGCTCAACGTTTTCCCGTTGGCGATACCGCCGCTGCGCGAGCGCGGTGCCGATATCCTGCCGCTGGCGCGCACCTTGCTCCGGCGCCACATCCCGGCCGGCGAGCCTGTTCCAGCCCTGGACGGCGGCGCCGAACAGCAGCTGCTGGCTTATCCCTGGCCGGGTAATGTGCGGGAGCTGGAAAACGTTCTGCAGCGCGCGCTCATCCTGCGTCAAAGCCAACGCATCGGCGCCGAGGATCTGCATTTTGAAGGGGGCGAAACCGTGGTAATTGCGGCCCCAGCCGCCGCGGAGGTGACCGCCGGTGTTCTCGGCAACGATCTCAAGTCACGCGAACAGCGCCTGATCCTTGACGCGCTCCAGGCCCACAAAGGCAGTCGCAAAGATGCCGCGGAACACCTGGGAATCAGTGCGCGAACCTTGCGCTACAAGCTGGCGCGCATGCGGGACGCCGGAGTTGCCATGCCCTGACGCGGTTTGGCGTGAATTCTGCATATTTCCAACCATTTGAACTGAAAACGACGGAAAACCGGCCATGAGCGATATCAATGTCAACGAACTGCTTGCACAGATGCGCGTGCTTTCGGCACAGGCCAAAGGGGTGCAGCTCCAGCCAGCGGCGGAGAACGGGGCCAGCGATTTTGCCCAGATGCTGAAATCCTCGGTCGATCAGGTCAACTCCGCGCAGCAAAACGCCCGGCAGCTCGCCGAGGCCTTTGAGCTGGGCGATCAGAGCGTGGATCTCGCCTCGGTGATGGTTGAAATGCAGAAGGCGAGTCTCTCGTTTCAGGCCATGACGCAGGTGCGCAACAAGCTGGTCTCCGCCTATCAGGAGATCATGAGCATGCAGGTCTGATTGAGTCACCGCGTGATCTCGAGGTAAACAACCCATGGCCCTGGTCAAGACTGAAGCTCTCTCCCACTCCTTTACCGGTATGAGCCGGTTACCGATGCTGCGCCAGTTCGGGCTGCTGATCGGCTTGTCGGCGGCGATCGCGATCGGCATCGCGGTGGCGCTCTGGTCGCAGGAGCCCGGTTATTCGCTGCTCTACGGTAACCTGAGCGACAAGGATGCCTCCGAAATTACGGATGCGCTGCAACGCGGCAATATTCCGTTCAAGCTCGACGATCGCACTGGCGGGATCATGGTCCCTTCGGGGATGCTCCATGATGCCCGGTTGCAGCTGGCGAGCCAGAGCCTACCCCGCGGCACCGGATTGGGTTACGAGGTTTTACAGCAAGATCAAGGGTTTGGAACCAGCCGTTTCGTGGAAACGGCGCGTTTTCAACGGGCGATGGAAGTGGAGTTGGGCCGCACCATCAGCGCTCTCGCCAATGTGCGTACCGCACGTGTACACCTGGCGATTCCGCGTCAGTCGGTGTTCATCCGCGATCGCCACAAGCCCCGCGCCTCGGTGCTGATCCATCTGCAACCTGGTCGCCTGTTGGAGAAGCCTCAGGTTGAGGCGATTGTGCACATGGTTTCGTCGGCCGTACCCGAGCTGGCCAGCAGCGACGTCAAGGTGATCGACCAGAAGGGGCGGCTTCTGACCACCTCCATGGACAACAGTGACCTCGCCATGTCGGCGGGTCAGTTCGAGATGACCCGCCAGTTGGAGCAGAGCTATGTGCGGCGCATCGAAGGCATACTAATCCCGTTGCTGGGCAGCGATGGCGTACGCGCAGAAGTCTCGACCGAGGTGGATTTCACCGTTGTCGAGCGCACGCAGGAGAGCTTCAACCCCGATCTGCCGGCGGTGCGCAGCGAGCAGACCTTCGATGAGCAGAGCCAGGGGATTGCCGGTGCCGGGGGAATCCCCGGTGCCCTGAGCAATCAACCGCCGGGAGCCGCCGTGGCCCCCGAAGTGGCGAGCGGCGCCCAGGGCGAAGGGGTGGGTGGTGGAACGCCAAGCAATTCAAGCCGCCGTGTCGTGCGCAACTACGAACTGGACAAGACCATCAGCCATACCCGCCTTGGCGGAGCCGCCTTGAAACGCATTTCTGTGGCGGTGTTGGTAGACGACAGGCGGACTGTTGGTGACGATGGCACGGTGACCACGACCGCGCGAACGCCCGAAGAGATCGAGCGACTCACGGTATTGGTGAAGGAAGCCGTTGGCTTCAGCGAACGCCGCGGTGACAGTGTCAGCGTGATCAATGCCTCGTTCGCGCCGCCGCTGGCCGTGGAAGAGGTGCCCGAGCCGGCGATCTGGGAACAGCAGTGGGTATGGGATATCGCCAAGAAGGTGGGTGGTGTTGCCCTGGTGCTGATCCTGGCCTTCGGCGTGCTGCGGCCGATGTTGCGCAGCCTGGCCGAGAAGGGGCAGATCGCCCCGCAGCGGCAGCTGGTTACCGTCGCGTCGAACGGCGAGCTGGTCCCGGTTTCCGACGATATGGCCGGTCAGGGCGGCTCAATGGCGGGACAGCAGCCGCGATTGGGTGCTCCCCGCGCCGATGAATACCGGGATAAGATGGCCGCAGCACAAAGTATCCTCAAAGAGGACCCGAAACGTGTGGCGCAAGTGATGAAAGCCTGGGTAGCGACGGATGGCTGAGCAAAAGGGGTTTGGCGCGGGTACCGAGCGCGCCGCGATCTTGTTGATGGCGGTCGGGGAGACGCACGCCGCCGAAGTGCTCAAGCATATGGGGCCCAAAGAGGTCCAGAAGCTGGGCATGGCGATGACGCAGCTCTCCAACGTTTCCAAGGATGAGGTGAGCAAGATCCTCGGCGAGTTCGTCGAAATGGTCGACAACCAGACCGCGCTGGGCGTGGGCACGGAAGATTATGTACGCAATGTGCTGGTCAGCGCGCTGGGGGAGGAGAAGGCAGGCGGTCTGATCGATCGCATTCTGCTGGGTTCCGGCAGCAAGGGGCTGGATTCGCTGAAATGGATGGATCCGCGCGCAGTCGCCGAACTGATACGCCTGGAGCATCCGCAGATCATTGCAATAGTGCTGGCCTATCTCGACGCTGATCAAGCCTCCGATATTCTCAAGGCGCTGCCTGATCGCCTTCGTTATGACGTGGTGATGCGCATCGCCGCCATCGACGGTATCCAACCGTCGGCCCTGCGCGAACTCGATCAGATCATGGAGAAGAGTTTCAGCAACAAGACCAACGTCAAGACCTCGACCACGTTTGGCGGGATCAAGGCAGCGGCGGATATTCTCAACCTCCTGGACAGCTCGGTCGAGAACGCCCTGATGGAGGAGATCAAGAACGCCGACGCCGATCTCGGGCAGGCCATTCAGGACAAGATGTTCGTCTTCGAGAATCTCGTGGATGTGGACGATCGCGGTATTCAAACCCTGTTGCGCGAGATCTCCAGCGACGCGCTCGCCGTCGCCCTGAAAGGCGCCGACGAGGGCGTCAAGGAGAAGATCTTCAAGAATATGTCCAAACGGGCTGCCGAGATGCTGCGTGACGATCTCGAGGTGCGCGGTCCGGTGAAATTGAGCGATGTCGAAGCGGCGCAAAAGGAGATCCTGATGACCGCGCGCAGACTCGCCGATTCGGGCGAGATCTCTCTCGGCGGCAAGGGCGAGGCCATGGTATGACGATGGCCTGCGCAAGATCACTACGATATGCCAGGGAGCGTGCATCGTGACCATTTCGCGCGTCATCCCCAAAGAGCAGATGGAGTCGATTCTGCGTTGGGCTGCGCCCGAAGTTGACGGAGCAGCGGGTGCTGCCGGCGCCCGCGGTACGGTGGCGGGACATCCTGAAGTCATGACTGCCCATAAGCTGGAGGAACTGCAGCAACGAGCCTATCAGGAGGGGTTCGAACAGGGGCGCCGCGAAGGCCGCGATGCCGGCATGGCGGAACTGCGCCAGCAAGCGCAGCGTCTGCAGGGGGCATTCGATCTTCTAAGCCACCCCCTGGAAGAGCTGGATCAGGCGGTCGAAGAACAGCTCCTGCATTTGGTTACAGTCGTTGCGCAACAGATGATCCGGCGCGAACTCAAAGCCAACCCTGGCGAGATCGTCGCCGTGGTACGCGAATGCCTGGCCCTGCTGCCGGTCGCTTCACGCGAGGTGCGGGTGCAGCTGCATCCTGAAGATGCGGCATTGGTTCGTGATGCGCTGGGGCAACCCGGGGGTGAGCGCGGCTGGCAGATCATAGAAGATCCGGTGATCACGCCCGGGGGTTGTCGGGTGGTGACCGAGATGTCCCGTATTGATGCCACCGTCGAAAGCCGCCTGATTGCCCTGGTGACCAGTCTGCTCGGCGGGGAGCGCCAAGATGACCGATCCCGCGACCAGGAGTGAGCGCAGCGCCCATTGGGCGAGACTGTTGAGTCATCGCGCGGAACTGGTGCAGGGCGCCGCGCGTCCTGTCGTGGAAGGCAAACTGACCCGCATGGTGGGCCTGACGCTCGAGGCGGTGGGTTGCCAGGCTCCGGTGGGCGGCCGCTGCCGCGTGGTGGCACCCAGGGGTGATTCGGTCGAGGCCGAAGTGGTGGGTTTTGCCGGCGAGCGACTCTATCTCATGCCCACCGGTGATATTCGCGGTCTGGTGCCCGATGCGCGTGTCATCCCCACTGGTCACGGTGTGGAAGCCCACGTCGGACCCGGGTTGCTCGGGAGGGTGGTGGACGGTGCCGGCAAGCCGCTCGATGGCGCGGGTCCGATCCGGGCAGACGAGCGGATCCCGCTAACCGGGCGCTCCATCAACCCGATGACCCGCGAGCCCATCAGCGAACCTCTCGATGTCGGCGTGCGTGCGATCAACTCGCTGTTCACGGTAGGGCGTGGTCAGCGGATGGGCCTGTTTGCCGGCAGCGGGGTGGGCAAGAGCGTGCTGCTGGGCATGATGACCCGCTACACCACGGCCGACGTCACAGTGGTCGGGATGATCGGCGAACGTGGCCGCGAGGTGAAGGAGTTCGTGCGCAATATCCTCGGCCCCGAAGGTATGGAGCGGGCCGTGGTGGTGGCAACACCCGCCGACCACACGCCGCTGATGCGCCTGCACGGCGCGATGCTGGCAACCAGTATCGCGGAGTATTTTCGCGATCAGGGTTTGCAGGTGTTGCTGTTGATGGATTCGCTGACCCGCTATGCGCAGGCGCAACGCGAGGTCGCGCTGGCCATCGGCGAGCCGCCGGCGACCAAGGGGTATCCGCCATCGGTGTTCGCGAAACTGCCACAACTCGTGGAGCGCGCAGGAAATGGCGACAAGGGGGGTGGTTCGATCACTGCCTTCTATACCGTGTTGACGGAAGGCGATGATGAGAACGATCCCATCGCCGATGCGGCACGCGCGATTCTCGACGGCCATATTGTATTGTCACGTGAGCTGGCCGATGCTGGACACTACCCCGCCATCGATATGGAGCGCTCCATAAGTCGCGCCATGCTGGAGATTACCGACAAACCCCAACAGAAGGCCGCGCGAAGCTTCAAGCAGGTCTACTCTACCTATCGCCAGAGCCGGGATCTGATTACGGTGGGTGCCTATCAGGTGGGGAGCGATGCGCGGATCGACGAGGCGATCTCCTATCATCCGCGCCAACTCGAGTTTCTGCGTCAGGACATGGGTAACGCGGTCAGATTGGATGCCAGCATCGAGCAGCTGCAAGACCTGATGGCCGAGGCGAAGACTACACTGAAGTAACGGGTCGGCAAGGATTCGAAGGGGCGATGGGTCCACCGCTACAACGAGGCGCTAACGGGTCACCATGAATCGATCACAACGTATGGAGCCGGTCGTTCGCGTCGCCGGACGCCGCGAAGAGGATGCGGCCCGCGAGCTGGCGCAACAGCGCGACTTGCTGGTTCGTCATGAAAAGCAATTGCTGGAACTGCAGGCCTACCGTGGTGAGTATATTGCC
Organism: Pseudomonadota bacterium; assembly: GCA_008501635.1. NCBI lineage: Bacteria > Pseudomonadati > Pseudomonadota > Pseudomonadota bacterium. Next base: position 149,643 of record QQUJ01000018.1, read on the forward strand.
CGCCTGCAGGATCAGAGCGGGAGTGGGGTCAACGCCTCACGTCTGCAGGATTATCGCGTTTTCCTCGACAAGCTCGACACCGCCATCGGGCAGCAGGAGCGCATCGTCGCGCACCAGCAGTGCGAAGTGGATCGTTTCAATCAGCGCTGGATGGAATTGCGGACACGCTGCAATGCCATGGACAAGGCGGTAGAGCGCCTGCGCAGCGAAGAGCGGCGCAAGGCCGATCGACGCGAGCAGCACGAAAGCGACGAGCGTACCAATCAGCGATATCGCAGTCGCTTCTAGGGCGACCTCAATCCACGGGGCCGTACTGCCCCATCTATCTGGCACGGCCTTTGCTCTTACTGCATTATCTCTAACCAATCCTGTAAAGGAGAGGCAGCGTGCCGAACTTGCTGACTACACTCACGCCGACCGTGGTCACCCCTGCATCCGTTCAGGCGGGTGGTAGCGGCTCTGCAAACGCCGGAAAATCTCCTTTATTAACAGATAGTTTCGCGATGAACGGGGGTGCCGGCTCGTTTCCTGATACCTTAAGCGAGCAGCTTGCCGGCGCCACGGAGTGGCTCAACCTCACCACTGCCGGGCAAGTGCCGACGGAACTGCTCTTGCCGCTCGACGGCAATGGGCTGCCGCTGACCGGTGCGGAGTTGCAGGCTGAGTTAGAGGGGACCCTGGCTGATGTGGGACAGGGTGGCGCGTCGTTTCTGCTTACCGGGCTGCCGTTGCTGCCGCCGGGGATGGCACCGCTGGACGCCAACGCTGTGCAACCCGGAGAAGCGGATTTCGTGCTGCTGGCGAGGACGGGGAACCGCCCGGGAGACCCACTCAACACCCTTGGCAAGGGTGAATCGGGCGCCGGGATCGGGACCTTGCTCAATGGGACGGCCGGTGCCGTAAAGGCGATGCCGGACATGGTATTGATGGCGAACGGTTCGGGTGCGGAAGCTGATCAGGAACTGCTGCAGGTACTGAGCGAATCGTTGGCCGGGGAGCGCGGCGCACTGCGCGGTGGGAGCGATCCCCTGACGTTGCGCGGGCTCGTCAATGTCCTGCAGGGGGGCGAGAATCTCCAAGCCGCCTCTGCGGTAGCGACCAATCCCGCGTTTGCGCTCGCCTCAACCACACCCCCATCCTCGGTTGCAACGCTCCCTCTATTCACTATCGATATCCCGCCCGGGCAGCCAGGATGGGGTGAGGCGCTCGGTGAACGGGTGGCCTGGATGCTCAACAATCAGCAACCCGGGGCGCAGTTGCGCATCAATCCGCCGCATTTGGGACCATTGGATATCAAGGTGAGCGTCCACAACGACCAGGCCAGTATCACTTTCACCGCACATCATGCGCTGACAGCCGATCACCTGGAAGCCGCGCTGCCGCGTTTGCGAGAGATGCTCGCCGAAAGCGGACTGCAACTGTCGCATTTTGATGTGCGCCACGAGGGTGGAGACGCGCAGGCCCAGGGCGGGGAGCGCAAAAGCGGAGCGGTGGAGGGCGATCCAACAGAGGGAATCGCCGACGCTGAAGGGGCTGTGCCCACTTCGGTGACAATCCTGAATGGGAGCGGCCTGGTGGATACCTTTGCCTGATCGATAGCGGGAATGCGAGACACCATCGAAGGCCCGGTTGCCGCAAGGTAACCGGGCCTTCGCGTTTTCCGCCCGGGCTATGGCGGTGGTAACTGGGAGGCTAAACTTGACGGGCGGGGGAAAAGACCGGCCCCAAAGCGCCAATAATCTGGCTAGGTAGCTTCAAAAACGCAGTCAACCATTTGGCGCATCGCTCGATGTGTTTTGTAACCATATGATATTGAAGAACTAAATTGACGAATCTGTGCTGGCACAGCTCTTGCTTTCTCATAAATCAGAAGAAATCTTAGGATAGATCAATGGCAGACGACGAAGATCTCGAACTCGACGAAGGCGCGAAGAAGAAGGGCGGCTCGAAACTCAAGCTGATCATCGTTCTAAGCGTCGTCGGTGTACTTGTTCTGGGGGGTACGATAGGCGCGACCCTCTTCTTTACCGGGGCCTTTTCCGGCGGAGACGAGGAAGAAGCGGCGGCCGCCAAGCCCGATAGGAAGAAAGCGCCCAAGCAGGCGCAGTATTTGGCGTTGGACCCGCCCTTCGTGGTGAATTTCGAAACCCAGAACCAGATACGCTTTTTGCAGATCGCCGTGGAAGTCATGACGCGGGAGCCGCCCTTGCTCGAGTCTGTCAAGCTGCACATGCCCGCGATCCGCAACAACCTGGTGATACTGTTCAGCAGCCAGGATGCGGTTGCCGTGGGTACGCGCGAGGGCAAGGAGCAGTTGCGGGTGGCGACCCTTGCGGAGATCAACAAGATACTGAAAAAGGAGACCGGCGAGGCCGGTTTGGAAGCCGTCTACTTCACCAGTTTCGTGATGCAATAACCATGTCCACCGACCTGCTCAGCCAAGACGAAATCGACGCCCTGTTGCACGGGGTGTCGGATGGCGATGTCGAGACCGAAGGCGACCAGGGCCTGGCCCCGGGCGAAGCACGGGCCTACGACTTCACCAGCCAGGACCGCATCGTGCGTGGACGCATGCCGACGCTGGAGATGATCAATGAGCGCTTCGCCCGTCATTTCCGCGTGAGCCTGTTCAACATGCTGCGGCGTACTCCGGAGATCTCTGTGGGTGGGGTGCAGATGCTGAAGTTCAGCGAGTATGTACACAGCCTCTACGTGCCCACCAGCCTCAATCTGCACCATATCAAACCGCTGCGCGGGACGGCCCTTTGCGTGGTCGATCCCAAGCTGGTCTTCACGGTGGTCGACAACTTCTTCGGCGGAAGCGGTCAGTTTCACACCAAGATCGAAGGTCGTGAGTTCACCTCGACGGAGATGCGCGTGGTGCGCATGCTGTTGGAAGATGTGTTCAAGGATCTCAAAGAGGCGTGGTCACCGGTGATGCCGGTGACCTTCGAGTATCTCAACTCCGAGGTCAATCCCCACTTCGCCAATATCGTCAGCCCCACCGAGGTGGTGGTGGTCAACACCTTTCACATCGAGCTGGAGGGCGGCGGTGGCGATCTCCATCTCACCATGCCCTATTCGATGATCGAACCCATTCGGGATGTGCTCGACGCGGGTATCCAGAGCGATCGCTCCGATATCGATGAGCGCTGGATACGCGCGATGCGTGAGCAGACCAAGGAGGCCAATGTGCATCTGAGCAGCGTTCTGGCCACGACGACGGTCAGCCTGCGTGAACTGGTGGAGGCTAAACCCGGTGACGTTATTCCGATCGAGTTGCCGGAACACGTAGTGCTCTATGCCGAAGATACCCCGGTGTTTCTCGGACGCTACGGTGTCCACAACGGTTCACACGCGATCCAGATTGATCGACGTGTGGAACGCCCCGATGGGTGATCGTTGATTTGCCTGGAGAGTAACGATGAGTGACGACGCGACTGAAGAATCTGGCAACGCGACGGATGAGTGGGCCGAGGCGATGGCGGAGCAGGCCATCGAGGACGCAGCGCCGGCCGCCGGCAAGAAGTCGGTCGAGCGTGCCCAATTTCAAGACCTGCAACCCGCGCTGAAAGGGCCGGGAGGCAAGGAGGTCAATCTGGACGTGGTGATGGATATTCCGGTGACGTTGGCGATGGAGATCGGGCGCACCAAGATCAGTATCCGCAATTTGTTGCAACTCAATCAGGGATCCGTCGTGGAGCTCGATCGCCTGGCCGGTGAACCCATGGACGTGCTGGTCAACGGGACTCTGATAGCTCACGGAGAGGTGGTGGTGGTGAACGAAAAGTTTGGCATCCGACTGACCGACGTGGTGAGTCCATCCGAGCGCGTCAAGCGCCTTACTTAACACACTAGGTTCAAGCTGATGATGAGTCAGTCCCAGGTACTGAGGGATCTGTTTGTGCCCAAAAAATGGACGGTGCGGCTGGCGGCGCTCACGGCGGCGGTGACGCACAACCTGTTTGCGGCCGAGTCCACAACCGGACGCGGTGCCGGTTTGCCCAGCGATCCACTGGCGACCACCAGTCTGGTGCAATTGATGGCGGGGTTGATTCTGGTGCTGGCGCTGATTGGCGTCAGTGCGTGGTTGTTGCGTCGTTTCAATCGCTTTCAGAGCGCGGCGGGCGGGCAGATGAAAATCCTCGGCGGCCTGTCGATGGGCACCCGCGAGCGGGTGGTGCTGTTGCAGGTGGGCAAGCAGCAACTATTGCTCGGTGTGGCGCCTGGACGGGTGCAGACCCTCCACGTGCTCGATGATCCGGTCGAGGTGTCTCCGGTCGGCGGTGCGGAGGGCGGCGGCGGTTTCGCGCAACGCCTGCAGACCGCAATGCGCCAAAGGAGCGGTTCATGATGCGCGCGTTCTGCCTGCTGCTTCTATTGTTGTCGAGCACTGAGGTTGCCGCTGCTCCCGCATTCCCTGCTTTCGTTGTGACGCCTGGCGAGGGCGGGCAGCAGACTTACGGTGTCAGTATTCAGGTGCTGATGTTGATGACCGCGCTGACGCTACTGCCAGCGGCGGTGCTGATGATGACGTCATTTACTCGCATCATCATTGTGCTGTCGATTCTGCGCCAGGCGTTGGGCACCATGCAGACGCCGTCCAACCAGATTCTGATCGGCCTCTCGCTGTTTCTCAGTTTTTTCGTGATGGTGCCGGTGTTCGATCGTGCCTACAACGACGCGCTGGGACCCTATCTCAACGAAGAGATTGCCCCACAAGAGGCGTTGCAGCGTGCGGCCAAACCGTTTCGCGAGTTTATGTTCGGCCAAACACGCGAGAGTGACATTGCACTGTTCACGCGCATCTCGGGGCGTGAAGAGTTCGCCAGCCAGGATGACGTGCCCTTCAGCCTGTTAGTGCCTTCGTTCGTCACCAGTGAATTGAAGACCGCGTTTCAGATCGGATTTCTGATTTTCATTCCGTTTTTGATTATTGACCTGGTAGTGGCAAGCGTTTTGATGTCCATGGGCATGATGATGCTCTCGCCGATGCTCGTCTCGCTGCCGTTCAAGATCATGTTGTTTGTGGTGGTGGACGGCTGGGCACTGGTGATGGGCACCCTGGCATCGAGCTTTTTTGTCTGACCTGACGACGGCAGGAGCAAACAGTGGATGCGGATCTGGTTATTACGATAGGACAACAGGCGATGAAGGTGATGGTGCTGCTCGCTGCACCGTTGCTGCTTTCCGCGCTGCTTGTCGGATTGCTCGTCGGCATGTTGCAGGCAGCGACACAGATCAATGAGATGACACTCAGCTTCATTCCCAAACTGATGGTATTGGTGGCGGTGCTTGCGATTGCAGGACCGTGGATGTTGGGGGTGATCGTCGATTACACCCAGGATCTGATCGAGAGTTTACCGGTGTTGGTGGGTTAGGAAGCCGAAGCCGATGGTAATTTCAACCGACGAATTCGCAGGTTTTGTCACATTTGCATTGTGGCCGTTCCTGCGTGTGGCCGCGTTGATTGGAACGGCACCGGTATTCAGTTCCGACATGGTGCCGATGCGCATCCGTGTGGTGATGGCCCTGGCGGTGACCGCGATGGTGCTGCCGGTGTTGCCGCAAACGCCAAGCGCTGATCCCCTCAGCGCACAGGGGGTGCTGATCTCGGCGCAGCAAATCCTGATCGGTGTCGCCATGGGATTTGCACTGCGTCTGGTGTTCAGTGCACTCACGGTCGCCGGGCAGACGGTGGCCACCAGTATGGGTCTCGGGTTTGCCTCTACTATCGATCCGCAAAACGGTGTGCAAGTGCCGGTCGTGAGTCAACTCTACGTCATTCTCGCCACGCTGTTGTTTCTGGTGTTCAACGGCCATCTGATGTTGATCGAAATGGTGGCGCGGAGTTTTCAGTCGCTGCCGGTGGCGGTGGATGGCCTGACCCGCAACGGTCTTTGGGCACTGGTCAGCTGGGGCAGTGACATGTTCGCCGGCGCCATGCTGATCGCGATGCCGGTGGTGGCGTCGATTCTGTTGCTCAACATCTCGTTCGGCGTGATCACCCGAGCGGCGCCGCAGCTCAACATCTTTGCGGTCGGTTTCCCGCTCACGATCATGATGGGATTCATCATTCTGTGGTTGACACTGCCAGGGATCGTCCCGCAGTTCGAACGGCTGCTGATGGATGGACTCGATATGACCGCGCGACTCGTGGGACCCGGAGAGTAGACCATGGCCGACGAAGACAACAGTCAGGAAAAAACCGAACAACCTACTCCCAAACGCCTGAAAGAGGCGCGGGACAAAGGGCAGATCGCGCGCTCGCGGGAACTCAACACCATGGCCATGATGCTGGTCTCGGCCGCTGCGCTGTTGCTGTTGGGCCCCAATCTGGTAGGGCAACTGGGTGAGCTGATGAGCGATGGTCTGCGCATCGAGCGTGCTCAGGCGTTCGATCTCGCGGCGATGCTGGAGGTGCCGGCCGAGATGGTGGGCCGGGCTCTGGAGCTGCTGATGCCGCTGTTTCTCTTCCTGGTGGTCGTCGCAATCCTGGCGCCTTTGGCGCTCGGTGGCTGGGCGTTCAGCCCGCAGTCGATTGCACCGAAACTTGAGCGCATCAGCCCGCTGAAAGGGATCAAGCGGGTCTTCTCCTCGCGCGGTCTGATGGAGATGATCAAGGCACTCGCCAAATTCGCCCTGGTGGCCAGTGTCGCCGTGGGATTGCTCTGGAACCTGGCCGACGATTTCCTCGGTCTCGGGCAGGAGCCGCTGCGTCAGGGCATGGCCCACATGGGCAGCCTGTTAGGCTGGTCGTTCTTGTTGTTGTCCGCGACCACGATTCTGATCGCGGCGATCGATGTGCCGTTTCAGCTCTGGTATCACCACAAACAGCTGCGCATGACCCGCCAGGAAATCAAGGACGAGATGAAAGAGACCGAGGGGCGTCCCGAGGTCAAAGGCAAGATCCGCAACCTGCAGCGCGAAATCGCCCAGCGGCGCATGATGGCCGAAGTGCCCAAGGCCGATGTGGTGATCACCAATCCCACGCATTTCGCCGTGGCGCTGCGTTACGACCAGGATCGGATGCGCGCCCCGCGGGTGGTGGCCAAGGGCCGGGATCTCATTGCGCAGCAGATCCGTACCATCGCGCTCGATTCCGGTGTCTACATCCTGTCGGCACCGCCGCTGGCGCGTGCCCTCTACCACACCACCGAAATCGATCAGGAGGTTCCCTCCGAGCTCTATCTGGCGGTGGCGCAGGTGCTGGCCTATGTCTATCAGCTGCGCATCGTGCGCCGCGAGGGCGGCAAAGCGCCCGATCAGCCGACGGACCTGCCGGTTCCCGATCAATACCACTAGGAATGCGAGAAGAGGAAGAACGAGATGGCCGCAGTTCCCAGTAATCTCAACCTTCGTGGCCTGCTGAGCACGGGTCTTGGGGCACCGCTGCTGCTGGTGATGATGCTGGCGATGGTGGTGCTGCCACTGCCGCCAATCGCCCTCGACATACTTTTTACTTTTAACATCTCCTTCGCACTGGTGGTGCTGCTGGTCGGTATCTATGCGCAGCGCCCGCTCGACTTTCCCATCTTTCCCACTGTGCTGCTGATTGCCACGCTGCTGCGATTGGCGTTGAACGTCGCTTCCACCCGCGTGGTTCTGTTGCGCGGGCACACCGGCACTGACGCCGCGGGCCGTGTGATCGAGGCCTTCGGAGAATTCGTGGTGGGTGGCAACTACGCGGTGGGCCTTGTGGTCTTTGTCATCCTGGTCATCATCAATTTTGTGGTCGTGACCAAAGGTGCCGGCCGTGTTTCAGAAGTAAGTGCCCGGTTTACCCTGGATGCGATGCCGGGCAAGCAGATGGCGATCGATGCCGATCTCAACGCCGGTCTGATCACCCAGGATGAGGCGCGCACGCGACGCTCCGAAGTCGCTCAGGAGGCGGATTTCTACGGCGCCATGGACGGTGCTTCCAAATTCGTGCGCGGTGATGCTGTCGCCGGTATTCTGATTCTCTTCATCAACATTATTGGCGGGCTGGCTATTGGTATCGTCCAGCACGGCTTGCCCTTCAGTGATGCGCTGCGTGTCTATACGCTGCTCACCATCGGCGATGGCCTGGTGGCGCAGATACCCTCCCTGGTGCTTTCAACCTCCGCGGCGATCATGGTGACCCGTGTTTCTACCGCGCAGGACATGGGGCAGCAGTTCATCAACCAGCTGTTCGGCAATCCCCGTGCCCTGACGGTGACGGCTGGCGTGATCGGACTGCTGGGACTGATCCCCGGCATGCCCAACGTGGCCTTTCTGGTGCTCGCCGGGATCTCCGGTGGCATGGCCTATTACATTGCGCAGCGCAACCGGTTGGCGCCAGAGGCAGGGGAAGAGGAAGAGGAGGTGGCCCCTGTCGAGACCGCACCGCGTGAGCTCTCCTGGGAAGATGTGCAACCGGTCGACCCTGTCGGGCTGGAAGTGGGCTATCGCCTGATCCCCTTGGTGGATCGCAACCAGGGCGGGGAGCTCATGAACCGCATCAAGGGGGTGCGCAAGAAGCTTACGCAGGAGCTGGGGTTTCTGGTCCAGCCGGTTCACATCCGCGACAACCTGGACTTGGCGCCCAACGGCTACCGTCTCTCGATCAACGGTGTGACCGCCGGTATGGGAGAGGTTTATACCGATCGTGAGTTGGCCATCAATCCTGGTCAGGTGTTTGGCTCGGTACCAGGGCTGGCTACCAAGGACCCCGCATTCGGGCTCGAAGCGGTGTGGATTGAGCCGGCCCATCGCGAGCAGGCGCAAACCGCCGGCTACACGGTGGTCGATGCATCGACGGTCGTCGCGACGCACCTCAGCGAATTGGTAAAACAGCATGCGCAGGAGTTGCTCGGCCATGAAGAGGTCCAGCAGTTGCTCGATATCCTGGCGCGTGCCGCGCCCAAACTGGTGGAGGATTTGACACCCAAGACCCTGTCATTGGGCGCGGTGCTCAAGGTGTTGCAGAACCTGCTGGCCGAGGGGGTCGCCATCCGTGATATTCGCACCATCGCCGAAACTTTGGCGGCGACCGGTGCCAGGAGTCAGGACCCCGACGTTTTGACGGCCCATGTGCGTACCTCGCTGGGTCGTTCAATCGTTCAGCAACTCGTTGGTCCAACAGGAGAAATTCCCGTTATCACGCTGGATCCTCAGCTGGAACGCTTATTGCACCAGTCTTTGCAGTCCCCCGAAGAGGGGGGAATCGGGTTGGAGCCGAGCTTGGCTGAACGCTTGCACAACAGTCTTCGGGAAGCGGTGGAGCGCCAGGAGATGGCCGGTCATCCGGCACTCCTGCTGGTCGCCGCACCGATCCGCCTCTGGCTGGCGCGTTTCCTGCGGCCGACGATACCGGGGCTTGCGGTGCTCGCTTATACCGAGCTGCCGGATAACCGGCAGATCCGGGTAGTCGCGAACGTCGGGCAACCCGCGGCATTGGAACGGGCGTAGTGGGTGATTGGGAATAAATACCAATAGGGTCCATACATGAAGATCAAACGTTATTTCGCACCGGACATACGCACCGCTATTCGGCAGGTGCGCGAGCAACAGGGGCCGGATGCCGTGATTCTCTCCAACAAGGCCGTGGAAGGCGGGGTGGAGATCGTCGCCGCAGTTGATTACGACGAACAGACCGTGCTGCAACAGGCGCGTTCCGTGGAAGTCGACAGGGTGCGGCGGCAGGACGAGCCGGTTGCGGAAAAGTCCTTCGAGGAGTTGCCGGAGCGGCCCAGGCCCGCCGAGAGCATCTGGTCGCAGGAACCAGTGCTGACCGAGATGCGGCGCGAACTCAATTCGATGCGCGATCTGCTGGAGAATCAACTCTCGGGATTGGCGTGGGGCGACATGGTTCGCAATCAGCCGCTGCGCGCCACGCTGCTGCGACGCCTGGTCAATATGGGTGTGAGTTCACGACTCGCAAAAAGCATCGCGGACAAGACCGGATCGGCGGGTGATCAGGATCAACTGTGGCGCAAGGCGTTGGGGCTGCTGGCGCATGCCGTGCCGGTCGCCGAAGACGATATCCTCGCGCAAGGCGGCATCGTCGCTTTGGTGGGACCGACCGGTGTCGGCAAAACCACTATGGTCGCCAAATTGGCGGCACGCTTTTGTCTGCGCCACGGGCGCCGACAGGTCGCCTTGATTACCACCGACAACTATCGGGTCGGCGCCCACGAGCAGTTGCGCACCTACGGGCGTATTCTCGATGTGCCGGTGCGTGTGATCGAGGAGGGCGAGAATCTGGGGTCGGTGCTGGAGCACTACGCCGATCGCCGGCTGATACTGATCGACACGGCGGGGATGGGGCAGCGCGATGCCCGGTTGAACCAGCATCTGGCGCAGCTGCAGGACGAATTTCTGCCGATCAGGCGCTACCTGGTTCTTTCGGCCACTACCCATCGCACCGGTCTGGCGGAGATCGTGCGCCGCTTCGGCAAGATGCCATTGCACGGTTGCATGCTGACCAAGGTCGACGAGGCCACCCGTCTCGGGGGTGCGCTATCGGTTCTGATAGAGCAGCAATTGCCGGTAGCCTATGTGGGAGATGGCCAGCGTGTACCGGAGGATCTGGCGCCCGCAAGGGCCCATAATTTGGTTAGTATGGCGGTCTCCATGGCATTGCAGGGGGATAGCGTACCGGCAGAGACGGCCTCGGCCCCCGGCTTAGGGAGTGCGGTAGCCAATGGCGAGCGGTAAGGACAACAATGATCAGGCCGCGGGCCTGCGGCGCATGAAAAATCCTGGCCCGGTGCAGGTCATCGCGGTGACCAGCGGCAAAGGCGGTGTGGGCAAGACCAACGTCTCGGTGAATCTGGCCATATCTCTGGCGCAGTTGGGGCGGCAGGTGATGCTGCTGGATGCCGATCTAGGCCTCGCCAATGTCGATGTGTTGCTGGGGCTGCATCCGAAGCTCAACTTATCGCATGTGATGAAGGGTGAGTGTTCGCTGGATGAGGTTATCCTGGAGGGCCCCCACGGGGTGCGCATTGTGCCGGCTTCGTCGGGGATCAAGGGTATGGCCGAAATGAGTCCGGCGGAACACGCCGGGGTGGTAAGAGCGTTCAGCGAGGTCGGCGGCCATATCGATACGTTGATTGTCGATACCGCCGCGGGAATCTCCGATTCGGTGATCTCTTTCAGCCGTGCCTCGCAGGAGGTGTTGGTGGTGGTGTGTGATGAACCGGCCTCGATCACCGATGCCTATGCCTTGATCAAGCTGTTGAGCCGCGAACATGGGCAGCATCGGTTCCGGGTATTGGCTAATATGACGCACTCGCCCAGTGAGGGTAAGGAATTGTTCACAAAAATCACCCGTGTCACCGACCGTTTTCTTGAAGTGACGCTTGATTATATGGGTGCGATACCCCATGACAGCTATGTGCGCAAGGCGGTCCAGCGCCAGCGTGCGGTGGTCGACGCCTATCCGGCCTGCAAGGCATCGCAGGCATTCAAGCAAATGGCCCAGGTGGCCGATAAGTGGCCGAAGACCAAAGCCGCAGACGGCCACCTGCGGTTCTTTTTTGAGCGCATGCTGCAAGTGGGCGCGACCGAATGGCAGGCAGTCTGATGAAGGGCGTGGCCGGATACACCGCACAACAGGAACAGTCGCGTGCCGAACTGGTCGAGCGCCACGCATCGCTGGTAAAGCGGATCGCCTGTCACCTGCACAGCCGACTGCCGCCCAGCGTGCAACTGGAAGATCTGGTTCAGGCGGGCGTGATCGGTTTGCTGGAGGCGGCACGCAACTACGACGCCACGCAGGGTGCGAGTTTCGCAACCTACGCGGGCATTCGCATTCGCGGTGCGATGCTCGATGAGATACGGCGCTTGGATTGGACGCCGCGCTCGGTGCACCGTAAGGTGCGCATGGTCGCCGAAGCCGTCCATCGTATTGAGAATGAAAACGGACGCGATGCGCGCGATGGCGAAGTCGCCGAGCTGCTGGGGATTTCGCTCGACGAATACCATCAGATTCTGCAGGATGCCAGCTCCGCGCGCATCTTCAGCGTCGAAGATGTGGGGATTGATGGCGAATTGCCTTTTGCGGAGGGCGCCGGGCAGGGTCTGGATCCACTGGCGAATCTGCAGAACGATGATTTCCGGCAGGGATTGGCGGAGGCGATCAGCGAATTGCCGGAGCGTGAACGGCTGGTGGTTTCACTTTATTATGACGAAGAGTTGAATTTGCGTGAGATAGGGGAAGTGCTGGGTGTCACGGAATCACGCGTCTGCCAGATTCATGGCCGAGCCATGGTTCGATTGCGCGCCCGGATGCGCGATTGGTTGGACGGGGAGGAGTGATTTTGGCGGCGAGGGAGTAATGCTGCAGCTGACCGAGCCGATCAGAACTGTGCACCGGAGGTTGTTTTGGATAAGAACATGAAGATTCTCATCGTGGACGATTTTTCCACGATGCGCCGCATCATCAAAAATCTGCTGCGCGACCTGGGCTTCAACAACACAGCTGAGGCCGACGATGGCGCGACGGCCTTACCCATTCTGCAGGCCGGTAATTTCGATTTTCTGGTGACCGACTGGAATATGCCCAACATGACCGGTATCCAGCTGCTGGAGGCGGTACGCACCGATCCCAAGCTGCAGAAACTCCCGGTGCTGATGGTGACTGCGGAGGCCAAGCGCGAACAGATCGTCATGGCGGCGCAGGCCGGGGTCAACGGTTATATCGTCAAACCCTTCACGGCGGCGACTCTCAAGGAGAAGATCGAGAAGATATTCGAGCGTCTCGAAGGCGGCGGCTGAATCGGGGCAAGATCATGGCAATACGCCCTGAGAATACCAAGGCCCTGCCTGACGTCGAGGCCGTGCGCGCACTGCTGAAGCATCTCGAGTCCGATAACCGCGCTGGTGCCGAGGCGTTGTTCGACGAACTGCTCGCGTTGCGCGAATCCCAGATGTTCCAGCAGCTGGGCAGGTTGACGCGTGATATTCACGATGCACTGAGAAATTTCCACCTCGACGAGCGCCTCTCGAAGTTGGCCGACGAGGAGATTCCGGACGCCAAGCAGCGGCTCAACTACGTTATCGAGATGACCGGTCAGTCGGCCCACCGCACCTTGAACGCGGTCGAGGCCTGTCTCCCACTGTCGGAGCAGATCGAGATTCAGGGCGGTGAACTGCTGGCGGACTGGGAGCGGTTTCGCAACCGCGAACTGACGATGGAGGAGTTCAAAGGACTGTCCAGCCGGATCAGCGACTATTTTTCGACGGCCGCCCAGTGTGCAGCCAGCATGCGCGGCGAACTCTCCGACGTCATGATGGCACAGGATTTTCAGGATCTGACCGGCCAGGTCATCCGGCGGGTCATTACTCTGGTACAGGAGGTAGAGGACAAATTGGTCGATCTGGTACGGGCCGCCGGCGGACGGATCAAATCGGGTGCGCCGGAAGTTAAAGAGGCGTCGCTGTCTCAGGGTGAGGGGCCGACGCCGCCCGCCCTGTTGACCGACGATCGAGTTGCGAACCAGGACGATGTGGACGACCTGCTCTCGAGCCTGGGTTTCTGACGACGTCGTGTTGTCGACCGGTAAAAAGTTTTCAGGCAAATGGCCGATGTATAACGAAGCAATGGTGAAGTCCGTTGAGTTACCGCACCCGGATGTTCGGAGGGCGGTGTTTGTCGCCCGGCGCGAGCCGGCGAGTTCCAGTGGGTGCCAAGGCTAAAAGGGCGGGGATTATGGCCATCGATGGCGATGACGAGATCCTTCAGGATTTTCTGATCGAAGCAGGGGAAATTCTCGAACTGCTGGGTGAGCAGTTGGTCGATCTGGAGCGCAAGCCTCAGGATTCCGAGTTGCTCAACGCCATCTTCCGCGGCTTTCATACCGTCAAGGGCGGCGCCGGATTCCTGGGTATCACCTCGCTGGTCGAGATCTGCCACTGCACCGAAGACGTTTTCAATCTGCTGCGCCAGGGAAGCGTTGTCGTCGATGCCGGCATCATGGACATCGTGCTGAGATCGCTCGATTCGGTCAATGAAATGTTCGACGGGGTGCGCGGCGGTCAGGAGCCGGCGGCAGCCGATACCGAACTGCTCCAGCAGCTGCGCTATATCGCCGATCACGGGCTTGCGCCCGGCGGCAATGCTGCCCCCGCTGTCAGTCAAGCCGCCGTCGCCGAAGCGGCGTCACCCGCGGCGGTGGAGGCGGAAGCGAAGAACGCACCAGCCCCCGACGACGATTTTACCGATCTCGAGTTTCAGGCACTGCTCGATGCGGCAGCGAACAGCAAGGAAGCCACGGCAGCTGAGTCCGCCCCACCCCCAAGCGAAGCAGGCGAAGGGGATATCACCGAGGACGAATTCGAAGCCCTGCTCGACGAACTCCATGGCAAGGGGAAGTTCAGTGCCGCGGGTATCGAGGCAGCACCGGAACCCCAACCCGTCCCGGGCGCACCGACGCCACCACCAGCCGCGGCTGACGACGACGAGATTACCGATGATGAGTTCGAGGCATTGCTTGACGAGTTGCACGGTCAGGGGAAGTTCGGCGCAGATCTTGTTGCAGCCATCCCAAACAGGGCCGTGGCAGACAAAAAAACGTCCGCCAAGGCACAGGGGAAACCCGCGCCGAAGGTGGCGGCGGGATCCAAGCCAACCGCGAAGCCGGCATCCCAACCGGCGCCTCGGCCGGCCACGCCACGCGCTGATACCACCGCGCAGTCGGATTCGACGATACGCGTCGATACCAAGCGCCTCGACGAGATCATGAACATGGTGGGTGAGCTGGTGCTGGTACGCAACCGACTCGCCACACTGCGCAGCAAAATCAACGATGAACAGGTTGCCAAGGCGATCGCCAATCTGGATCTGGTCACCTCGGATCTTCAATTGGCCGCCATGAAGACCCGCATGCAACCGATCAAAAAGGTCTTTGGGCGCTTCCCACGGGTGGTGCGCGATCTCGCCCGCCACCTCAATAAGGAGATCGACCTGGAGATGCAGGGCGAGGAGACCGATCTCGATAAAAACCTTGTCGAGGCGTTGGCCGATCCGTTGGTGCATCTGGTGCGTAACTCGGTCGACCACGGGATCGAGCTGCCCGAGGTGCGTGTCAAGGCAGGCAAGTCGCCCAAGGGTACCGTGGTATTGGCCGCCGAGCAGGCGGGTGATCACATCCTCCTCTCCATCGAAGACGACGGCGCGGGCATGGACCCCGAGCGGCTGCGCGCCAAAGTGGTGGAGAAGGGTTTGATGGACGAAGAGGCGGCCAAACGGCTGACCGATCGCGAGTGCTACAACCTGATCTTTCTGCCGGGATTCTCGACCAAATCCGAAATCTCCGACGTCTCCGGTCGCGGTGTGGGTATGGACGTGGTCAAGACGCGTATCGGTCAGTTGAACGGCACGGTGGAGATCGATTCCGAACTGGGTCGCGGTAGCCGTATCTCGATCAAAGTACCTTTGACCCTGGCCATCCTGCCGACGCTGATGGTCAGACTCCAGGACCAGGCTTTTGCCATACCCTTGAGCAACGTCAACGAGATTTTCGATCTCGATCTGTCACGTACCAAGATGATCGATGGTCAAGAGGTGGTGATGCTGCGGGGGAAAGCACTGCCGGTTTTTTATCTCAAGGAGTGGTTGATCCGTGCGAAAGGAACGCCCTCCGAGCGACCCAGTTCCGGACATGTCGTGGTGGTGCAGGTGAGCGGACGCCTGGTGGGGTTCGTGGTCGATCATCTGCTTGGCCAGGAGGAGGTGGTGATCAAACCTTTGGGGGCCTTTCTCCAGAAAATTTCCGGGCTTGCCGGTGCCACGATAACCGGTGACGGACGTATGGCGCTCATCCTGGATGTGCCCAGTCTGCTGAAAGCCTATGCGGGTCGACGTGGTGCCGGGCACGCGCGGGCAAAGGATCAACGGTGAAGCGGCTTTCAGAGTTCAAGAATCATGGCTTGCAGTGCGAGGAACGCCGATGAGCGTGCGTGTCCTCGTGGTCGATGATTCAGGTTTCTTTCGCCGCCGTATCGCCGAGATCATCTCCTCCGATGCGCGATTGGAGGTGGTGGGGAGCGCGGAGAACGGGATGGAGGCGGTGCGGCAGGTGAAGAGTCTGAAGCCCGACGTGGTTACCATGGATATCGAGATGCCGGTCATGGATGGCATAGCGGCTGTGCGCCGCATCATGGCGGAGCATCCCACGCCGGTATTGATGTTCTCAACGCTTACCTACGAGGGCGGCAAGGCCACCCTCGACGCTCTGGAAGCAGGTGCGGTGGATTTTCTCCCGAAGCGCTTCGAGGATATGGCGAAGGATCGGGAGAGCGGTGCTCGCGTCCTGTGTGCCAGGGTCTATCAGTTGGGATCGCGGCGCTCAGTGGCAAAACCGAGTGCCGCCCCGTCAGCGACCAAACGCGCATCAGAGTTCGGCGCCGTAAATCGACCCGTGGTTGCCACGGCGCGGCCGGCATCCGTCATCCGCCCCGGCAGCGTCAAACTGCTGGCGATCGGCGCATCGACCGGAGGGCCAGTGGCGCTGCAGCAGGTCCTGGCCAAACTGTCTGCCGATTTTCCCGTGCCGATCGTCCTGATCCAGCACATGCCCGCCAACTTTACCAGGGCTTTTGCCGAGCGCCTCGATCAACAGTGTGCGATCTCTGTCAAAGAGGCGGCGGACAAGGATGAGTTGAAACCGGGAATGGCGTTGCTCGCCCCGGGGGGCAAGCAGATGCTGGTGGAACGCAGCGGCGCGCGTTTGCTGGTCTCGGTGCAGGATGGCAAGCAGGAACTCACTTATCGGCCGAGTGTCGACGTCACCTTCGGCTCCGCCGCGCGCGCGATGGGCTGCGAAGTGCTGGCGTTGGTGCTGACCGGTATGGGTGCTGACGGGCGCGAAGGTGCCCGGCTGCTCAAGCAGGGCGGATCTCTCGTCTGGGCTCAGGATGAGGCAAGTTGCGTGATTTATGGCATGCCAGCGGCCGTTATCCAGGCGCATCTGGCGGACCGTGTACTGGCGCTGGATGAGATTGGCGCAGCGCTGACGGCCAGTATCTGAAGGGAGGTATGAGCCATGGACATCCTCAGCATAATCGGCATCCTCCTGGCGTTGGGCGCGATCGTCGGCGGCAATATCCTCGAAGGCGGTCACACCGATTCGTTGGTACAGCTCACAGCCTTCATCATCGTTATCGGCGGTACCCTGGGCGCGGTGATGCTGCAGACGCCGCTCAACTCCTTCCTCCATGCCATAAAGATGTTTGGCTGGATCATTCTGCCTCCCAAGCAGGAGGCTGAAGTCGCAATCGAGAAGATCGTCGAATGGAGCAATGTGGCGCGCAAGGAGGGGTTGTTGGGATTGGAGGCGGTGTCCGAGGGTGAGCCGGATCTCTTTGTGCGTAAAGGACTGCAGCTGCTGGTCGACGGCAGCGAACCCGATGCGATTCGCAGCATCATGGAGGTCGAACTCTCCGCCAAGGAACACCATGGAATTCAGGCGGCAAAGGTTTACGAAGCGGGCGGCGGCTATTCACCCACCATCGGCATCATCGGCGCGGTCATGGGGTTGATACACGTGATGCAGAATCTCTCCGATCCCAGCAAATTGGGCAGCGGTATAGCCGTGGCATTTGTAGCAACCATCTACGGTGTGGGTGCTGCCAATCTGTTTTTGCTGCCCATTGCCAATAAGCTCAAAAGCATCGTTCACCATCAAACGCAGTATCGCGAAATGGTGGTCGAAGGCATCATCTCTATTGCCGAGGGAGAGAATCCGCGCAATATCGAAGCAAAACTGCGGGGCTACCTGACGTGACAACAGGAGGCAGGGAAAAGTGTAAAGCGTGCCGGGAGGGAGCAGTTCGCCCCTTTGCGCTTTTATTGTTCGCCTTTGACCTGATTCGCCATGGCGCGTAAAAAACGACCTGAAGAACACGAGAATCACGAGCGTTGGCTGGTTTCCTATGCCGATTTCATCACGCTCTTGTTCGCGTTCTTCGTGGTCATGTACTCCATCTCCTCGATCAACGAGGGCAAGTACCGTGTTCTCTCCGACGCCATAGTGGCGGCCTTTCGTTCACCAGCCAAGAGTCTTGATCCGGTTCAGATCGGCCAGCTGGCGAAGAGCCCGAACAGTTCCCCGGTCAATCTTCCCTACGAGTATCGGCGCAAACTGGAAGAGGCGTTGGGCGGTCAGCAGCGCAGTATCGAACGTGAGCCTGGGGGACGCACCAGCGATGCGGCTTCCACCGCCTTGAAGAGTATCAGCGGTGAAATTCAACAGGCGGTTCAGTCACTGATTGACCAGGACCTGGTGAAGGTACGCCAGGGCAAGGGTTGGCTGGAGATCGAGCTCAAGGCGAGCATTCTCTACCCAAGCGGCAGCGCTGCCCTGACGGAAGAGGCGCTCCCGGTGCTGCGCAAACTGGCGGAAGTGTTGAACAAACATCCGAACCCCGTGCAGGTGGAGGGGCACACCGACAACCTGCCGATCCGGTCGCTGGTCTATCCATCGAACTGGGAGTTGTCAGCGGCGCGCGCCGCCAGCGTGGTCCAGTTCTTCGTTCAGGTGGGAATGGATCCAAAGCGCATGGCCGCCATCGGCTATGGTGAGCATCGCCCGGTATCCGACAATACCAGTGTGGATGGCAGGCGCGAGAATCGTCGCGTGGCACTGGTGGTTTTGGCCACGGAGACGGCGACACCGGCGCTGTCGGCTCCCACACCTGAGGTCCCTACGCCCAAAGCGCCGGGGCAGCTTTCGCCAATCTCGGGTATCCCGGTGCAACCGCCGCTTGGTGCCGGTGGAGCTCCGCAGTGAAGGTCTGGGCCATCGCCAATCAGAAAGGTGGTGTGGGCAAGACCACCACGGCCATTACCCTGGCGGGACTCCTGACGGACGAGGGCCATGGGGTGTTGCTGATCGATCTCGATCCGCACGGTTCGGCGACCTCTTACCTGGGGTTCGACCCCGAAACCGTGCAGAACAGCGTTTATACGCTGTTCAAGCAGACCGCCGACGGCGTGCAGCCCAACGTTGCGGCTGCGGTTCAGCCAACCAGGATCGAGCGCCTCCATCTGCTGGCTGCCTCGACTGCTCTCGCTACGCTCGACCGTCAACTCGGAAGCCGCGAAGGCATGGGTCTGGTGGTGGGGCGCGCGCTGAAGCGACTTGAAGGGAAATTCGATCATGTCTTTATCGATTGCCCCCCGGTCTTGGGCGTACTGATGATCAATGCCTTGGCCGCAAGCGATTTTCTGCTGATACCTACACAAACCGAGTACCTGGCGCTTAAAGGTCTGGACCGCATGCTCCGAACCCTGGAGATGGTGCGGCGCTCCCGCCCCCAGCCGTTGCCCTACCTGATCGTGCCAGCCTTTTTTGATCGGCGCACGCGCGCCTCCATCGACACCCTGCGGGTACTGCGCGAACGCTACAGCGAGCACCTCTGGGGTGGAGTGATCCCCATCGATACACAGTTTCGCGAAGCCAGTCAGGCGGGTGTGCCGCTCTCCTCGATGAGTGCGCATACCAGGGGCCTCGATGCCTATCGGCAACTGCTGGGTGATCTGAACGACGACGTACACCAGGTCGGTAAGGCGGCGGCTCTGTGAGTGGTAAGTTGGAACGCCCGGTGCTGGTGGATCAGCAGGTCGCGCTGAGCGCCTACCTGGATTCCCTGCTGCGCGAGGTGCCGATCGAGTTCGAAGCAGGAGCCGAAAAACCAGCGGCTGTTCATCTCTTGCGTCAGCCCGCGGCGGTTGAGGAGGAGAGTGTCGCGGCGCCTGCAGAGGTAGGCGCCCGGCTTGCGGTGGAATCGCCGCTGCCGGACTGGGTGGAAACACGCTTCCAGTGTCTGCTTTTTGACGTTCGCGGGCTGACCTTGGCAGTGCCTTTGGAAAAGCTCTGCGGGATCACGGAATGGGCCGATGGCGTGACAAAACTGCCCGAGCGCCCGGCCTGGTTCCTGGGGGTGATGACCTACCGTGAGCGACAGGCCGGCATCGTCGATACCGCAGGCGTGGTTATGCCCGAACGCCTGGATGGCACCACCACCCCTACCGCTTACGCCCATATCATCTTCTTCGACGAGGGTCGCTGGGGGCTCGCCTGTGAGCGGGTGGATCAGGTGATCACGCTTGGCAAGGATCAGGTTCGCTGGCGCACATCGCGAACCAAGCGGCCCTGGCTGGCGGGCACGGTCGTCGATCATATGTGCGCGCTTCTGGATATCGACGCATTGGCGGATATGATCAAGGCACTATGAGGCGGTGGGGAATCGCGCCACTGCTTTCACGGCAGCGTGGGGCGATTTATGCTGGCATGGATCATGCTTAAACTGGAATAGGGTTGCAGTAGTGTCGGAATCCCGTCGCGCCACGCGACGTTGCAGCAATGATGCCCGACGGTGGCTGGACTCAGGGTGAAACGATGAACCAAATGACAGAGAACGGCAAGGATCCTGTGGTGCAGTGGGTGACCTTCCACCTGGAGGAAGAGACCTTCGGTATCAATGTGATGCAGGTACAGGAGGTATTGCGGGTCAGTGAAATCGCCCCGGTCCCGGGTGCGCCCGACTATGTGCTCGGAATCATCAATCTGCGGGGCAATGTGGTAACGGTGATCGATACGCGCAAACGCTTTGGCATGCCGCCCGGAGAGGTCGATGACAATTCGCGAGTGGTCATCATTGAAAGTCAGGGACAGATCTTCGGGATTCTGGTCGACAGCGTGGCGGAGGTTGTCGAGCTACGCCGTTCCGAGATCGATATGGCGCCGAATGTCGGCAACGAAGAGAACGCCCGCTACATCCAGGGAGTGGCTACAGTGGACTCTGATCTGTTGATTCTGGTCGATCTCAACAAGCTGCTCACGGAAGAGGAGTGGGAGGAGATGACGAGCCTTTGAGCTCGTCCGCAGTGGCCATGGCCAAACTGCCCGAAGTCTCTCCCTTAAGCCCGATCTGGCCGGTTGGGTCCAACGAAAAATCGGACAGGCGCAAACCAAAAGATGAGGAATCGCCGCGCGAACTTCCATCCAAATCCCGCAAGGAAAAAAGAGATGAGGGTGAAGGTGGACACATCGACGAGTACGCATGATGACTGAATGGCATGAAGGGCTCTACCCGCTGGTAACGATCGTCGCGTTGCTGATCGCCTTGTCGGCAGTGCGTCTTGCGCGACGAAGTGGCGAAGCTGTTCTCGGGATGCGCGATGCCCAGGGTGCAGAGATGAACCGTGTTCGGCAGGACCTGCGAGCGCTTTGTGCGGGTGCGGTGGGGCTCGGTGATCGCCTGCGGCAACTGGAGCGCGAGCAGCGCGCATTGGCTGATCGGCACGAGCGGCTTGAGTTGAAAGATCCTGGCGAGCGCCCCTACGCACAGGCGATTCGTCTGGTGCACAACGGCGCGCCGGTCAGGGAGATCGCCGAAACCTGCGGTTTGACGCGCAGCGAGGCGGAGCTGCTGACGATGCTGCATAGCGTGGATAAGGCAAGCTGATCACCTTCAAATCCTAAGGAATAAAAAAGCCGGCTGGCCGCCGGCTTTTTTATTTGGTCGGGGTGACAGGATTTGAACCTACGACCCCTGCCTCCCGAAGGCAGTGCTCTACCAGGCTGAGCTACACCCCGAAACTAGTAATTCCTGGTGATGGAGAATACCGCTAGACTCGCTAAGGCTTCTTTGTATGGCGTCTCCGGCAACCCTTCGAGCTGGGCCACAGCGAGTTCTGCCTCGGCCTTTGCGAGCTCGGCAGTGTACTCGATAGCCTTGGTCGATTCAATGGCGCTCAGGACCTCATCGATGCACTCGCGTCCCCCGTTCTCTATGGCTCTGCGCAGGATGCGGATTTGCTCCGACGTGCCTTTGCGCATGGCATAAATCAGCGGAAGTGTGGGTTTGCCTTCGGCCAGGTCATCACCGATATTCTTGCCTGTTTCGGCAGCGGATGCGCTGTAGTCCAAGGCGTCATCCACCAGCTGAAAGGCGGTTCCCAGGTGCATGCCGAAATCGCCAATGGCGCTCTCCGTATCCCCGCCTTGGCCACCGAGGATGGCGCCCAGACGGGTAGCGGCTTCGAACAGTTTTGCGGTTTTGCAACGGATGACCTCGAGATACTTGAGCTCCGTCGTGTCGGGGTCGTTGCAGTTCATCAACTGCATCACCTCGCCCTCGGCGATGATGTTGGTGGCATCGGCGAGAATGGTCATGACACGCATGCTATCGGCGTCCACCATCATCTGAAAGGCGCGGGAGTAGAGAAAGTCACCGACCAGGACACTGGCTTCGTTGCCCCATAGGGCATTGGCAGTCTCCTGTCCGCGGCGCAGCTCCGAGGCGTCTACCACGTCATCGTGCAAGAGTGTCGCGGTGTGAATGAATTCCACCACTGCCGCGAGGTTGACGTGCTGGTCGCCGGAGTACCCAAATGCACGCGCCGCGAGCAGTACCAGCATCGGGCGCAGGCGTTTTCCACCGCTGTTGATGATGTACTGGCTGAGCTGGTTGATGAGGACGACATCCGAACTGAGGCGATCGTGGATGATTTGGTCGACCGCTCTCATGTCGTCCGCGATCAGTTCGCGGATTTGATCGATTTCCATTGGATAAACAGTACTCAACGGAGGGCCTGCTCATGCTAGGGAGGGGGCCTGGGGGTGTCAAGAGCCGCTTCCCGTGGCACCTGGCTACAGGACTGATTTTGCGGGAATTCCCGATTGACCCACTGCAGATCAATCAGTAGAATTGCCCATTTCCTTTTGGGGCGGCTATTGCGTCCGCCCGATTCTGCGGAGAGTTCTGAGCATGTACGCGGTTATCAAAACCGGGGGTAAACAGTACCGGGTGAGCGAGGGCGATCGCCTGCGCGTTGAAAAACTCCCCGTCGAAGCGGGTGAGAATGTGGAATTTGATCAGGTGCTGCTCATCTCAAACGGCGACGAGACGACGGTCGGCACGCCGCTAGTGAACGGGTCCAAGGTGACCGCCTCCGTGAAAGAACACGGTCGCGGTAAAAAAGTAAAGATCATCAAGTTCAAGCGCCGTAAGCACCATATGAAACGCATGGGCCATCGGCAGGCGTATACTGAAGTGCAGATCACTGGCATTCAGGCCGGCTGATCGGCGATAGGAGAGAGTAGTCCATGGCTCATAAAAAGGCAGGCGGCAGTACCCGTAACGGCCGCGATTCTGAGTCCAAACGATTGGGCGTGAAGATGTTCGGTGGCCAGGCTATCCGGGCCGGCAGCATCATCGTCCGTCAGCGCGGCACCAAGGTGCATCCCGGCGTCAACGTGGGTTGCGGTCGCGATTTCACGCTTTTTGCCAAGGCTGACGGTGTGGTCAAGTTTGAGATCAAAGGCCCGAAAAACCGCCAGTATGTGAGTGTTGTCACGGACTAGGTTTCCGCGCAAACCAGTATTCAGGAGAAGCCCCGTGACACAGCGGGGCTTTTTTGTTGCGGTCCAAACCGCTTGGCGCAATCGCTGCTAGCTTGTAACTTCATCCCATGAAATTCGTCGACGAGGCAATCATACGCATTGAAGCCGGTGATGGCGGCAACGGCTGCGTCAGCTTTCGTCGCGAGAAATACATCCCTTTCGGCGGCCCCGACGGCGGTGATGGCGGTGCTGGTGGCAGTCTGTTCCTGGAGGCTGATTCGGGGCTCAACACCCTGGTCGATTTCCGGCATACCCGGCGGTTTCGTGCCCAGCGTGGAGGGAACGGGATGGGGCGTAACTGCACGGGCAAGAGCGGCGAAGATCTCGTGATTCGCGTGCCGGTGGGAACCGTCGTGGTCGATGATGATACCGGTGAGCAGATGGGAGATCTGGTCGAGCCGGGCGATCGACTCTGTGTGGCCCAGGGCGGTCGAGGGGGGCTGGGCAATACGCGGTTCAAGAGCAGCACCAACCGGGCGCCGCGCCAAGCCACCAAGGGGACGCTCGGCGAGCAACGCAAACTCCGGCTGGAGCTTAAGGTACTGGCTGATGTGGGGTTGCTGGGTCTTCCCAACGCCGGCAAGTCGACCTTGATTCGCGCCGTTTCGGCGGCCCGTCCGCGCGTTGCGGACTACCCGTTTACGACCCTCTACCCGAATCTGGGGGTGGTGCGCATCAACAGCGAGCGCAGCTTCGTTGTGGCGGATATCCCCGGTGTTATCGAGGGAGCCGCAGAGGGTGCGGGCCTGGGATTGCAGTTTCTGAAACACCTCTCGCGCACACGGTTGTTGCTGCATCTGGTCGATCTGTTTCCCTTTGATCAGTCTGAACCCGCCGACAACGCGCGTGCGATTGCCGAGGAGTTGGCCAAGTTCAGTACGGATCTGGCGACCCGCGAGCGTTGGCTGGTATTCAATAAAATCGATCTTGGGGACGCCGAAACGGCGGAGGAGGCTGCCCAAAAAGCGATCAAGGCGCTTGCATGGCGGGGACCCGTGTTTATGATTTCGGCGCAAACGGGGCAAGGTACGCGCGAATTGGTATCCGCTATTATGGGACACTTGGAATCCCTCGCTGCAAAGCAGTGCCAAGAGGCTAAAAGCGAAGCAACCGGCTCCGTGGAGCACTCATGAAGACGCGTCAACAACTGGCCAATGCGCGGCGCTGGGTGATCAAGATCGGCAGTTCGCTGTTGACCAATGACGGTCGTGGACTCGATAGCGACGCTATTGGCACGTGGGTGGCGCAGATTGCAGCGTTGCAAGCGACCGGCGCGGAAGTGATGTTGGTCTCCTCAGGTGCCATTGCGGCGGGTATGACACGTCTGGGATGGCGTGCGCGCCCGCATGCCCTGCACGAACTCCAGGCTGCTGCTGCCGTTGGCCAAATGGGGCTGATACAGGCCTATGAATCGCATTTTCAGCGTTACGGACTGCAGACCGCGCAGGTGCTGCTGACCCACGATGATCTGTCGCACCGCAAGCGTTACCTCAATGCACGCAGCACGCTGCGCACTCTGCTGAAACTGGGTGTGGTGCCGATCGTCAACGAAAACGACACCGTGGCTATGGAGGAGATCCGCTTTGGCGATAACGATACGTTAGCCGCGTTGGTGGCGAATCTTGTGGAGGCCGATCTGCTCTTGATTCTGACTGACCAGGAAGGGCTCTACGAACAAGATCCTCGCATGAAACCCGATGCCGCATTGGTTTCACAACGCTCCGCAGGCGATCCAGAGCTGACACGGATGGCGGGAGACAGCGTCAGCGGTCTGGGACGAGGTGGTATGTCGACAAAAGTTCATGCGGCGCGACTGGCAGCGCGGTCGGGTACCACGACACTCATCGTCAGCGGTCGCAGCGAGCGATTGCTCGAACGCGTGCGGGGAGGCGAAGAGATCGGTACGCTGCTGGTGCCTGATCAGGAACCGGTAGCCGCCCGCAAGCGCTGGTTGGCGGGGCATCTGCAGGTGAAAGGCCGCCTCGAACTCGATGATGGGGCGGTACGTGTGTTGCGCGAATCGGGGCGCAGCCTGTTGGCGGTGGGGGTGCGTGACGTTGGCGGCAGTTTTTCACGGGGCGAGTTGGTGAGCTGCGTCAACGCGCAGGGTGTTGAAGTAGCGCGCGGCTTGGTCAACTACGGTGCCGAGGAGGCGCAACGCATCAAGGGTATGCCCAGCGCGCAGATCGAGGCGCTGCTCGGGTATGTCGATGAGCCGGAGCTGATTCATCGCGACAACCTGGTGTTGGTCTAGCACTACCTGAGTGGCGCGCGAGCAACCAAATAAAAAGGCCGGTCCAAGACCGGCCTTTTTCATGTTCTGAGATGCAGCGATCTAAATCAGGCGCCCATTGCCTTGATTCTTGCATTCAAGCGGCTCTTGTGACGCGTTGCCTTGTTGCGATGAATCAGCCCCTTGTGGGCCATACGATCGATGATCGGCGTGGCGGCGGTGTAGGCGGCAGTAGCGGCATCCTTGTCCCCGGCCTCAATGGCTTTAACTACCCTTTTGATATGAGTGCGCATCATGGAGCGCGCGCTGGTATTGCGCTGACGGTGTTGCTCCGCCTGGCGGGCGCGCTTGGCTGCTTGCGGCGAGTTGGCCAATTGAATACTCCTACTGGTTCCAGGGTCCGAAAGGCCGCATACTATGCGGATTTTCGGGTCCATTGTCAATGGGATAACCGCTCGCCGGCCACAGGGCCAGAGAGGGATTCAGGTCGACGCCAACCGCGTCGATTGCCCTCCGAGGCACTGTGGCTATTTTGCGTGTGAGGGAGGCGGAACTGAGCAAGCGGCTGGTCAAATCGACGGCGACGGTAGGGCTGAATACGCTGGCGTCGCGTGTTCTGGGGTTTGTGCGCGATGTGGTGATTGCACGCTATTTTGGCGCCAGTCTGGGTACCGACGCCTTCTTTGTCGCCTTCAAGATTCCCAACTTTTTGCGCCGCCTCTTTGCTGAGGGGGCGTTCTCGCAGGCCTTTGTACCGGTGCTTGCGGAATACAAAACCCAGCGTTCGCACGATGAGGTCCGCGATCTGGTCGGTAGTGTCAGCGGTTCGCTGGGTGTGGTGCTCTTCGGGGTAACGGTACTCGGCGTGTTGGCCGCGCCGGTCCTGATTCTGATCTTTGCGCCCGGATTTCCGGCTGATGGACCGCAGCGTGCGCTGGCAGTGGAGATGCTGCGGGTCACCTTCCCCTACCTGCTCTTTATTTCGCTGACCGCTTTGGCAGGTGGTGTGCTCAACACATTCGGACGTTTTGGGGTGCCGGCGTTTACGCCGGTATTTCTCAATCTATCGCTGATCGGGGCGGCGGTATGGTTGGCACCTCTGATGGACAAGCCGATCACTGCATTGGCGTGGGGGGTGCTGATCGCCGGGTTGACCCAATTGTTGTTTCAGCTTCCCTTCCTGGTACGTCTGCGCGTGCTGAGTATCCCCAAGCCGCGGTTTCAGGATCCCGGGGTGCGGCGCATCCTGCGGCTGATGTTGCCCGCGATCTTTGGTGTGTCCGTCACCCAGATCAACCTGCTCATCGATACACTGATCGCCTCGTTCCTTGCCACCGGCAGCATCTCCTGGCTCTATTACTCGGATCGTCTGGTGGAATTCCCTCTCGGGATATTTGGAATCGCGATGGCGACGGTCATTCTGCCGCATCTGTCGCGCGAACATGCCAGCGAGAATCCCACGGCATTCTCCGATTCCATCGATTGGGCGCTACGCTGGGTACTATTGATTGGTGTGCCCGCATCGTTGGGCCTGGCGGTTCTGGCCGGTCCATTACTGGCGACGCTGTTTCAGTACGAGGCCTTCAGCGGTGACGATGTGGTGATGGCAGCGCGCAGCCTGATGGCCTACTCGGTGGGCTTGTGCGGATTCATTCTGATCAAAGTGCTGGCGCCGGGCTACTACTCGCGACAGGACATGCGAACACCGGTGCGCATAGGTGTTATCGCGATGCTGGGTAACATCACTCTGAATCTGATGCTGGTCTGGTCATTGGCCCATGCAGGGCTGGCGCTGGCCACATCACTGGCCGCCTTTATCAACGCGGGATTGCTGTATCGCGGTTTGCGTAAAGAGGCGGTCTACCGGCCCCGAAGCGGTTGGGGCGTGCTGTTTTTGCGATCGATGATCGCCGGTGGCGTGATGGCGGCGGTGTTATGGTGGGGGACCGGTGGCATTGAGGAGTGGTTGGCAGCAGGAGTCCTGGAGAGAGCCGTGCGTTTGTGTCTTTGGCTGATCGTCGCGGTGCTGGTCTATTTTGGTTCGCTGGCACTGCTGGGTGTGAGACCCGCGCATCTGCGAGCTGCGAGTAGCGTACGCTAGATGTTTTTCTGCGTCCCGGTTTGCTGCAGCAGGCACTGTGCCTTTTTGTTTATAATCGCCGCTTTACTGAGACAATCGGTGGTGGCGATGCCCATCGGCAATGAGTCGTCACCGAGGTCGGGATCATGGAGCTGATACGCGGTCATTACAGCCTGAAGCGCGAGCACCGAGGCTGCGTGGCAACCATTGGCAAGTTCGACGGCGTTCATCTCGGTCACCAGGCGGTGTTGGGCCAGGTGGCGGAGAAGGCGTCGGAGCTCAATCTGCCGGCTGTGATCATCACTTTCGAGCCTCAACCCGAGGAGTTTTTTGCGCCGGGTTCAGCACCGGCACGTCTGACGAGGTTGCGTGAGAAGCTGAAAGCGCTCGGGCGTTTCGCCGTGGATCGGGTGGTCTGTCTGCGTTTCAATCGGCGCCTGGCGGCAATGGCGGCCGAGCAGTTCATCGAACAGATCCTGATCGCCGATTTGGGCGTGCGCTATCTGGTAGTCGGCGACGACTTTCGATTTGGCAGCAACCGCAGGGGTGACTTCGCCATGCTGGAGGCGGTGGGTGAGGCGCGCGGGTTTGCCGTGGCGCGCATGCACACCGTCAATATCGATGGTAATCGTGTCAGCAGCACCCGGGTGCGCGATGCATTGGAAGTGGGCGATTTGGCGATGGCGCAAAAACTTCTGGGGCGACCTTACCGCATCTCGGGGCGGGTGGCCCACGGTGACAAACGGGGGCGCACCCTCGGTTTCCCGACGGCCAACATCCGGCTGCACCACAAGGCACTGCCGCTATCGGGCGTCTACGCCGTCGAAGTGTTTGGTCTGGAGCATGAACCGCGTATCGGCGTGGCCAACGTCGGGATACGTCCTACCGTCGATGGACGGCAGGCGTTGCTTGAAGTGCACCTTTTCGATTTTGCGGAGGATATTTATCGGCGCTACATCCACGTCGATTTCCTCCATAAGCTGCGCGAGGAGCGGCGTTTCGAGTCGCTGGATGCGTTGCAAGCGCAGATCGCGGCGGACGTAAAGGCAGCACGGCATTTTTTTACAGCGTAATTTATGAAAAGCTGAACGACTGAAAAGATCATGGCGGACTATAAGCAGACTCTCAATCTTCCTCAAACCGATTTCCCGATGCGCGGCAATCTGCCGCAGCGTGAACCTGAAATGCTCAGGCGTTGGGAGCAGATCGATCTCTATCGTAAGGCACGTCAAGCGCGCACGGGGCAGGAACAGTTCATCCTTCACGATGGCCCGCCCTATGCCAATGGTGAAATTCATATCGGGCATGCCGTCAATAAGGTGCTCAAGGACATCATCAACAAATCCCGACTGGTGGCGGGGCGCGATGTCCCCTATGTGCCGGGGTGGGACTGCCACGGTCTGCCCATCGAGTTGCAGGTGGAAAAGAGCATCGGCAAGGCGGGCGACAAGGTCGATGCCAAGACCTTCCGCAAAGCGTGTCGTGATTACGCGGCTACGCAGATCGACAAGCAGCGCGCCGATTTCAAACGGTTGGGTGTCATGGGAGATTGGGAGCACCCCTATCTCACCATGAGCTTCAAGAACGAGGCCGATATCATCCGCGCTTTGGGCAGGATCATCGCCAATGGCCACCTGCTTCGCGGCGCCAAACCCGTGCACTGGTGCGCCGATTGCGGTTCGGCGCTGGCCGAGGCGGAAGTCGAGTACGAGGAAAAGACCTCGCCGGCGATCGACGTGCGCTTTCGTGTGGTGGACGAAGCGGAGTTTGTCGCCCAATGTTCGCCGGTTGGCGAGGTGGGCGAGGGTGCAGTTTCGATTCCCATCTGGACGACCACACCTTGGACATTACCCGCCAACCAGGCTGTTGCGCTCAATCCTGAGTACCACTATGTGCTGGCGCAGGTCGATACCGCGGCTGGCACTGAGCGTTTACTGCTGGCCGAGGATCTGCATGAGGCAGCGATCAAACGCTATGGCGGATTCAATACCCGCATCATTGCCCGCTGCACAGGCAGCGTGCTGGAAGGTCTGAAGCTTCATCATCCCTTTTATCAACGCGTGGTCCCTGTCATCGTTGGCGAGCATGTGACGCTGGAGGCCGGTACCGGCGCGGTACATACCGCACCGGGACATGGTCAGGAGGATTTCGAGATCGGTCAGCACTACGGCCTGGAGGTGGACAACCCGGTCGGCGATAACGGCTGCTTCCTGCCGGGTACGGAGCTCTTCGCGGGCGAGTTCGTGTTCAAGTCCAACGACCATGTCATTGAGGTACTCAAGGAGCGCGGGGCGCTGTTGCACGTGGAGAAGATCCGCCACAGTTACCCGCATTGCTGGCGGCACAAAACTCCGATCATCTTCCGCGCCACAGCGCAGTGGTTTATCAGCATGGAGCAGAAGGCGTTGCGCGAGATGTCGCTGCATGAAATCGACCGCGTACGCTGGATTCCCGACTGGGGGCAGGCACGCATTCGCGGCATGATCGAAAACCGTCCCGACTGGTGCATCTCGCGCCAACGTTCGTGGGGTATTCCGATCTGCCTTCTGGTGCATCGTGAAAGCGGCGCGCTGCATCCCGATACGCCGCGCCTGATCGAGGAGGTGGCGCTGCGCGTCGAGCGCACAGGGATCGACGCCTGGTTCGATGTCGCGGTCGAAGACCTTCTCGGTGACGAAGCCGCGCATTACGAAAAGGTGGGTGATACGCTGGATGTCTGGTTCGATTCGGGGACCACACATTACACGGTGCTGGAACAACGCCCCGAGCTGCGCTTTCCCGCCGATATGTATCTGGAGGGATCCGATCAGCATCGCGGTTGGTTTCACTCGTCGCTGCTGACCTCGGTGGCGATGAATGGTGTGGCGCCCTACAAATCGGTGTTGACCCACGGCTTCACCGTTGATGCCGAGGGACGCAAGATGTCCAAGTCGATGGGCAACGTCGTCGCACCGCAGCAGGTGGTCAACAGCCTGGGCGCCGATGTACTGCGTTTGTGGGTGGCGGCCACCGACTATCGCGGCGAAATGCATGTCTCCGATGAAATTCTCAAGCGTACCGCTGATGCCTATCGACGCATTCGCAATACGACGCGTTTCCTGCTCGGCAACCTGACGGGTTTCGATCCCGTGCAGCATCAGTTGCCGCTGCAGGAACTGCTCGCTCTTGATCGCTGGGCGGTGGAGCAGGCTCGCCAATTGCAGAATGAGGTCATGCGTGCCTACGAGGATTTCGATTTTCACCACATCTATCAGAAGGCGCATAATTTCTGCAGCGTGGATCTGGGTAGCTTCTATCTCGACATTATCAAAGATCGCCAATACACCACGCCGACCGACAGCCGCGCGCGCCGTTCCGCGCAGACGGCCCTGTATCACATCGCCGAGGCGCTGGTGCGGTGGCTGGCGCCCATCCTCAGCTTTACGGCCGAAGAGGTCTGGCAGTACCTGCCGGGTCCGCGCGGTGAGTCGGTGTTCCTGGAGACCTACTACGCTTTTCCCGAGGCCGCGGAGATGGGCGAGTTGAATATGGCTTACTGGCAGGAGGTACTTGCAGTACGCGAGGCGGTGAGCAAGGAACTGGAGCGGGTTCGCGTTGAGGGCAAGATCGGTTCTTCGCTGGAAGCGGAGCTCGACCTCTACTGCGACAAAAACTTACAGAATCTGCTCAGTAAACTTGGTGATGAACTGCGTTTCGTGCTGATCACCTCGACGGCGGTCGTGCACCCGCTCGATGCCGCACCTGCCGAGACGGTGGAGACTGCCCGTGCGGGACTGCGTCTTAAAGTGATCCCAAGCAGTCATGGTAAATGCGTACGTTGTTGGCACCGGCGCGAGGATGTCGGCAAGCACGCGGACCACCCTGAGCTGTGCGGTCGGTGCGTGGAGAACGTAGCGGGGAGCGGTGAACAACGCCTTTACGCATGAAGACGGAACAGGTACCAGAGAGTATGGAACAAGCAGCAGCCACTGCCGAACGCCCTGCGGCGCTGGCTCGTTGGCTGGGCGTCGCCGGTGGTGTGGTGGTGTTGGATCAGATCACCAAGCAGTTGGCCGAGTCGATGCTCAATTACAACGAGCCGCTGGTGCTGTTGCCGGTATTCAATCTCACGCTGCGCTACAACACAGGTGCCGCGTTCAGCTTTCTCGCCGACGAGGGAGGCTGGCAGCGCTGGTTCTTTGTCGTCCTGGCCTTGGCGGTGAGTGTGTTTCTCGTGTTCTGGTTGCGTCGCCTGCCGCGCGCGGTGGTTTGGGAGGCGTTGGGGATTACGCTAATTTTGGGGGGTGCGGTAGGCAACGTCATCGACCGTTTATTGTTTGGTCATGTCATCGATTTCATCGAAGTGCACTATCAACATTGGTACTGGCCGGCGTTCAATGTGGCGGATTCCGCCATTACCGTGGGGGTGACGCTGCTGATTCTCGACTCGTTGCTCAATCGTGCTTCCAGGTCGCCCTGACCGTCAGCCCACTGATGGCCCCTGGTCCAGTGCGGCATAAAGACGGGGCCAGTCGAACGCGGGACCCGGATCGCTTTTACGCCCGGGCGCCACGTCGCAATGACCCACTACGCGTTCAGCGGTGATGCGGGGATAGCTGACCGAGAGCGCGCGAACCGCGCGTTCCAGTTGCCGGTACTGCACTTCTGCGTACGGTGTATCGTCAGTGCCCTCCAGTTCGATGCCAATGGCGTAGTCGTTGCAATTTGCGCGCTGGAGGTAGCGCGATGCGCCGGCATGCCAGGCGCGTCGATGGAACGGCACGAATTGAACCAACTCGCCGTCCCGCCGTATCAGCAGGTGTGCGGAGACACGCAGGGTATGGACCTCGGCAAAGTAGGGATGTATGTCGGGGTTTAGCGTGTTGGTGAACAGGGCTTCTATCCAGGGCCCACCAAACTCGCCCGGTGGCAGACTGATGCCGTGGATGATCACCAGATCGATCTCACAACCGAGCGGGCGGTCATCGCAATTGGGTGACGCCACCCAGCGGGCATCGACCAGACGGCCGCACTGCGTATCGATAGTCAGGGGGTCCGCGGCCATAGGTGGTTGGATTCTCCTAGCACAGATTCACGAAGGCTGCCCAACTGCGCATGGTTCGATTTTTCCGGGCACAGCGCCTGCGACAGCGGAACGGTGAGACCGGTCATTGGCGTTGCCGTTTCGCACGGTGCAATCGGACCTACACGCTGCGGCACAGTCCCTGCAACACCAGATCGGCGAAACTGACGACACCCACGACGTTACCGCGCTGGTCCACAACGGGGGCGCGAGTCAGTCGGAAATTGTCGAACAGGCGCGCACAGTAGCGGATGTTCATCTCTGGTTCCACGCAGATGGTCGGTTTGGCCATCACCTCGTAGACATTCACCCGCTCCGGGGCGCGGTTGGGTGCCAGCACTTTGCGCGCGATGTCCGAAAGCAGCAGGAAACCGTGTTCGTCATCGTCATGGCGCTTGTTCACCACCAGGCAGCGCGCGTTTATCGCTTTCATCCGCGATAGCGCCTCGCTGATGGTGGCCATCCCATCGATGCGATCGAAATCTTGGGTCATGACATCGCGAACGCGAACGATCTCCTCTTTCATAGCTTGTCCTCCACCAGGGGGGTCAGATTGCGTATCTGCTCGGTGACGCCGACGGCGTCCTCCACGTCGATCTGGAAGGCGATGCCGGTGCCGGGTTTTTCCTCGAACTCACCAACCTTTGCGATAGTCTCCAGTATGGCGCGGCAGAGGTGCTCCTCGACGAGAAACAGCACCATGTCGCGCTGGGTTTCGAGGTTGAGACCGAAAAAGGTCTTGGGTTTCTGCATGCCCTCGCCGCGTGCCTGGTTGAGAACGGTGGCGCCGGTGGCTCCTGCCGTACGCGCGGCATCGACGACCGCATCCGTCTTGTGATCTTCGATAAGCGTGATGATCAGTTTGAAATGCATGTTGCGCCTCCTTATTTCCGCGTGCCTCGGGATCGGCGCGCGCCGAACCATTCACTCAACTGGGCGTAACCCATGACCGACATGATGGGAAAAAGACTGGCGAAGGCGATCAGGCCGAAGCCATCCATCAGTGGACTGCGTCCGGGAACCGTGCTGGCCAGTCCGAGCCCCAAGGCGGTTACCAGAGGCACGGTGACGGTTGAAGTGGTGACACCGCCTGAGTCATAGGCCAAAGCGATAATCAGTCGCGGGGCGTAGACGGTCTGGATGATGACGACGATATAACCGGCAATGATGTACCAGTGCAACGGTGTGCCGGTGATGATGCGAAATGAGCCGAGGGCAATGCCCACGGCGACACCGATGGCCACTGCTATCCGCAGTCCCCGGGCGCTGATGGCGCCGCCCGATACCTGATTGGCTTTGATGGCCACCGCGATGAGCGAGGGTTCGGCAATGGTCGTCGAAAAGCCGATCGCTGCGGCAAAGCAGTAGACCCAGAAATAGTGCCGCCAGTTGAGTATTGTGGTGTCGGAGAGCGCTGCGCCTTCCAGCAGAAAACGGGGATCGGTAAGTTGCTGGGCCATCAGCTTGCCGAGCGGGAAAAGCGCCTCCTCGAGGCCGATCAGAAACAGCGACAAACCGATCAACACGTAGGCGAAGCCGACCAGCACCTTCTTCAGATTGGGTAGGGCTCTGCGGATCACCAGGAACTGAAAACCGAAGATGATGGCCGCGATGGGGAGTACATCCCTCAGCGTGGTCAGGGTGGTGGTCCAAACCAGCATCAAGACCTCCATCACACCGCCATCCCGTAGGCCATGACGAAGATCATCGGTGTGAGCGACGCGAACGCGATCAGGCCAAAGCCGTCGATCATTGGATTGCGGCCGCGGATACTGGAGGCGAGACCCACTCCCAGGGCCGTTACCAATGGCACCGTGATGGTCGAGGTAGTGACGCCGCCGGAGTCGTAGGCGATACCGATGATTTCGGCGGGGGCGAAGAAGGTCATTATCACGACGCTGATGTAGCCGGTGATAATAAGGTACTGGATAGGCCAGCCCTTGAGTATGCGCAGCACACCGATCACGATGGCGATGCCGACCGAAAAGGCGACCGTGATGCGCAGACCCAGCGCGTAGCGGTGCTTTTCGGAATCGGCGTTTTCGATCATGCCGCCTTCGGCGGCGACTACCGAGGCCTCGCTGGCGACCGCGATCAAAGCGGGTTCGGCGATGGTAGTGCCGAATCCCAGGGCAAAGGAAAACACCAGCAACCACGCGAGGCTGCCTTTGCGGGCAAAGTCGAACGCCAGCGATTCGCCCACCGGGAACAGCCCCATCTCCAGACCCTGAATGAACAGGGTGAGTCCCAGTATTACCGCCAACAACCCCCCCAGCAGACGACCGAACTCCGGCAAGGGTTGCTGCAGGACGCCGATCTGAAAAAACGCTACGACCAGCACGATCGGCAGCAGATCGCGCACGCTGCCTGCGGCAAACCTCAAAAAAGAAAAAAGTTGTTGTCTCACGCCATGGATTGGTTTTGGTATGCCCGTACATTACCTGAATCGGGTCAGGGCTGCTAAGATGGCGGCCCCCTGAAACCGAGTCGCTTGGGAGGAGACGTTGAGTTTGGCCGATGAAAGACCTGTGTCAGACGAGGTGATCCGCGCAGCCGTGCGGCAGGCGCTTGCCGAGGATATCGGCAGCGGTGACCGGACCGCGCGGCTGGTGCCCGCAACGGCGCGGCTGGAGGCGACAGTCATCGCCCGGGAGGAGGCGGTGCTGTGCGGGCAGGCATGGTTCAATGCCGTGTTCGCCGAACTTGACCCCGCAATCCGCGTGACATGGCAGGCGGATGACGGTCAGCGCGTGCAGTCGGATCAAATACTTTGCCTTGTGGCAGGCCCGGCCCGCAGCATACTGACCGGTGAGCGCACGGCACTGAATTTCCTGCAAACCCTCTCCGGAACAGCCACCCAGGCGCGACGCTATGCCGATGCAGCCGCAGGCACCGGGGCCACGGTGCTCGACACGCGCAAGACCTTGCCGGGTCTGCGCCTGGCGCAGAAGTACGCCGTTCGCTGCGGCGGTTGCCGCAACCACCGGCTCGGTCTCTATGACGGCATACTGATCAAGGAAAATCACATCCACGCCGCCGGCTCGATCGCGGCCGCTGTCCGGGCGGCGCGGCGCGAAGCCCCGGGGATGCCGGTCGAAGTGGAGGTGGAGAATCTCGGCGAGGTCAAAGAGGCGCTCTCCGCGGGGGCCGATATCCTGCTGCTGGACAACTTCAGCCTGGACGAGATGCGGGCTTCGGTGGTGCTCAACGAAGGCCGTGCGCGCCTGGAAGCCTCCGGCAATGTCTCGTTGCAAACCCTGCGCGAGATTGCACTCACAGGGGTTGATTACATATCAGTTGGTGCACTGACCAAGGATTTGAAGGCCGTCGACCTCTCCCTGCGCTACGCCACCTCCTAGCCGCCCTCGGTTTCTATTCCCAATGCAGGGTTGAGTATTCTCCCGCCTGGAAACAGACAAGGCCCGCGCAGTGGCGGGCCTTGTCTGGGGTGGATGGCTTGGTGCCGGAAAGAGGAGTCGAACCTCCGACCTACCGATTACGAATCGGTTGCTCTACCAACTGAGCTATTCCGGCGAAGGCCGCCGAGTATATCGGATCTGTCCATTTTCGGACAACCGGCCAGCGGCAGCGGTCAGCAGTTGCGAAGCCGGATGACGACGTCGACGCCCTCGGCACGCGTACCGGCAGGTGCCCGGGGGAGGCGGCCGATGGCGAGGTCCCCGCTTTCGATATCCACGAGTTCCCCGGTATCCACGTTGTAGAAGTGGTGGTGGGCATGGGTATTGGGGTCGTAGAACACCTTTGTGGGGTCCACAATCACTTCGCGGATCAGGCCTTGGCGTACGAACAGATTCAAGGTGTTGTAGACGGTAGCTTTCGAGGGGCGTGTCGGTCTGTCGTTTACGATTGCGAGTATCTGATCGGCGGAAAGGTGTTTCGGATGAGCAAATAAGACCGCCGCAATCTCAAGGCGCTGTTGGGTTGGCAGGATGCCGTGGGACTGCATCAATTCGCGCAGATCCTGAGACAAACCGTTGGAGGGCAAGTTTTTCATGCCCTCTGAGTATAGACAGCGTTTAGACAAAATCCACGTTAACCGGTTGGGTAATGAACGATCATCCCTCTAAGGGCGTCCGCCATACCGTGGTCAATGATTCTCCTCCCGATGGGTGCTCAGCACTGTTGCCTCCGCTGGTCGGCAGTGGTTGACCGCTTATCGTGTGGGACTTGGATTTACCGGCTGGGTTCTGCTAAGAAACGCTACATGAAAGAGAACAGACTGAAATCAGTGCGTGGCTTTACCTTGATTGAATTGATGATCACTCTCGTCATAGCGGCGATTGTGCTTACCTTTGCCATACCTTCCTTTCAGACGGTATTTCAGAATAATCGCCTTGCTACGCAGGCCAACGAGTTGGTAACGGCCATGAACCTTGCCCGTAGCGAGGCAATCAAAACGGGCCAACCGGTATCCGTGTGCGCCAGTTCAAATGGCACTGCGTGCGTTGGTACTTGGGTCCAAGGCTGGCGGGTATTTAACGCGGCGGGAACCATCCGGGTATTTACGGCGATGAATGACATGGCTGCGAACTCGGGAGGTGTGACCACTCTGGTTTTTAGTGGACAGGGTGCAAAGGCTATTCCCAATGGGGTGGTTAGCTTCGTACTCACACCACAAGGCTGCATATCGGGTACCGTTAATCGCATGCGCACAATCAGCATCTCCAACACCGGCCGCGCCAATGTCTCTACGGGAAACTGCCCATGAAGATCACGCAATCATCCAATACAAGGCTGGGGTCTCCGTTATACAGGGTGCGCGCGTGCCGCGGCTTTTCAATGATGGAGGTGCTGGTTACCGTGCTGATCCTGGCAATAGGATTGCTCGGACTAGCGGGATTGCAGGGTGTCTCAGTGCGCAACAATCACAGTGCCTATCTGCGCACACAGGCGACACATCTTGCCTATGAGATTGTTGATGCTATGCGTGCCAATCGCGTTGTAGCGCAGGCGGGCGGATACGATCTTGCATATAGCACAGCGCCTGCTACTGCTGGCGTTGCGCAAGCCGATCTGACGGGATGGCGCCAGCGTGTCTCGACGAATCTTCCCGTCGGTGACAGCCGTATCCAGAGGGTGGGCACTAGTTTCACAATTAGTGTGCGCTGGGATGACAGCCGTGGTGCTGCCGGTTTCCAGGAATTCAATGTGGCGACGCAGCTATGAGAAGGCGAAACTTGAAATATGACGGTAGGCCGCAATTTCAGGCGGGGCTTTCCCTGATCGAGATCATGGTGGCGTTGGTTATTGGCCTTATATTGACGGCTGGCATCATTCAACTCTTCGTGGGTAGCAAACAGACCTACCGTTTTCAAGAGGCACTTTCCCGGGTGCAGGAGAACGGGCGATTCGCCATCGAAGCACTCAATCGTGATTTGCGCATGGCCGGTAATATGGGGTGTGCGGTAAATCTGCAGCGTGAGAATCCTGCTGGAGCAGGCCTTCTCGCTCCCGGTTTCTTTCGGGTGAGGCTCAATAATCCCAACGATTATGAGTGGTCCTTCGAAACCGGGCTGCAAGGCTACCAATGGAATGGTGCCAGTTGGACACCGGCATTGCCCGCGTCGTTGGCTGCAGCGTTGAATGAAAGCGATATCCTGACGCTGCGCGGGGTAGAGAGGCTGCCGACAACGGTGACTTCCCATCCGGCTGGTGCGTTTCCTGGGTCGGAAGCTTTGGGTGTGCCTGCATCCAACGGATTCAGCCAGTTTGATGTCGTAGTGGTAAGCGATTGCACTTCCGCGGCAGTGTTTCAGATCTCCAACAGTGATCCAGACACCAGCGGTTCTCTCGCACACCTCACTGGCGTGGGATCCCCCGGAAACTCCAATACAGCACTAGGGCGCGAGTTTCTCGGGGCAGACGTGACGCGCATCTCCACACGCTCCTACTTCATTGGCACCGGCGCGGGTGGCGGACCGGCACTTTTTCAACGCGTCAACCAGGATGCCGCCCAAGAGCTGGTCGAGGGTATCGAGCGAATGCGCTTCTCCTATGGAGTAGACACCAATGGTGATCGCATGGCCGATCCACACGCACTCGGCAACGCGTATTGGACGGGTGCCCAGGTTGACGCCGCCAATCGCTGGAACAGTGTGGTGAGCGTTCAAATGCGTTTGCTGGCGCGCAGCGTGGAAAACGGGGTAACGGACGGTCCGCAGGCAATCAGCTTCGATGGCGCGGTTTTCAACTCTGGAGTCGGCGCCGACACACGATTGCGACAGGTGTTTACGACCACGGTCGGCTTGCGGAACCGGCTACCATGAGGAGCCTTGCTATGGTCACAGGTCACAGGTATTCGCGGCAGAAGGGCGCGGTTTTACTTGTCAGTCTGATCTTTCTCATTCTGCTGACAATCATTGGTGTTACAGCCATGCAGACCACGACCTTGCAGGAGCGCATGGCCGGCAATACGCGCGACCTCAATCTGGCTTTCCAGGCTTCCGAAGCGGCGTTGCGCGGGGGTGAGGCATGGTTGCCTGCCAATACTGCAACCGCGGAGGCGGCGGGGACACTACCCGATCCCACATGGGATGGTGCCGCAAGTCCCGCCCCCCAAGGTTCGCTGGCGGGATTCAATATAGTAAACGGTGTACAGATCTACGCCGGGGATCCGGTTTTTCACGCCGGATCACCTCAGCGTGTACGTATCGGCATTGGCCTACCCGCACAGTACCGTTTTATCTATCCCGTAACTGCGCGCGGAGTAGGTGGTACGGGCACGGCCGTGACGATCGTTCAGTCCATGTTTGAGCCATGAGGCAAATCATGTCTTTCACTGCTGGTGAAAAGTCGTCGAAGGGATTTTAGGGAGAGGTAGTATGAACACTAGCCGCACTCTGCATATTGGTCGAATCGATTCGGTTGTTCGCCGCCGTCTGCGCGCGCTCGGATTGGGATTGGCACTCTCCATGGCAGTGGTCGCACCTGCTCGAGCGGCTGTCGATATAGCCAATGTTCCGCTTTTCACTACGAGCAACGTGCCGGGTAACTTGCTATTTGTACCCTCCGTGGAATGGCCGACTATCACCAGCGTGGCATCGCTGGGTGATTACGATGTCAGTCGCATCTACATCGGCTATTTCTCCGCCGGCAAGTGCTATCAGTATTCCTACAGCGCCACGGAGGCGAATCGCCATTTCTATCCGGTCCGCAATACGGCTGACCGTACCTGCACGGGCGCCAATGAGTGGAGTGGCAACTTCCTCAATTGGGCCGCGACCCAGACCATCGATCCCTTTCGCATGGTATTGACGGGTGGGTACCGGGTGAGAGACACGCCTACTGAGACGTGGCTAGAAAAGGCAAACCACACCGGTCAGGGTGGAACCGGCATCTACCCCAATCGTCGTATTCCAGCATCCGGAAACAATTCAACCATGCTGCAGGGCGCAACGCCTTTCAGTCACAACTGGATGCGCATGCGCATCCAGGGACTCGGTAACAAGATGCGCTTCCGACTCAACGACGATGACGTGGATGCCAGTGTGACCGCCTACAATCCCGGTGCGGCAGTGCTGACAACGCGGGCGTACGAAGTCAGCATTCGTGTCAAGGTATGCGACAGCGCCGCCTCGGGGGGCGTCGAATCCAACTGCCGTCCCTACTCGCAGGGTTGGAAGCCGGAGGGGACCATACAACAATATTGGCGGAATCTGCGTTATGGGGTGTTCGGCTACCTCAATGAGGGCCAGACCTCGCGTGATGGTGGTGTGTTGCGGTCGCGGATAAAGACCGTAGGACCGGTGATTCCCGGCGGTGTTGTCGAAGCGAATAACCCCAACAAAGAGTGGGATCCGGTGACGGGTGTGCTGGTTCGCAATCCCAATCCCGCAGATGCTACCGACACCTCCTCGGCGCACGGTATCTCCATTCTGGACAGTGGGGTTATCAACTATTTAAACAAGTTTGGACAGATGACGAGCCAGAATCACAAGAGCTACGATCCGGTCAGCGAGCTCTATTACGCAGCCATTCGCTATCTCAAGAATCAGGGTAATGTGGCGGAGTATACGAATATGACCGGCACCGCCGTCGACCGGTCAAACATGGCGGATGGATTCCCCGTCATCACCAATTGGGGTGATCCGATCCAGGCCTGGTGTCAACCCAATGTGATTCTCGGAATTGGGGATATCTATACGTGGACCGACAAAAATTTACCGGGTAACGGCGTTATGACTAACGAGCCCGCTACACCGGGCGCGGTGTCGTCGGATGCGACGGTCAACGTTGTCACTCGCACGCAGGACGTTGCCACCATCGAAGGTATTGCCATCAACACGCCGTTTACGGGCCGAGATAACTCCGCTTACATGGCCGGCCTGGCCTATGATGCGCACACCCGGGATATCAGGCCCGATCTCACCGGGGGCAAAACCACGGTCTCCACCTATTGGGTCGATGTGCTTGAAGCTCAATCACTGGAAGGCATGGAACGCAATCAGTTCGCCCTGGCGGCCAAATATGGCGGCTTCAGAGTTCCGGATGGTTTCGACCCCGACACGCACGCCGGTCCGTTGCCCGATGCTTGGTGGCATTCCAATGGTGAGACGCTGACACCCTTCGGTAGCCGTGGTGCCGGCCAAGCAGCGTTCTTGCGGCCCGATAACTTCTTCACCGCCGGTGAAGCCGATGCGATGGTGCTGGGGCTTACCCAGGCCTTTGAGAGCATTATCAATGAGGTCGAAAGCTCATCTACCTCAGCCGCTACCAGTGCCGCGATACTGCAAACCAACACGCTGCTCTTCGTGGCCGGATTTCGCAGCGGCGATTGGACAGGTATGTTGACAGCCAACGACATTGATCAGTCCAGCGGGGCGTTGACCGGCGTGGCATGGGATGCCGAAGCGGTGCTGCGCGTTCGACTGCCTTCATCACGGAATTTCTACACCCGAGCCAGTGATACTGGCAGCGGTACCCTCAGCGGTATAGCACTCAATCCGACAACCGATTGGCTTAGTCTCAGCAACGCGCAGCGGGATGCCCTGAACCGCCGTCCCGACGGCACCATCGACGGGCTGGGTCAGAGCCGTATCAACTGGTTGCGTGGCGTCGAGGGTGGCGATCCTTCGTTCCGCAGCCGCACGGACTCGGTAACAAGCGAGGTGCGTTTACTGGGCGATATCGTGAACTCCAATCCGCAATTCGCGGGCAAGAGGGACTTTGGCTACAGCCTCTTAAGCGGCCTGGGGGCGAGTTACACAACTTTTCGCACAACTCCCGGATCTGACTATCAGAATCGACCGGATGTGATCTATGTCGGCGCCAACGATGGTTTACTGCATGCTTTCCGTTCCACGGATGGCACCGAGATCTTTGCCTACATGCCCAGCGAATTGCTGTTACCGGAGAGCGGCAATACCTCCGCGCGTATCACTACATTGATGAGCACAAACTACAGTCACCGCTACTTCATGGACGGAACCGTAGCGGTGGGCGATGCCCACGCCGCGAGTTGGGTTGGTGGCACCAGTGGTTGGAAGACGGTGCTGGTGGGCTCTATGGGATCAGGGGGACGTACGGTATTCGCCCTGGATGTCACTGCCCCGCAGAACTTCGGCACCGGCAGCGTGCTGTGGGAGTTCAAGGATCCCGATCTGGGCTATGGTGTTGGTCAACCCACTATCGCGCGTATGCGCAACGGGGAGTGGGCTGCGGTGTTCGGCAACGGCTATAACAGCGATAACCATCGCGCGATGCTGTTCATCGTGCGATTGAGCGATGGACAATTACTGGCCAAGATCGACACTGGCGTGGGCGATGCCGTGACATCAAACGGATTGGCCACGCCGAAGGTGACGGATTGGCCTGGGCTCGATCTGTCGGCCCGTTATATCTACGCTGGCGATCTGCAAGGCAATATGTGGCGGTTTGATGTTTCCTCCATCGATCCCAATCAGTGGGACAGTGCCGCCAATCGGGGGGTTCTGTTCCAGGCGCTGGATAGTGGTGGTGTTCCCCAATCCATCACTGCACGGCCCGAAGTGGCCCTAAATCCCAACGACCCCAATAGCCTGATGGTGTTATTCGGTACGGGAAGCTATTTCCGGAATCTGGACGGAGGTAACAACCAAGTGCAGAGCCTGTACGGGATTATCGATGCCAACGGCGTCGCTGTGACTGGACGCAACCAGCTGGTGCAGCAAACCATCACCTATCAAGGCATCCAAACTTTTGGTACCGAAACGCATACTGTGCGAGAGATGTCCGCCAACGCAATCGGAGCAGATAAAGGCTGGTACTTGGATCTGATCTACGCGGGTAACGCCATGGGCGAACGGGTGATCAGTAGCCCAACTTTCCCTTCAGGGCAGATCCAGGATCGTATTCGCTTCTCCACGCTGATCCCCGATCCGGACCCATGCGGTACCGGACGTACGGGTTTCATCATGGATATCATGCTAGGTTCGGGTGGGCAGGCGAGCTTTCCGGTTTTCGATCTCAACAACGATGGTCAATTTGACGCGGGCGATACGTCCAGCGGCACAAACTACGGTGGTTTTGGCGGCGGTGGCGGTGAGCAGATTATCGATATTAGAGACCGAAATCAGAATGTCGATCACTTGTACGGAGGACAGGATCGTCTAGGGGCTGGGCGAAACAATGCGGGCCCTGCAAACCGGCAGTCGTGGCGGCAGCTGCGCTAAAGGCAGCCGTTGTGCTGGCCCACGCATTACGGAATATTCTAACTGTGTGGGTTGATTATCGAAATCGCCACCCCAGTGGTAGTGGAATTGGAAAGGCTGTGTGCAATCCTGTCGGGGTTCAAGGCCGTTGATCTCGAACCGGGGTTCTACTGAGAGGCGCTGTTTGCTATGAATAGAGTGAAGGCGGGATTTACCCTTATCGAGTTGATGATCGTGGTGGCGATTGTCGGTATTCTCGCGGCCATCGCGTTTCCTGCCTATCAGGAGCAGGTACGCCAGTCACGACGAGCTGATGCTCAAGCGGTGTTGCTGGAAGCGGCACAGTTCATGGAGCGCTTCTTTACGCAAAACAGCCAGTATCATCAGACTCGCGATGCTGTACCCGTCGCGGTCGCTCTGCCGGCAGGTTTGACACAGTCACCCAAGGATGGGGGTACCGCCCGATACGCCATTACAATCGCAGCTGTTGCTGCAAATACCTTTACTCTCCAGGCAACGCCGGTTAGTGATCCGGCATGCGGGAATTTGACCGTGAATCAGGCGGGCACAAAAGCGGCATCGGGACCTCTCGGAACCAATCAGTGTTGGCGGCGCTAGCCTGGTAGCGGACAGATCGATCTTCAGCGTAGTTCCGCAGGCAGCGGAAAATGGATGTCCTCGCTAAATTTCCTAGGTGACGGAACGAGCGTGGCGCCCAAGCTCTGCAGTTTTTCAACCACCGATTCGACGATCTCCTCTGGCGCGGAGGCCCCCGCGGTGACACCCACAAGTTGCCGATTCCTGATCCAGCTTGCATCCAATGCATCGGGGCCGTCAATCAGATAGGCTTCGACGCGGTGTTTTTCCGCCAGCTCTCGCAGGCGGTTGGAGTTCGAGCTATTGGCCGATCCGACTACGATGATCAGGTCGCATCCGGAGCTCAGCGCCTTGACAGCATCTTGCCGATTCTGGGTGGCGTAACAGATATCATCATTTTTTGGTCCCAGAATGGACGGGAATCGCTTTTGCAGTGCGGCGATAATCTCCGCTGTATCGTCTACCGAAAGTGTC
The DNA here is from genome assembly GCA_008501635.1 of Pseudomonadota bacterium. NCBI lineage: Bacteria > Pseudomonadati > Pseudomonadota > Pseudomonadota bacterium. The sequence goes on from QQUJ01000018.1 coordinate 194,116, forward strand.
GTCTGGGTGACATAGGCAAGATTGTCCGGACTGTCAACACACAGGGCCTCAACTTCAGCAATGGAACCCACCGTGTAAATACTGCCGTTGGGATTGTCATACCGACCCTTCGTGCCTTCTACTTCCGGATGGCCCTGGTGCCCGATCAGAACGACCTCGCGACCTGCTTTGGCATGCCGAGCGACTTCCATATGAACTTTGGTCACTAGCGGGCAGGTGGCATCGAATACTTTAAGACCGCGCCGCGCAGCCTCTTCCTCAACCGCGCGTGATACTCCGTGCGCACTGAAGATAACCGTGGATCCGTCGGGTATTTCATCTAGCTCTTCAACGAAAACGGCTCCTCTTTCACGGAGATTCTCGACGACATGACGATTGTGCACAACTTCATGACGGACGTAGATAGGCGAGCCGAAGAGTTCCAGCGCACGCTCGACGATGGCAATGGCACGATCAACCCCGGCGCAGAATCCGCGGGGGTTGGCGAGGACGATTTCCATGTTATCTCCGGGTGTTTGCAGCGCTTTCCAAGGCAGACATTCTAACAAATAGAAACAAAGACGGCTTGGCGGGACAATGGGCAGTCCGTGGGCATGATGCGTGTCAGTCGCGATCAGTTGTTATCGCGTTTTTGCCGTGATTGCCAAAGAACTTCATCGCTGCCCTCGCTGCGCACAAGGACTCGCGCGGTCACGAAAAGCAAATCCGATAGACGATTCAGGTAGCGCGGAAGGTTATCACTGACGCGCTCTTGCTGCGCTAAAGTAACGAGTCGTCGTTCGGCGCGTCGGCACACCGCTCTCGCGAGATGGCACGCTGCACCGGATGAGGTGCCTCCGGGAAGAATAAACTCTTTCAACGGGGGCAGTTCCGCATTGAGTTTGTCGAGATCAGATTCGAGTTGACGAATGCTCTCTGCGTCGATAGCGACGAATTCCGGAAGTGCCAGTTCACCGCCGAGATCGAACAGTTCGTGCTGAACGCGTGTCAGCACTTCTGTGACCGGGTCTGGCAGGGCGTGGCACAACACGATCCCTACGTGGCAGTTGGTTTCATCCACAGCACCGATAGCTTCGATTCGAGCACTGTCCTTCGCGACCCGATCGCCTCTGCCAAGTCCAGTGGTGCCATCATCGCCGGTGCGGGTGTAGATTTTCGAAAGCCTGTGGCCCATGGGGTATTCCGCTAGTCAACTCAATGCATAACCTTAGCAGAGCCCTATAGGGATCGGATAGGGTAGAATGCGCGCTTTGCGGAGGTGATCAGCGGTGGCGGAACTGATACTTGGAGGGATGCGCTCGGGTAAAAGTCGCGAGGCACAACAGCGGGCCTTATCCAGCGAGATGGAGGTGGTGTACGTTGCGACGGCCGCCGCGGGGGATGAAGAGATGGCGCAACGGATAGCGCGGCATCGTGCCGAGCGCCCTGCGGGTTGGATAACCGTTGAAGAACCGCTCCAACTAGCCGATACCCTTCAGAATCTGGCGGCGCCCTCACGCTGCCTGGTGGTGGACTGTCTGACGCTGTGGCTTTCCAATTGGTTGTCTTTGGAGGGGGAGTCAGCATCTGGATTCAATCAAGCCTACAACCAATTGCTGGAGATCATCCCGGTGGTTGCTGGGCGCATTATTCTGGTCGGCAATGAGACCAATCAGGGTGTGATCCCCGTGAACGCCTTGGCTCGTCGTTTTTGTGATGAGTCGGGAAGGTTGCATCAGGAACTGGCGCAGATCTGCGATCGCGTTACGCTGATGGTCGCGGGGTTGCCCATTGAGTTGAAGAAGGAACAGGCATGAAACCGGGGTGGATCGATGAGTGTGTATGCGAGATCAACGTCGATTGCCAAGCGGCGGCCACCGCGAGGCAGCTTCAATTGACCAAACCGGCGGGATCGCTGGGGAGACTTGAGGGCTTTGCTATCCGCTTGGCTGGATTGCAGAGCACTGAAAGGCCGACTCTGGAGCGGGTGGGTATAGTGGTGTTTGCTGCCGACCATGGTATCGCTGCCGAAGGCGTATCGCTGTTCCCGCAATCGGTGACCGTGGAGATGATACGCAACTTTGCCGGCGGCGGTGCGGCAATCAGCGTGGCGGCGCGACAATTGGGCGCTTCGTTAGAAGTTGTGGATGTGGGTGCGGTATCGGACCCTGGCCCGCTGGTGGGCGTTGTTAGCACGCGCATTGGCTGCGGGACGGCCAATTTTCTTCGCCATCCGGCCATGGATGAAGCTCAGTTGACGACCGCGATGGACGTTGGTCGGGATGCTGTGCTGCGCGCTGTAGAAAAAAAAATACAGCTTTTCATCGGCGGCGAAATGGGAATTGCCAACACCACCGCGGCGACGGCGCTGGCCTGCGCTCTACTCGATGCCCAGCCCGAGGAAATTGCGGGTCCCGGAACCGGACTCGATTCAGCGGGTGTGATCCACAAGGTGAGCGTAATACGTCAAGCATTGCAGCACCATCGATCCGCCTTTGTAGATCCCTGGCACGTATTGCGCTGCGTAGGCGGATTCGAGATTGCCGCGTTGGCGGGTGCGTACATCGCCTGTGCTCAGTCTGGGGTGCCGGCATTGGTTGACGGATTCATCACTTCTGCTGCCGCGCTGGCAGCGTTACGACTGCGTCCGGACATTGCTCCGTGGCTTATCTATTCGCATACCTCCGCCGAACCCGGACATGCGCGGATTCTTCGAGTCCTGGATGCCGAACCGTTACTGAATCTGGGTCTGCGGCTGGGTGAAGGAAGCGGTGCTGCGGTCGCCGTACCGATTCTGCGAATGGCTTGTGCGTTACATAACGAAATGACGACGTTTACCGAGGCCGGAGTCACTGAATCTCATGAATAAGCATTCAACGATCATCGATTTGATACGTCATGGCGAGCCGGAAGGTGGTCGAATGTATCGAGGTCACAAAGATGATCCACTGAGTGAACTCGGTTGGCGGCAGATGCGCGAGGCAACGGCTCACTGCAACGGATGGGAGAAAATCGTTTCGTCGCCGTTGCAACGTTGTGCAAAGTTTGCGGACGAGCTTGCCAATGAAAGAAATGTACCTCTCAGCATCGACGAAGGCTTTCGCGAAATCTGTTTCGGTATTTGGGAGGGGCGTGCCCCGGCGGATCTGGAAGCCGAGAACCCCGAACGCATGTTAGCCTTTTGGAACGATCCCATTGCCAATTGGCCTCAAGGCGGCGAACCCTTCGACCAGTTTCAGATCCGGGTGGCCAAAGCATGGGAGAAGTTGCTGCGTGAGCATACGGGACAGCATCTGTTGTTGGTTGCGCACGGCGGGGTGATTCGCGCCATACTGTTTCATGTGCTCGGTATACCGCCGCGTAATTTCTTCCGTCTGCAGGTGCCTTATGCGGCCATCACCCGCCTGCGTGCGGACGGTAACGGTAAATACCCCCATCTGGTTTTCCATAGTGGGCGGCCCTGATGCTACAGCCCTTTTTACTGGCACTGCAATTTCTGACTCGTCTGCCAATCCCTCTCCCGGGCAATATTGAACCTGAAGTGCAAGGTCGATCGGTGATCGCCTATCCCTTGGTGGGGTTGGTTATCGGTCTGCTGGTGGCCATTCCGGCGTATGTGGCATCGGCAAGCGATCCAATGGTGATTGCCGCGCTGATGCTCACTGTCTGGGTACTGGTTACCGGGGGATTGCATTTCGATGGTTTGGCGGATAGCGCGGACGCTTGGTTGGGCGGGCAGGGCAATACAACACGTACGCTGGAAATTATGAAGGATCCGCGGTCCGGTCCGGCGGCTATCGTGCTGGTAGCGCTAGTGCTGTTGCTCAAACTCGCCGCGCTTACTGCCTTGGTCCGTGCGGGAGAGCTAGTGGCTGTGCTGCTGATTCCGATGTTGGGGCGGGCGGCAATCGTTGGGCTTTTTCTTACCACGGTTTATGTGCGTGTCGGCGGTCTTGGCGCGTCATTGGCACGCTCGCTGCCGCGCCAAGCGGGGATGGTGGTAATAGGTATCGTAGCGCTGCTGTTCCTGACGGGTGGCGCGGCAGGGTTGCAGTCGTTGGTCTGCGCGGGATTGACCGTAGTCGGGCTTCGCGCCCTGATGATCGCGCGCATCGGCGGTGCGACGGGAGATACGCTTGGCGCAACGGTAGAGATCAGTGAGGCGGCTGCGTTGCTCGGTTGGGTGTTGGCGCTGTAATGGAAATCATCCGCTATCATGGTTTGGTGCTGCAAACCCTGCTCCTTATTTGCAGCATGGCGATACCGGCTGGCGTTGCTGCCGATCCGGTGAGCATCGCCGATGCCTCCGGCAGGGCCGTGGAACTAGCGCATCCTGCGCGGAGGATCGTCAGCCTCGCGCCGCACGTCAGTGAGCTGCTATTCGAGATCGGCGCCAACGATTTGCTGATCGGCGCTGTGGAGTTCAGCGATTATCCGCCTGCCGCAGTCGAGATTCTGCGCATCGGCGATTACAAGAACTTTGACATGGAGTCCTTGCTTGAGTTGAAGCCCGACTTGGTTATCGGTTGGTGGTCGGGAAATCGTTCGCAGCATATCGAACAGATCCGTGCGTTAGGAATACCAGTCTATCTTTCCGAGCCGCGGCGATTGGATCAGATACCGACTTTGATGCGCGATCTCGGCAGGCTAAGCGGCCGCAGAATGCAATCCGATGCTGTCGCAGAACGGTTCGAAAGACACCTCAACCGATTGCGGAGTCAGTATGCCGATCAGAAACCGGTTTCGGTCTTCTTCCAGGCCTGGGATCAACCGCTGATGACCTTGAATGGAGAGCATTTGGTGAGCGATGCAATCGCTATCTGTGGCGGGACCAACGTCTTTGCCCATCTCAGCCTGCTTGCGCCGACAGTTACGGTTGAGGCCGTACTGGTAGCAGATCCAATGGTTATCGTCACCGGTGGTATTGGCAGAGCTCGTAGCGAATGGTTGGAGCGTTGGCAACGCTGGCCGCAGCTTCGCGCTGTCAAACACGGTCACCTACGCCGCATCGATCCGGATCTTCTGCAAAGGCCGACAAGTCGGATTCTGCAGGGGTTGACGCAGTTGTGCGAGATATTGGCGCAAGCGCGTGCAAGCCTGTCGAAGTCAGCCCCGGAGTAGAAATCGCACAGGGATTTCCACCCGTAATGGCGTAACGGAAATTGTGTCCTCCAACGCTAACGGAATCTCCTGAATCTGCGCAGCATTGTGCAATGCACTGTTGTCGAGCAGCTTATAACCGGAGCTGCTCACCAATTCAACGCCGATAATCTGGCCGCGGTTGGTCACAACAAAGCGTAATCGGACAACACCCTGCCAGCCGCTGCGTCGCGCCAGCAACGGATAGCGAAACCGGCTTTGCATGTGTTCGGTCAATTGTGCCTGAAGATGCGACCGCCATTGAGCAATCTGCTCGTCGCTGGCCTTTTGCGATGCAGTGATTGTCTCGGGAGCCGCGTACAACGTAGTTGTTTCCACCTTGCCGGCTGTTCTTGCCGTTTCCCTTTTTACCACCTTACCTGATGGTAAAGTTTCTGTGGCCTTGGTCTGCAGAAACCGGTTCTTCGGTTGTTTCGGCGGTTTCGCTGCGAGCGTTCGGTCCGACCGCAAGGGTTGTACTTGCAGGGTACCGCGGGTTTCAGCGACAAAGGCTTTTGTTGGCACCGAGCTTGATTCAGACGGACGCACCGATTCAGTGCTTGGGTAGACAGCGTCGGATTCAATCGGCGATGCGCGCACGACGGAGGGTGTCGTGGGCAGCAGGGTTGCACGCAAACTGATACCGACCCGATGGTGTATCGGCTCCGTCGGAGTGGTCGATAATACACCAGCAACCAGCAGCGATAAATGAACCCCGCCAGAGATCAGCAGGAACTGCATCAGGGGCGGCCATCGAGTCACTGTCGGGTATTCTCCTTCAGCGCAGTGGCGCGTAACGCAGCGCAAGAAACAGGGAGCGCTCGGGCGTGTTATAGCCGCGAGCCAGTTCGTAGGATTTGTTGAACGTGTTGTCGAGGCGGAGTTCAAGCGCCAGCTCACGGCTCAATGAGTAGTTGGCAAAGAGGTTGAGTAAGCCGTAGCCGGGGAGCTGAATGCGTGTTGCCGGAAAGGTGTTGAAGTCCAGTTCATCGCGTTCCGAACTAAGTAGAATCTCCCCGCCATAATTCCAGCGCTCGTTGTGATGGGTGGCGCGGAGCGAGGCTTTTTGGTCGGGGCGACGCAGCAGTCTGGTATTGTTGTCCTTATCGCGTGCATCCTGCAGGGTCAGGTTGCCGGAGATATCCCAAGCGCCGGTCTTGACAGTGTACTCAAACTCAATCCCCTCCAGCGAGGAACGATTGATATTGATCGCCTGGGCGTTGGTTCCCTCAAAGGCAATAAGATTGTCGATTGCTGTTTGGTAGAGGGTGGCGCGTACCTGACTGGCCTTGTTGGGTTGCCACCGCAGCCCCACCTCGGCGGTTTCGGAATCCTCGGGACGAAGATTGGAATTGCCTGAATAAAGAAAGGTGCCGCCACCAAAAAAATCGAAGCCGGGGTGATAGAGATCGTTGATGTTGGGAGCGCGAAACGCGGTGCCGTACGAGGCGATCAGTCGTGTGCGCTGGGTTAGGCGATAACCCCAAGCGAGCTGCCCCGTCGTCTCTCCGCCATAGGCGCTGTGCTCGTCATGGCGCACGGCAAGCTGCAGATCGTGCGCGGTACCGTTGTGCTGGAACTGTGCGAACAACGCCGTATTGTCGGCGCTGCGGTCGAACACGGTGCTGTTGGTTGCGAGATCGATGTTAAGGGCATCGTCCTCGTGGAAACTCACTCCCAGGGTTAGCAGCTGATCCGGGCTCAATGCGATGTCGTTTTGCCAATCGAAACTGATGCGCCGGGTCTCTGCAGCTGACGGGGAACTCGATCGGGTCTCCAGTTCGTCGACCGTATGTCCCAGGGTAAGGGTCTGGATCCACAGGTCATTGACCGAGTGAATCAGGCGTGTCTGAAAGGTCTGATTGATGCTTTCCTGAGTGCCGCTATCGAACTCCACGTCACTCGCGCTGCGCCAAATCACGAGCGACAGCTGCGTGGCTGCACTCACGTCGATATTCATTCCGGCATTGAAACTGATGTTCTCGGCGCCGTCGTCGTCGGGATCGTAGCTGCCGCCGTTGCTGTTCTGCGCAGAAAATCCGTCGGTCTCGCGCTGCTCGGCATTGATGTGGAAACGCACGCGATCGCCACCACCGATGCCAGCCTGCAGGCTGCGCGTGCCGAAGCTGCCCGCCTCAAGCCGCACGAATGGCGAACTGACCTTGCGCGTGAAGATCTGAATCACCCCGCCGATGGCATCGGAGCCATAGAGCGCAGCGCGTGGCCCGCGCACGACTTCGATGCGTTCGATCAATGCCGGTTGCAGATGCTGCCAACTAAACGCACCGGTGGTTGCCGAGCTGGCACGCACGCCGTCGATCAGCACCAGCACATGATTGGAGTTGCTGCCACGCAGGAAGATGCTGGTGTCGCTGCCGGGTCCGCCGGTACGTGCGATATCGATGCCCGGTACCATGCGTAGCACCTCGGCCATATCCTTGGGCTGGCTGCGATCGAGCGTGGCGCGGTCGATAACGGTGACCGAGGCAAGCGATTCGTCGGTGGTTTCGGCGACGCGGGTTGCGGTAACGATGACTTCGTTTTCCGCCGGAGGCTCCGCATGGAGCGATGCCGAACCGATGATGATGCTGGCGGCAGTAAGAAAACCAAGGTGTGAGTTCATGTGTCCTCCCGGCATGCGCCCACCCGCGCATGTGTACACTAGGCAGAGATTGACAAGGGAGGGTTGTTCGAGGGAGGTTTTTAAGAAACCGCCACAGCCCGCCGCTGTCTATTGCGTGCGCTTCGGGCCGGTCTCCGGGCTCGCGAGTCAAGGCCGATCGCCTATGGGTGGACCGCCTTCCCATGCAGTGCTCTGCACAGTGGCCGGTTGATCCACCACAACTCGCCTACCGTTGCGGGGGCAGCGCCGGAATTATGAAAAATGGGGTCGGTGAAAACTCGACTTCGACACAATTCTTCATGCACCGGCTTCCCGTTTCACCCTTCGGAGGGAAGTCCCAAGGGCACCTGAAGCGGTGGAGCAACTGTAGGGATTTGACGCGGCGATGTCAACGCGGCAACCAGATATCTCGCCCTTCGTGGTGAAGTTTCGCGATGGGATGTTGGTAGAGCGTTTCGAGCGTGGTGACGTCGATTGTCTGCGCAGCAGGGCCCGCGACGGTTGTTCCTCCGCCGAGCAGCAGGAGCAGATGATCGCAAAAGCGCGTTGCGAGGTTGATGTCATGTAAGATCACCAGGAGTGCTTTACCGCTTTCGGTGGCCAGCTTTTTGAGGTGACTGAGCACTTGGATCTGGTGATGCAGATCCAGGTGGTTGGTGGGCTCGTCGAGTAGCAGGATGTCCGGGTCCTGGGTGAGCAGAGTCGCCAACGCCAGTCGGCGCCGTTCGCCACCGGAGAGGGTCGAGACCAGCCGTGTCGCCAGATCGTCGATTCCCATCAGATGCAGTGACTGTATGGCGCGTCCGACATCTTTATCGTCTTCCCATGCCCAGCGGCCGAGGTAAGGGTGACGACCGATCAAAGCCGTTTCCAGCGCCGTGGCGGGGAAGGCGTCGGCCTCCTCCTGAAACAGTACGCCTAGCTGTTGGGCCACTTTGCGCCGCGGCAACTCGCTTAGGGCCCGATTCCCCAGGATCACCTTACCGGCCAGCGGTGCGCGCAGTCCGGCCAGTGTGTGAAGCAGGGTCGTTTTACCGGCCCCGTTGCGACCCAGTAGCCCCCAGCATTGACCGGGGGCTACTTCGAGGTCGAGATCGGCACAGATCGCGACGTTACCGATTTTGACGGAGAGTTTCTGGGTTGCCAGTGTTGCCATCGTTCAGCGTATCGTGGCCAGTAATCGTTCCGAGCCCCGATTGAGCAGGAACAGAAACAGCGGTACCCCGAGCAATGCGGTGATCACCCCCACGGGCAGCTGCGCCGGGGCGATGACCGTGCGGGCGCCGGTGTCGGCGACGATCAGCAACGTCCCGCCCAAGAGCACGCTTGCGGGTAGTAACACGCGGTGATCATGCGCGCCCACCAAGCGCAGCATATGGGGAACCACCAGCCCGACAAAACCGACGCTGCCTGCCAGCGTGACTGCCGCAGCAGTGAGCAGCGAGGCAAGGAAAAAGACCTGGTAGCGCAGCCTGCCCACCGCGATGCCCAGCGACCCGGCCAGCATTTCACCGCGGGCGAGTACATTGAGATCGCGCGCCAGAGGCAGGCTCGCCGCGAGCCCCAGTGCCAACACGCCGAGTCCTAGCCAGGGCGAGTGGGCGTAACCGAGATCGCCCATCAGCCAAAAGAGCATGCCGCGCAGTGCCCCTTGAGGGGAAATGGCGAGCAGCAGGCTGATCAGCGCCCCCCAGCCGGCGGCGACCACCACGCCGGTCAACAACAGTCGGGTTGGCGTCCACCCACCGCGACCATGGGCCAGTCCGAATACCAGCAACAGCGAAAGCAGCGCCCCGGCGAAGGCCGCGATCGGCAGCCAGAAACCCGCTAACCCCAACATCATTACTACCAGCGCTGCCGCCGATGCTCCCCCCGAGACCCCCAGGATGTAAGGATCGGCAAGAGGATTGCGCAGCAGCACCTGCATCAATGCGCCGCCCAGGGCCAGCAAGCCCCCGGTGGCGAAGGCGCTGAGGGCCCGGGGTAAGCGAATTTCCCACACCACCGTTTGATGCAGCGATTCCCCTTGACGGGCGATGATCGCCCACAACTCCTGAGCCTTCAGTTCCACACTGCCGCTGGCCAGCGCCAGCAGCAGGCTGGCGATGACGGTTAGACTCAAAACAGCCAGAAGCCAGCCGGCGTTACGCATCATGCGAGATCGGGTGCCAAGTCGCGATCGCGCAGGGTGACCACCGGCCAATGGTGGTGGCGAGCGTGACGCGTGAGCGGCTCGTCGGGATCAACGGCCACGGGATGATCGACTAGTTCCAATAGCGGCAAATCGTTGTGCGAATCGCTGTAGAACCAGCTGTCGTCAAGGTCATGGCCGGTTGCGGTGAGCCATTTCTGAAGCTGCGTGATCTTGCCGTGCTGAAAGCAGGGAGGACCGACCACGTTGCCGGTGTAGCGGCCGTCGATGAGTTCTGGTTCGGTGGCAAGTAGATGGGGTATTCCTAACAGCTGGGCGATTGGTTCGGTAACAAAGCGGTTGGTGGCGGTGATGATGATCAACGTATCACCGGCGCCGCGGTGGCGTTCGATCAGCGCCTGGGCGGCGGGCAGTTGAATGGGGCGGATCATCTGATCGACAAACTCGTTCCGCCAGCGTTCCAGGCACTCGGGTTCGTTCTCCGCCAGCGGGCGCAGCGAAAAGCGCAGAAACTCGAGTATATCCAGCTTGCCCGCTTGATACTCTTCGTAAAAGCGCAGGTTCTCGCGCTCGTATGCCTCGCCGTCCACGATTCCGCGCTCAGCGAGGAACCGCCCCCATAGATAATCGCTGTCGCCGCCGATGAGTGTGTTGTCGAGATCGAAGATTGCCAGTGCCAATGCGGGTGACTCCTACGGTTTACCAGGTAACTTGGAGGCAACATTGTAACAGCGCCGTTTGCCCAAGACGGGCGGATGTGGAAAAATGTCGATTAACGAATTGCCCGCGGTTGGCTATGCAACTTATTGATTCAGATGGATATCGACTGAATGTCGGCATTATCCTGTGTAATGGAGAGGGGCGCGTCCTTTGGGCCCGCCGCTCCGGGCAGGATGCGTGGCAGTTTCCGCAGGGGGGCATCAAGTCGAACGAGACGCCAGAGCAGGCGATGTTCCGCGAGCTTCAGGAAGAGGTGGGCCTGCTGCCCGACCATGTCGAGATCATGGGACAAACGCGCCGGTGGCTGCGCTACCGATTGCCGAGCCGGTATATCCGCCGGCACAGCAAACCGGTTTGCATCGGTCAGAAACAAGTGTGGTTCATGTTGCGTCTGGTTGGCGACGATGAGGCGGTCAAGCTGGATTGCTGCGATCGACCGGAGTTCGACTGCTGGCGTTGGGTGAACTATTGGCATCCGCTGCGCGAGGTGGTCTCCTTCAAACGCGGTGTCTACCATCGGGCACTCAACGAGTTTGCCCACTTGCTGTTTCCCGAGGGACGGCAACGGCGCTACGATCAGCGGGGACCGATACCGCGTCGTGCACGCAGCTGATCCGCTAGCTGGAGCGGTGTAAGCTCTGCTCTTTGGTGTTCGTCAACGCCACCCATAGATACGTATATGCTCGAAGTCCTGCGTAAGATCGTCCAGGAGGTCAACGATGCCCGCGATCTGGGCCAGGTGCTGGATATCATTCTGCGCCGGGTACAGGAGACGCTGTCGGTAGACGTCTGTTCGGTCTATCTCTCCAATCACCAAACCCGCCAGAACATGCTCATGGCCACGGTAGGCCTCAATCCCGAGGCGGTCGGCAAGGTGCGCCTTTCGTTTGACGAAGGTATCGTCGGCCGCGTCACGATGCGCGCCGAACCCATCAATCTCGACGATGCGCCGCAACACCCGAATTACAAATACATACCGGAGAGCGGCGAAGATCCCTACCATGCGTTTGTCGGCGTCCCCATCATCCACCAGCGCGACGTCATGGGCGTACTCGTTGTTCAGCAGCGGGCGCGGCGGCGCTTCGATGACAACGATGTCTCGTTCCTGGTGACGCTGGCGGCTCATATCGCCGGCGCTATCGGCCACGCGGCAGCGAGTGGCCAGCTGCCCAGCCACTCCGATACGGAACGCCGGGGTGGAGGCTGGTGCGAGGGGCAGTCGGGCGCGCCCGGTGTGGGGGTGGGCTGGGCGGTGGAGATCGTCAGCGCCGCCGATCTGCGCTCGGTACCGGATCGGACCACCGACAGTCCCGAGGCCGAGGTTGGTCAGTTTTTGCGGGCGTTGTCCGCGGTCCGTGAAGAGATCAAACGCTTGCGCGTCGGTTTGGGCGAGAAGGCCACCGAGGCACAGGCGCTCTTCGACGCCTATCTCATGCTGTTGAGCGGAGAGGGTATCGAGGACGATACTGTCGCCCGCATCCGCGCGGGCAGCTGGGCGCCGGGTGCGCTGCGCGCCGTGATCGACGAACACGCCCGGGTCTTTGCCGCCATGGATGATCCCTATCTGCGCGAACGCGCAGAGGATATTCGAGATCTGGGTGCGCGAATTCTCCTTCGGTTGCGTTCCCCCATCAGCGAGAAAGCGCGTGACTATCCGGCGCAGACGGTATTGATCGGCGGCGAGATTACCGCGGCCCAACTGATCGAGGTTCCCCACGAAAAGCTGGTGGCCGTGGTTTCCGGGCGCGGTTCGACGGCTTCACACATCGCCATACTGGCGCGGGCGCTGGGTGTGCCCGCTGTGATGGGTACGGCCGACCTGCCGACGGGCCGCCTGCATGGCGAGGAGATCATCGTCGATGGCTATCTGGGCCGCGTCTATGTGCGACCCCAGGCTACGCTGCGGCGCGAGTATGTGCGCCTGGCCCGTGAGGAGCAGGAGCTGGTCAGTGATCTGCAGGGCTTGCGCGATCAGCCCTCGGTCACCAGTGACGGCGTGCACCTGCCGCTGTTCGTCAACACCAGTCTGCTCTCGGAGATCGAGCCGGCGTTGCGCAGCGGAACCGGGGGGGTCGGGCTTTACCGTACCGAGATACCCTTTCTGGTCCGCGACCGGTTTCCGGCCGAGGAGGAACAGCTGAAGAGCTATCGGCACATCCTCGAGGTATTTCATCCGCGCCCCGTCACGCTGCGCACGCTGGATATTGGCGGCGATAAACCGCTCCCCTACTTCTCCTGGGAGGAGGAAAATCCGTTCCTCGGTTGGCGCGGTATCCGCGTCACGCTCGATCATCCGGAGATCTTTCGTGTCCAGCTGCGCGCCATGCTGCGTGCCGATATCGGTCTCGGCAACATGCGCGTGATGTTCCCGATGATCAGCACGGTCGAGGAGTTGGAAGAGGCGGTCCACCTGATCGACGAAACGATTGCCGAGCTTCGCGTGGGTGGACTCGACGCCACCCGGCCGCCGATCGGCGCCATGATCGAAGTGCCTTCAACGCTCTATATGATCGAGGAGCTTGCCAGGCTGGTCGATTTCTTCTCCGTCGGCACCAACGATCTCACGCAGTATCTGCTTGCAGTCGACCGCAATAATCCTCGTGTCGCCAAGATGTTCAAGTCGCTGCATCCGGCAGTGCTGCGCGCGCTTGCGCAATTGATCGACGCCGCGCATCGGGCGGGAAAACCGATCTCCGTTTGCGGCGAGATCGCCGGAGACCCGGCCGGTGCCCTGCTGCTGCTGGGGCTGGGAATCGACGGCCTGAGCATGAACGTCGCGAGTCTGCCACGCATCAAATGGCTGGTACGCAGCTTCAGTCGCGCGGAGGCCGAGCAGCTCGCGCAACGGGCATTGCGGATGGGCGATGTCGGCGAAGTGCATCTCCAGCTCAATACCGCCATCGAGATGCGCGGACTGGGCGGGTTGATCAGAGCGGGCAGGTGAACCCCCTGGCAAGGGACGAAAAAAGAGCCGGCCTCAGGCCGGCTCTTTTTTATCAGATTCCAACCGGCGAATCAGAAACGAAGACTCAAGCCCAGCGAGAACAGATCAACGTCGCCGCCACTGACGTCGTCGTAGGTTTCCCACTCGGCACGTATAGCCAGCTGGTTGCTGACGCGAACCTCGCCGCCAAAGCCGTAGCTGATGTCGGTGCCGGTATCAGTAAGTCCCGATGCGCGCACTTCCCAGTTGAAGAAGCCGACCTTGCCGAACAGATCGAAACTCTGGGAGACAGGCAGGTAACCCAATAAATGAACCGACAGGCCATCCTGTTCCAGGTTGCCGCTGCTGAACTCGCCCAGATCCACAAACGCGAGCTCTACCCCCAGATTGGGGCTGAGCGTATAGCCGCCGAACAGCTTGAAGCCGCTGTCGGTTTCGTTGAGGATGTCGTCGTCGGATTCGCCCAAAGCGAAGCCGAGGTAGGGACCCTGTTCCGCTGCAACGGCGGGGCCGGTCGCCAGTGCCGTGAGCAGAGTGCCCAGCAGTACCTTTCGGATGATTTCCATATTCACGAGTTTTCTCCAAGGCAAGGTGTGCAAGCGATCTTAGACGTCAAAACACTAGCGGTGTGGAACTTGGTTGGCAATATCCAGGAATGGATTCCGCAACGGTCCAATCCACTCACTCGTAGATCCCGTTCACGAGGACACCTTATTCTGGGTAGCAGGCACGGCATCAGGAGCGCCCGCGCAGCGAACGGGAGGCTAGGCTGCACGTGTTGGTCAGGGGGTCTGGCCGGGTGGTACCCAGGTGTCTGGAGCTCTTTCATCGAACTGCGGGAGATCATCCTGGATTTCGTACCACCGCGCCTTGGAACCGACGAAGATATGTGACTCCGGCTTGATGCCGGGATCTCCCTCAACCGTACCCAACGTTATCGAGGTTACCTTGCCTTTTACGGTTCCCGCCAATGACGAACCGCATTCACAACAAAAACACCAGCCGGTACCCGTTGCCGTTTCGAACACCTTTACAAGCGCTTCCCCTGCGGTCCATTTGAAGTCGTCAGGATTGAAATCAGCATAAGTGGCAAATGCTGCACCATGCTGTCGCCGGCACATGGAGCAATGGCAGTGATCTGCGCTTAGCAGCCGCCCGGTGATTTCGTAGCGGACTCTGCCGCACAAACAGCCACCGCTGATCGTCATTTTGGTTACTCCTTTGTGCTCCCTGCGTCCGGGTTAACGGGTGGGTGGTGAAGCGGAACGTCACTTGATAATCCTGGATCAGCGTGAAAATAAATCCGTCCCCTTTTCCATTTTAAATGGTGAAGCGGTTGTTATGTGTGTTTAGCACTGTTCCCATCTAGCATCTGAGTGTGTATCTCGCTAATTACAGCGGGGAACATTACGTCAATGCGATGGATCATCGACTCAAGAAACGGGACTGTGAAACGTTGCGAGGTGTAGGTAAATTGAAAAGACCTCGGGTCTTCCCGGTGCACAGGAAATCGATCTGGCAGAAAAATATGAAGCTCGTTCCCGACCTGGGATAATCTTCCGACACTTTGGCTTAGAAGCCCACCGAGAGGTTCCGTGTACTCTATGTACTTGCGGAAGTCCATCATGTATTTTCCCCACGAATCCCATTCGTTCTCAATGAGTTTGTAGGTTACTGATGTCTCCCCCGATTTTCTCAAGTAATTGACGGCACTCGACATGTATTTCTGGTTTCTTACCTCAGCTATCTCCGAAAGCACCGGGCTATTCGATACCACCGTCCGCCAAAAGAAGTCCAGAAACGACCTCGACGTACGAACAGTGTTTTCGATCTCAAACCACATCGCCATGAACCTATACAGGTGTCTGACTTCTTTCTTTGTGACCCGGATGCCTGGCTCGAAGCTCTTTGGCATGTCAATCTCCCTGTGCGATAAATTGCGCAGCGCGCCTATGCCGTAGCGTAGTGTCTCCACATAATGGATGTTCTGCAGTATTTGATCTCGGGAGACAAGGCTATTCTCTATCAACGGCAAATGTTTACTAATGACGGTAATCATTGGCTTTCACATAATGTTCGAGTTAACTTGACGGAGGGTTTGCTGACCGAAAAGGAGGCAGACTAATTTTCCAAGAAAACGACTTGCCTGTTGTTTCCCCGCTGCACTACGTGGCGTTGATAATTCGATATCACCATGCGCCCCATCCTTGGCATCGCATAAATGCTTGGTACAGCCTATATCATCGATAGCCTGCCAACTGATTCGTGAAAATAAATTCGTCCCCTATTCCTGCGATAAGGGACTCCAAATTACGAGCCAGTAGTGCTGAGCACAAAGCGGTCATTAGTCTCCCCAATTCAGCCAATCAATGGCACCCTCACTGAATCCGTCGCGCCAGATTCGCGTGCGTTCCGGGTCTAAAAATGGTATGCCCTCCAATACTTCGCAAGTCGAATTCGCCAGAGTCACTATTTGTAGAGGGGTCCTAGGCTGACGCCAATAATTCTTATCTCCTCCAGCTTGATAATCGAGAATGAGTTTCCCAAGCGCCTCATACGCGTAGCTGTCGTATGAAGGCATTGAGTACCCGATTACCATAATCACCGAAAATGAGTCCATCGTTCTATGCATATTGCTCCAAAGTTCACGAATCGGGTCATGTCCGAGAATTTTGTCGTATGCCGGAGGTAACAGGAAGGGGACTTCAGAAAATGAACTTGACCGAAACGGAAGATGCTCCCGGTGATTCGGAACGCGGAACACGCGCGAGAGTAGTTCTTGGCCGTATTCGCCCTTTGTTGCGCCTCGATTTAGGGGCTCTATGGGCACCCAAGCATTTGCCCCAAATAACGGATCCTTATCAGGTACATCTACTCCGGTAGATCTGTAGTAGGCTCGGTTCTCATCGTAGTACCATCTGTCGTACCAATCGATTGACCCATGGAGCTTCAATATATCGACAAATTCTGCCTTGTGGTCATGCGTCGCCTTGCCGCGTTTTTCATCATCTAACCACCATTCGGGCGACAATGAGTAAGCAATACCAAGTCGATCCAGGGTGTCTTCTAGGACTGTGTCGTAATTAAAAGTTAGAACAAGGTCGTAGGGTGTTAGGGCAGAGCAAAATCGCTCATATAGCTCCCTAGAAATTGCTTCTACATCCTTCGAGAGTATTTCTTGGATAATCGGTCTCACGGACGCGATTGTTCGGCTTCCATGTTCGAAATACTCGTCGGACCCAATCAATTTCAGAAAGTGCTTTCTGTGACTGTATGCAAGAACGGATTCCAGAGTTACCTCGCTATTCGGATAGAGAGCCATCCACTCAGATATCTCTTGTTCTAGCGGTCCATCCCAGTCGTATGCGCGGAAATGCTCGCGCATTCGGGCGCGCACCATTTGGAGCAGCTCGAATCCTAATGGGTGGCCAGCAGGTTTCGAAAACCCAGAACCAAGAATGAATAAGCGACATCTCGGAAGGGAGGTCGCCAGATTACCGCCAGTGATTTCGGAAGTGTCAGCGTTCAAAGCGACCTATCTATTATTCCACGACACAATCGACGTGTTTTAACACGTCGATTGCGACGAATAAAATTCCGTCAATCGCGCAATCGATTGACTCGCTCAAAAACGATCTGAGTAAACGTGCAGACGACCGCGTTGTGAAGTGCATACAGATTCAGTTCCCTTTTGTTGGTCCGCGATCCCTCTTAGATGCTGAGACGAGTATATGCCCAACAGGGGGAATTCAGGCAACGAGACCGAACGGGCGGTCATTCTGGTCCGTCATCCTCCCGCCGCATCGGCGGTTTCCGAGATCCGGATTGATGCCAAGTGCTCAATCGCTTTCTGGATCTCCTCCGGGGCAAGGGTTGCGTACCCCATCAGCAGACACGGCGGCGCTTCATGGGGAGCGAGGTAGAGCGGTGCGGCGGAGTAGAGGCCGATTCCTTTTTCACGCGCCGCGTCTATCAGCCGTTTCAGCCCACCCGATGAATAGTCCTTCAAGCGCACCATGAGGTGCAGCCCGGCCTGGGTGCCGGTGATTTCGGCCTTCTCTCCGAAGTGCCGGCGCAGGGCATCGATGAGGGCAGTACGGCGAAGGGCGTAACGCTTGCGCATGCGGCGCAGGTGGCGCTCGAATTCGCCGTCGTCGAGAAAATCGGCGAGGACGCGCTGTTCCAACACCGGTGTGTGGCGGTCGGTCCACCACTTGGCCGCGGCGAAGGTATCGAGCATGGATTCCGGCAGGATGACGTAGCCGAGCCGCGCCGCGGGGAAGAGCACCTTGGAGAAAGTGCCGACGTAGAGGGTGCGGCCGGGACGATCGAGGCCCTGCACCGCCTCCACCGGGCGGCCCTCGTAGCGGTATTCGCCGTCGTAGTCGTCCTCGACGATCCACGCCTCTCGGTTCTGTGCCCACTCCAGCAGCGCCAGTCGCCGGCGCAGGGATAGCACCGCGCCGGTGGGAAACTGGTGCGAGGGCGTGGTGTAGACCAGCCTGGCCGTGGCGGGAAGCTGATCGACGATCAGACCCTCCGTATCGACCCCCGCCGGCATCAGTTCGGCACCGGCATTGAGAAAGGCGTTACGCGCGCCGAGGTAGCCCGGATTCTCGATCGCGACCCGGTCGCCCGCGTCGAGCAGCAGTCGGGCGATGAGATCCAGCGCCTGCTGCGAGCCGCTGGTGACGACGATTTGTCCGGCTGTGCAGTGACAGCCCCGGCTGCGGCTGACGTAACGGGCGATGGCGGCGCGCAGACCCGGATCGCCGCGCGGATCGGCGTAATCGACGGGATAGTGCTGCGCGGCGCGGCCGAGGCGCTTGCGCCACTCGTCGAGCAGACGCGGTTCGGCATCAATGGCGCCGTAACGGAAATCGTAACGTGGCGCGGCTGTACTCCGTGGCGCCGCGGGCGGGTAGCGGCGGATGCAATGGGCGAAGCGTGACCAGCGGGGTTCGGCGGTGGCCGCCGGTGGCGCGTCGCGGAGTGCCTCGGGGGCGAGCATCGCCTCCGGCAGGGGCGAGGCGACGTAGGTGCCCGAACCGGTCCTGCCGGCCAGGTAACCCTCGGCGGTCAGCTGTTCGAAGACCAGCAGCACGGTGTTGCGGGAGAGGCGCAGATCCCTGGCCAGCGCGCGGGTGGCGGGGAGGCGGCTGCCTTCGGAGAGATGACCGGCGAGGATGGCGTGGCGCAGCGCCCGGTAGAGTTGACGATGCAGCGCGCCTTCGCCGTCCAGGCGCAGGCCCAGGTAGTCGGTGACGGTCTCCAAATTGGCCCTCGGTATATGGTAGAAATTGGCTCTTATGAGGGAGCCATTTTGCATCTATTCTGCGCTGCCATAAACCCGCTGTTGAGGAGAACTGCCATGTCGGATTCCCGCTACCCGGTGACGGCGCGGAGCCGGGTCGAACGTCTGCCCAAGCGTGGCAGCTACGACCGTGAGGCGATCTACCCGATTCTGGACGAGGCGCTGGTGTGCCACGTGGGATTCGCCACAGACGGGCAGCCCTGCGTGATACCCTGTTTCTACGCGCGCGACGGTGACCGCCTGCTGCTGCACGGCGCCGTGGCCAGCCGGTTGATGCAGACCCTGGGGAGCGGGGCCCCGAGCTGCATCACGGTGACGCTGCTGGACGGGTTGGTGCTGGCGCGATCGGCGTTTCGCCATTCGATGAACTATCGCTCGGTGGTCTGCTTCGGGCGTGCGCAACCCATTATCGACGACCTGGCCAAGAAGCAGGCGCTGGCACTCCTGGTGGACAAGGTGGTGGCCGGTCGCAATGCTGACGTCCGGCCACCCAATGCGAGTGAGCTGAAGGCCACGACGGTGGTGGCATTCACCATCGAGGAGGCATCGGCAAAGGTACGGCGCGGGCCGCCGGTCGATGACCCGCGCGATCTGGAACTGCCGGTGTGGGCGGGTGAGGTACCGCTGGCCATTCAATGGGGCGATGTGGTTCCCGCACCCGAGCTGGCTGCGGAGACACCACTACCCGATTACCTGCGGTCCCTGTAGGGCGCAATAACCGGAGGGCATTGCACCGGATGTCTGGCGCTGGTTACCCCGCAACCGGGATCTTGCCGATCTTCACGCGCCACTCCCTGGGACCGGTCTCGTGGACCGACTCGCCGTGGCTGTCCACCGCCACCGTGACCGGCATGTCCTCGACCTCGAACTCGCGGATCGCCTCCATGCCCAGCTCTTCGAAAGCCACCAGGCGCGAACTTTTGATGGCCTTGGAGACCAGGTAGGCGGCGCCGCCCACGGCAATCAGGTAGACCGCCTTGTGACGCTTGATGGTTTCGATGGCCACCGGTCCGCGTTCGGCCTTGCCGACCATGCCGAGCAGGCCGGTCTGCTCCAGCATCATGTCAGTGAACTTGTCCATGCGCGTGGCGGTGGTGGGACCGGCGGGACCAACCGCTTCGTCGCCTACGGGATCGACCGGGCCGACGTAATAGATGAAGCGGTTGGCGAAGTCGACCCCTGGGGGCAGCGATTCGCCGCTGGCGAAGAGATCGGCGATGCGCTTGTGGGCCGCGTCGCGCCCGGTAAGCAGCTTGCCGGAGATGAGCAGGTTCTCGCCCGGCTTCCAGCTCTGCACCGCTTCCGGAGTGACGGTGTCGAGGTTGACGCGGCGTGCCCCTTCGGTGGGGTCGTAGTCGAGCTGCGGCCAGTCGTCGAGACTGGGGCGTTTCAACTCCGCGGGTCCTGATCCGTCGAGCACGAAGTGGGCGTGGCGCGTGGCGGCGCAGTTCGGCACCATCGCCACCGGCAGCGAAGCGGCGTGGGTCGGATAGTCGAGCACCTTCACATCCAGCACGGTGGTGAGCCCGCCCAAACCCTGGGCGCCGATGCCCAGCGCGTTGACCTTCTCGTAGAGTTCAAGGCGCAACTCCTCGGGGCGGTTGCTGGGGCCGCGTGCCTGCAGCTCCTGGATGTTGATCGGCTCCATCAGCGACTTCTTGGCGAGGTAGACCGCCTTCTCGGGCGTGCCGCCGATGCCCAGACCGAGGATACCGGGCGGGCACCAGCCGGCGCCCATGGTGGGCACGGTCTTCAACACCCAGTCGACGATGGAGTCGCTGGGATTGAGCATCACCATCTTGGTCTTGTTCTCCGAGCCGCCACCCTTGGCGGCGACGATCACGTCCACAGTGTCGCCGGGAACGATCTCGTAGTGGATCACCGCCGGGGTGTTGTCGCGGGTGTTGGTGCGTTTGCCCGCCGGGTCGGCCAGCACCGAATAACGCAGCGTGTTGTCCACGTTCTGGTAAGCACGGCGTACCCCCTCGTTGACCATGTCGTCGACGCTCATGGTCGCATCCCACTGCACGTTCATGCCGACCTTGAGAAAGACCACGGCGATGCCCGTGTCCTGGCAGATGGGACGATGACCCTCGGCGCACATGCGCGAGTTGACCAGGATCTGCGCCATGGCGTTCCTGGCCGCCGGGCTCTCCTCGCGCTCGTAAGCGGCAGCCAGCGCCTGGATGTAATCCTCGGGGTGGTAATAGGAGATGAACTGGAAGGCGTCGGCGACGCTGTCGATGAAATCGTCCTGGCGGATGACGGTCATGGCAGTGGTCCTGCTGGGAACGGAGAAAGGATCTCAACGCAAAGACGCGAAGACGCAAAGGGCGCCAAGAAAACAAAATTTATCACTTCCTTGCTTTGCGATCTCTGCGCCTTGGCGTCTTTGCGTTAAAAGGGTTAATTCGACTTGTGCAAAGCGCGCTTGTCCACGGCCAAGGCAGCTTCGTGTATGGCCTCCGCCAGGCTCGGATGGCTGTGGATGGTGCGCGCGAGATCTTCGGCACTGGCCTGGAATTCGATGGCGACCACCGCCTCCTGCAACAGCTCGGAGACCATGTGGCCGATCATGTGCACGCCGAGGATACGATCGGTTTCGGCATCCGCCAATATCTTCACCAGGCCGATGCCCTGGTTCATCGCCAACGCGCGACCGTTGGCCGCGAAGGGGAAGGCGCCGGTCTTGTAAGCGATGCCCGCGGTCTTCAGCTGCTCTTCGGTGCGGCCGACCCAGGCGATCTCGGGTGCGGTGTAGATGACCAGTGGAATGGCGTTGTAATTTACGTGCCCGTGGCCGCCGGCGATGATCTCGGCTACCGCGACACCCTCTTCGGATCCCTTGTGGGCCAGCATCGGCCCGCCGATGACGTCGCCGATGGCATAGACACCTGGCTGATTGGCGCGCCACTCCTTATCGACATGGACGAAGCCCGCCTCGTCCAGGAGTACGCCCGCTTCCGGTGCAATCAGGTTGTCGGTGTAGGGGCGGCGCCCGACCGCTACGATGAGCTTGTCCACCTGGAACTTGTGGTCGCCGGCGCCATCCTTGTACTCCACGGTGACCGATTTGGGGTTGACCTTTGTCGCCACCACACGGGCGCCGAGTTTGATCTCCATGCCCTGCTTGGTGAACTGCTTGAGCGCTTCGCGGGCGATCTGCTGGTCGGTGTGGGCGAGGAAACTGTCCTGCGCTTCGAGGATGGTGACGTTGGCGCCGAGGCGGCGCCACACGCTGCCCAGTTCCAAGCCAATCACGCCACCGCCGATTATGCCGAGACGTTTGGGGACTTCGGTGAATTCCAGCGCGCCGGTCGAATCCACGATGCGGTTGCCGTCCTGCGGTGCCGCGTCGATTTCGATGGGGGCCGAGCCGCTGGCCAGGATCACATTGCTCGCCTGAATCACCTCGGGCTTGCCTTTGCCGTCAACAGGACTCACCTCCACCTGCTTGTTGGCGAGCAGCCGGCCATGGCCTTTGAACCAGTCGATTTTGTTGACCTTGAAGAGCATCTCGACGCCGCCGGTCAGTTTCTGCACCACATCGTCTTTGCGCTTGATCATGGCCTTGATGTCGATGCCCGCATCCTTGGCCGTGATGCCGTGCGTGGGCAGATCGTGGATCAGACGATGATAGTGCTCGGAGGAATCGAGCAGCGCCTTGGAGGGGATGCAGCCGACGTTGAGGCAGGTGCCGCCCAGGGCGGGTTTGCCCTGCTTGTTGATCCACTTGTCGACACAGGCGGTTTTCAGTCCGAGCTGGGCGGCGCGTATGGCGGCGACGTAACCGGCGGGGCCGCCACCGATTATCACCACATCGAACGATTTGGCCATGGTTGATCTCCTCAGTTTTCAGGGGCGCGGGACTCCATCCACACGTCGTCCGGTGGGTGGGGTTACCGCCTGTTCACACTTGCAGCAGCAGACGGGCCGGGTCTTCCAGACCCTCTTTGATTGTCACCAGACTCTGCACAGCCTCGCGGCCGTCGACGATGCGGTGATCGTAGGAGAGCGCCAGGTACATCATCGGGCGAATGACGATCTGTCCGTTCTCCACCATCGGACGCTCCTGAATCTTGTGCATGCCGAGAATTGCACTCTGTGGGGGATTCAGGATCGGCGTCGAACTGAGCGAGCCGAAGACGCCGCCGTTGGAGATGGAGAAGGTGCCGCCTGTCAGCTCGTCGATGGTGAGCGATCCCTCTTTCGCCTTGGCGCCGAAGTTGGCGATACCCTGTTCGATTTCGGCGAAGGTCATCTGGTCCACGTCGCGCAGGATCGGTACCACCAGACCGCGCGGGGCGGAGACCGCGATGCCGATGTCGTAGTAACCGTGATAGACGATATCGGTGCCGTCGATGGAGCCGTTCACCGCTGGAAATCGCTTCAGGGCTTCGACGCTCGCCTTGACGAAAAAGGACATGAAACCGAGCTTGATGCCATACTCCTTCTCGAACTTGTCCTTGTATCTGTTGCGCAGCTCCATGACCGGCTGCATGTTCACCTCGTTGAAGGTGGTGAGAATCGCAGCCGTGTTCTGCGCCTCTTTCAGGCGCTGCGCGATGCGTTGGCGCAGGCGGGTCATCGGCACGCGGCGCTCGAGACGTTCCCCGCCGCTGCGCAGCTCGACGACCGTGGCCGGTTTGGGCGCCGCGGGCGCGGCTGCCGGGGCGGGCGCGGGGACCGGTGCCCCAGCCGCGGTTGCGTCGGCGTCGGGGTTCTTCATATAAGCCAGGATATCCTCTTTCAGGATGCGCCCCCCTTTGCCTGAACCTGGAATACGCGCTGCGTCGAGTTTGTGCTCTTCGATCAGGTGGCGCACCGCGGGACTCAGCGCGAGGTTGGCGGTATCGGCGGGGGTGGGTTTGGCTGCGGTCGCCGCAACGGGGGACGGCTGGGGCGCATCGGCCGCCTTCGGGGTCGCGGCAGCGGCTTCGGTGTCGACGATGGCGATCAGCTCCTGCGCCAGTACCGTATCGCCTTCCTGCTTGACGAGTTCGACCAGTACGCCATTGTCGGGGGCCGGCACATCCAGCACGACCTTGTCAGTTTCGATGTCGACCAGGTTTTCGTCCCGTGTGACCGCGTCGCCCGCCTTTTTATGCCAGGTCAAGAGGGTGGCTTCGGTCACCGATTCCGGGAGGACCGGAACTTTTACTTCAATGCGCATTGTTTCCCTTTCCGCTCATGCCCCCGCACACCGATGGGCGGTCATCGGTGACCCCCCGGAGCAGGACAGGTTGTAGTTACAGAATGTCGAATACGTGGTGCGATTGCTGATTCAGGCTGCCGTTACTTCGGTTTCTTTTTTCTCACCTTCTTGATGGTGAGCGCTGCGTTGACCAGAGATTTCTGCCGCTCGATGTGCAGTTGGAAACTACCCACCGCGGGGGAGGCTGAAACCGGTCGGCCGGCGTAGGCCAACGACTGCTCCTTCCCCTTACAGGCCTGCAGGTGGTGGCGGATCTGATACCAGGAGCCCTGATTCTGCGGCTCTTCCTGGCACCAGATGACACGCGCCGCGTTGGCGTAGCGCTTCAGCTCGGCGGCCAGCACCTCGCGCGGAAACGGGTAGAGCTGCTCGACGCGGACGATGGCGATGTTGTCGATCCCGCGCGCGCGGCGCTCCTCGAGCAGATCGTAGTAGACCTTGCCGGTGCACAGCACCACCTGTTTTACCTGTTTGGCGTCGATCGCGTCCACTTCCGGGATCACCAGCTGGAACTCGCCATCGGTGAGATCCTCCACGCTGGAGACGGCCAGCTTGTGGCGTAACAGGCTTTTCGGGCTCATCACGATCAACGGCTTGCGATAGGGGCGGATGATCTGGCGGCGCAGCAGGTGGAAGATCTGCGCCGGTGTGGTCGGCACGCATACCTGCATGTTGTTGTCGCCGCAGAGCTGGAGATAGCGTTCGAGGCGCGCCGAAGAGTGCTCCGGACCCTGCCCTTCGAAGCCATGGGGCAGCAGCATCACCAGGCTGCACATACGCCCCCATTTGACCTCACCCGAGCTGATGAACTGATCGATGACGACCTGGGCGCTATTGGCGAAGTCGCCGAACTGAGCTTCCCAGACAACCAGCGAGCGCGGTTCCGCCGTCGCGTAACCGTACTCGAAACCCAGTACCGCCTCTTCGGAGAGTACCGAGTCGATCGCCACGAAGTGCGGCTGGCCGGTAAACAGGTTCTGGAGCGGCACATAGGTGCTGCCGTCGTGTTGATTGTGAATGACGGCATGGCGATGGAAGAAGGTGCCGCGGCCGGTGTCCTGGCCGGAGATGCGGATGGGGAAGCCGTTTTTCAGCAGCGTGGCGTAGGCCATGGTCTCGGCGAAACCCCAATCCATCGCCAGCGCCCCTGCGGCCATTTTCTCGCGGTCACGGATGATGCGCGCTACCCGCGGGTGCGGCTCGACGCCCTCGGGGACGAAGGTGATGCGCTGCCCCAGTTCCTTCAATGTCTCCAAGGGGACACTGGTATCGACAGGGTCATCCCATTTGCTGCCGTAGTAGGGCGACCAGTCGACCAGGAAATCGTGTTTGATGTTCTCCAGGATGTGGCGCGCCACGATACGCCCCTCGTCCAGCGCGTTGCGGTACTCCTCGACCATGCGATCGGAATCGCCGGGCTGCATCACGCCATCCTCCTGCAGGCGCTGGGCGTAGACCTGGCGCGTGGTCGGATGGGATTTGATCTTGGCGTACATCACCGGCTGCGTGGCCGAGGGTTCGTCCGCCTCGTTATGGCCGTGACGGCGATAACAGACCAGGTCGATGACGACATCTCTGGCGAATTGGGTGCGAAAATCGATCGCCATCTGCACCGCGAATATCACCGCGTCGGGATCGTCGGCATTCACATGGAAGATGGGCGCCTCCACCATCTTGGCGATATCGGTGCAATAGAGGGTGGAACGGGCATCCAGCGGATGGCTGGTGGTGAAGCCGATCTGGTTGTTGACGATGATGTGCACCGTGCCGCCGGTGGTGAAGCCACGAGTGGTGGAGAGGTTGAGCGTCTCCTGAACCACTCCCTGTCCGGCGAAGGCCGCATCGCCGTGGATGGCGATGGGCAACACCTGCCCGCCGGTTTGATCGCGGCGGCGCTGCTGGCGGGCACGCACCGAACCCTCGACGACGGGCGCGACAATCTCCAGGTGCGAGGGATTGAACGCCAGCGCCAGATGGACGTTGCCGCCCGGCGTCTGCACATCGGAGGAGAAGCCCTGGTGGTATTTCACGTCACCGGAGGTGAGTTTGCTGTCGTACTTGCCCTCGAACTCCTCAAAGAGCCCCTTGGGGTTCTTGCCGACGATATTAATCAGCACATTGAGACGGCCGCGGTGGGCCATGCCGATGGCGATCTCTTTGACACCCTGAGCGCCAGCACGCTGAATCAGCTCATCGAGCAGGGGCACCAGTGATTCGCCACCCTCCAATGAGAAGCGCTTCTGGCCGACGTATTTGGAATGCAGGTAGCGCTCGAGCCCCTCGGCGGCGGTGATGCGTTCCAGTACGCGCAGGCGCGTTTCACTGTCGATTTGCACCTTGCCCCGCGCCGCTTCCACGCGCTGTTGAATCCACCGTTTCTGGTTGGTATCGGTAATGTACATGTACTCGGCGGCCAGCGTGCCGCAATAGGTCGCGCGGACAATCTTGATGATGTCACGTAACGGCAGCCGGTCGGCGGCAAACAGGCTACCGGTGTTGAATTCGGTGTCCAGGTCGGCGTCGGTGAGATGGTGAAACGCCGGGTCGAGTTCCGGAACATCGGCCAGTTCACGCAACTGAATCGGATCGATGTCGGCGTGCTGATGGCCACGGAAGCGATAGGCGTTGATCAGGCGCAGAACGGCGGCCTGCTTCTCCGCGGTTTGGGCGTCAAGTCCCGGTGCGGCGGAAGTGCGAACGGAAGCGCTGTGACGCCGGGTGTCGAGCCGCTCGAACGCCTGGCGGATCGGGCCGTGGGGCAGATCGCGGGCGCCGGAGCCTTCCTGCAGGCCGTTGAAATACGCCCGCCACTCGGCCGATACGGAGCCGGGGTCCTGCAGGTAATTCTCGTACAGATCTTCGATGAATGCGGCGTTACCACCGTAAAGATATGAATTTTCACGGAAAAGTTTCAGAATTGCGCTCATCGACGAAGTTTTGCTCGGTAGACATTAACGAAATTTATCGGATTATAACCGAAGAAATATCCCCTATAGAAGGTGTGCCGGAGCATTCTCGTGCGTCCCCTCCGCCGGTTGATGTCGGTGCGGGATTGAGAAGAATTCCCTGATACATCAAAACAATAGTACAGCTTGACGGTGAACGTGAGGGGGACAACGCCGGACTTTCCATCTAGAACCTATCTCAAATCCCGCGCGTGCTGTGCCGAGCCCCAGAGATGCGCTGGGTAGGGGTAGGCTTGTTGTCATCTCCCTGGCTGCTCAATTGATGAAAACGACCTCTAAAGAGCCCTCCGCAAGAACGCGATCGCCTCATCGTCCGTTGACCGCGGATCGATTGGCGGCGTTTGCGGGTGCTGCGCCACCGCAGCACGTGGGCGAGGCGACCTGGATTGAAGTGATTCGCAAGATGGATGAGGTCTACAGCGATCTTCTCCAGTATCAGGTGGCGTTGGAAGAGAAGAACGCCGCTCTTGAAGAGACCCAGCATTTTATTGAAAGCGTCCTCGATTCCATGTCCGACGTGCTGGTGGTCTGCGATCGCCATGGCCGAATCCAGAACGTTAATCGTTCACTGGCGCAACTGATCGGTATGCCGGAGAGGGGACGCTGGTCGGGCGGCCGCTCGGAGATCTTTGTGCCGATGTGGTTTCACGCAACCTGGTCGCCTCCTTTCCGCTGCACCTGTCCGAGAGCCCCATCGAGGACTGCGAGATCCGACTGCTCGCGGAAGACGGTGATGATGTCTCCGTCGCGGCCAACTGCACGCCGCGCTATGACAAACACGGACGCGTGGTGGGCATGGTGCTCATCGGACGCCCGGTCGGCGAGCTGCGCCGCGCACCTCATGGATACTGAATCGACCTAAGTGGTCAGTGTGAAGGCCGTTTAAGCGGTCTTACGTCACAGCATACGGTTCGGGGCAGGGCGGCCCCTGGCATCGGCCGGGGGTCGCCTTTTCTCTCTTAAGGGACGCCAATTCCATAAGAGAGACGGGGGTGAAACCGCTTGCGGTGTCGGGCAGAAACGAATCGCTCAACCATCTGCGGTATAGTGGCAACAATAACGGAACAGGGTGGGGAGTGCGATGTCGGTTCTGGTGCTGGGCGTGGGAAACATCCTGCTCAAGGATGAAGGCATAGGCGTGCGCGTCATCGAGGAGCTGGAAAAGCGCTACGATTTCCCCAAATCGGTCGAGCTGCTGGACGGCGGTACTGCCGGCATGGAGCTGATGAATACCATGGCCAACCGCGACTGCTTGATTCTGGTCGATGCGGTTAAGACCGGCGCGCCGCCGGCGACCGTCGTCCGCCTCGCCGGCGACGAGGTTCCGGCCTTCTTTCGCGCCAAAGTCTCACCCCACCAGGTGGGGTTGTCGGACGTGCTCGCGGCGCTGACGGTGACGAACGAGAAACCCGCCAATGTGGTGGTGATCGGCGTCGTGCCGAAAGATCTCGGTACGGGACTGGCGATGTCCCCCGAGATCGAAGAGAAAATGGAAGAGATGATCGAGCGGGTTGTCGCGGAGTTGTCCGGCGTGGGATTGGCCCCCCGCCGTAACGGCGTCGCGGTGGGCTGAGGAGCGCGATGTTGATGGATGTCAGTGCTGGTACTTTTAAAGGCCGCCACGATGGTCGGGTGGTAGCACCAATGGCTTTGCGGGAGCCCGGAGTAGCGCGATGTGCGTAGGTATTCCGATGAAAGTGGTGGTGTCCAACGGCTTTGTCGCCGAGTGTGAAGGACGCGGGCGGCGCGAGCAGCTCAACATGATGCTGGTCGGTCCGCAGGAGGCGGGTACCTGGGTGCTGGCATTTCTCGGCTCCGCGCGCGAGGTACTGAGCGAGGAGGAGGCCGCCAGGATCGACGATGCGCTGGATGCGGTCGAAGCCGTCATGAACGGCGCGACCGATATGAGCGGATATTTCCCCGATCTGCAGGATGCGGCGCCTCCCAAAGCGATCAATTGACAGGGAGCTTCTCACCTAAACCGATCGTCGCCGTCGCACCGACACCTGAACCCCGACGAGGATTTCAACGCATCATGAACCGGTCGCCCGTCAGCGCAACAGCCACCACCGACGATTTGCCCCAGCGTCTCGTGGCGACCTTCCAGCGCATTCAATCGGAGCGAATGGCGGGCGTGCCTATTCTCAATCCCTACCTCGAGATCGAAGCAATCGGGTTTCGCCGTTGGCAGGGGCAGTGGGCCGGTATTCTGATAACACCCTGGTTGATCGGGCTCTACCTTCTTCCCGGCGACGAGTCGAGCTGGCCGCGCGTGCCGCGTGGCGGACGCTGCACCTGGAAACTGCCGCAGGGCGAATACGCCTTCCTGGTTGACCAGGTGGATGGCTTTGGGCCCTACCACGTCCGCACGCTCATGTCCCCGGTCAAGCAGTTTACCGCTCAGGCGACGGCACGCGCCTCGGCCGCTGCGATGATGAACCAACTCTTCGCTGGTAAGGAGCAGACTGGCACCACAGGCCAGGTGGCAATGGAGACCGAGGAGGTCAAACTGGTCGGTCCGCAACTGGAAGAGCCGCTGACCTCG
Source organism: Pseudomonadota bacterium (assembly GCA_008501635.1). NCBI lineage: Bacteria > Pseudomonadati > Pseudomonadota > Pseudomonadota bacterium. The sequence continues at coordinate 223,713 of QQUJ01000018.1, forward strand.
AAAGGGGTGACACGGCGTGAATTTCTGCGCAAGTTTCGCCACTGAGCGCGAGCGCCAGTGTGGTGAGTGATCGTAGAGTCGGATCGTGATATCCGCGGGTGAACTCAGCGTCGATCTGGCCTGCTCAGGCAGGCGGGTGACCGCCGTCAAGCTGGCCTCGACGCGCCGCACCGATTTCAGCCGGGTGCTGGAAGGTAAACTGGTTGACGAGGCGCTGAGTCTGGTGCCCCTGTTGTTCAGTCTTTGCGGGCGTGCTCAAGCCATCGCGGCGGTCACCGCCGCCGAGCACGCCCTTGACCGGGGTGCCGATCATGCGACTCGCGCCCTGCGCCGCTGGTTGATTGTTGCCGAGCAGACCCAGGAGTATCTGTGGCGCCTGCTGGTCGATCTGCCTGCCGCGAACGGCGAAACAACCGCGGTGTCAAACCTCGCGGAGTTGCGTGACTGTATCGCGAAGATGTTCAAAACGGTCCAGGGTGGGCGCAGCGCACACCTGCCGGGTGAACAGCTTGCTAATGCGGCGGATGATGAACTTATGCACCTGCTGGGACTCCTGGAGAGCTGCATCGAGTCGCAGGTGCTCGGCCAGAAAATCAGCGCATGGCGTGGAGGCGAAACCGCCGCCGCATTTCTGGGGTGGTTGGAAACAAGCAACACGGTGGTGACGCGCGCACTGCGCCACTTGGCGGCTGCTACGGAGAGTACTGCGCACAGCGCCGGATTTTTATCGGCAACGGCCGCTGGGCCGGCGTTGGCAGGTATGATCGAACGCTTGCTGGATGATGCGGGTTTCGCGGCATCACCGGCCTGGCAGGGCCGGCATCCGGAGACCGGTGCGCTGGCGCGTCGGCGCTCCGCACCGCTGATCGCCGCCCTGGCGGCGGCGCGCTGCGACAGGCGCCTTGTACGCAGCGCCGCGCGGTTGCTGGAGTTGGTTGATGCCATTGATGCACTGCGAGACGTTCCCGCAGCGGCGCTCACCGCCGACAATTTGGGCGGCGGATCGCTGGGGGCGGGGATCGGGTACGGCTGGGTAGAGACCGCGCGCGGTCTGTTGATACACGCGATCTGTTTGAGAGAGGGCCGGATCGGTACCTACCGCATCCTGGCGCCGACCGAGTGGAACTTTCACCCGCAGGGGCCATTGGTGCAGGAACTGCTGGCGCTGAAAGGGCAGGACGCGGCTGATCTGGAGCAGGAGGCGCAGCTCGCCGTATTGGCGCTCGACCCCTGTGTCGGTTTCAGGGTGCGTGTACGCAATGCATGAGATGTCGCTGGCAGAGGGGGTGTTGCAGATTCTCGAGGAGAACGCCGTCAAGCAGGGGTATCAGCGGGTAAAGACCGTCGTGCTCGAAATCGGTCGGCTCTCGCAGGTGGAGGTGGATAGCCTGCGCTTCTGTTTTGATGTGGTGATCAAGGGTGGCATTGCCGACGGTGCCGCGCTGGAGATCATCGAGGTGCCGGGCCAGGCCTGGTGTATGCAGTGCAGTGAGACGGTGACGATTGACACGCTCTACGATCCCTGTCCGCACTGTGGTGGCTATCAACGCACCCTCACCGGCGGGGATGCGATGCGCGTCAAGGAACTCGAAGTGGAATAGCCCGCTGCACGGGCTTGGGAGGTGAACTATGTGCACGGTATGCGGATGCGGTGAAGACGAGGCACGGATTGAGGGTCAGGCACACGCTCACGACCATCATCATGCGCACGATCACGATCGTGACCACCATGAACATGATCACGGGCACAGTCACGAACAGGGTCGTCACCCTAGCCACGATCATGAGCACCGCCACAGCCATGATCACGCGCACCCACACGATCATCACGATCATAGCGACGGCGCAGGTAACGATCTGCATTTCGGGCAGGGTCCGGCGCGCGCCCACGTGCCCGGCATGAGCCAGGAGCGCATGGTGCAGATCGAGCAGGATATCCTGGGCAAGAACGACCGTTATGCCGCCGCCAATCGCCAGCACTTTGCCGAACACGGCCTGTTTGTGCTCAATCTGGTATCGAGCCCCGGCTCGGGCAAGACGACGCTGCTCACCCAGACCATCGAGCGGCTGAAGGAGCGTGTCGCCATCGGTGTCATTGAAGGCGACCAGCAGACCAGCAACGACGCCGATCGTATCCGCGCCACCGGTGTGCCGGCGGTGCAGATCAATACCGGTAAGGGGTGTCATCTGGACGCGCACATGGTGGGCCACGCGCTGGAACGCCTGAATCTCCGCGACGATGGTCTGCTGCTGGTGGAAAACGTCGGCAATCTGGTCTGCCCGGCTGCCTTCGATCTCGGCGAGCATCACAAGGTGGCGATCCTCTCGGTCACCGAGGGCGAGGATAAGCCGCTCAAGTATCCCGACATGTTTCATGCCGCGGATCTGATGCTGCTCAACAAGGTGGATCTGTTGCCGTATCTTGATTTTGATGTGACGCGTTGTATCGAGTACGCGCAACGCGTCAATCCCGACATTCAGGTGCTGCAGGTTTCCGCCACCGCCGGGACTGGGATGGAGGCATGGGTGGCCTGGATCGAGGCCGGCATGCAACGGGCTACGCGGCAGAAGTCGGGTATCGTGGATAAACTGCAACAACGCATTACCGAACTGGAACATCGACTTGCCACCCTGCAATCGAAGTCCAACGAATCTGCGTGAGGCGATGATGGCGGAGGCGGCGATCCCCATACCAAGCCGGCGCCAGGTATGCGTGCGCGGGCAGGTGCAGGGCGTGGGATTTCGACCATTCGTCTACCGCCTGGCTGCCGAACTGGGGCTCGACGGCTGGGTGCGCAACGGTGCAGCGGGCGTCGAAATGGAAGTGGAGGGCAGTGTTGGGGATATCGACCGGTTCCTCGCCCGCCTGCAGGCGGAGGTTCCGCCCCTCGCGCGTATCGATGCGATTGAAAGCGCGGAGGTGGCTCCGGTATCCGCCGCACCCGGTTTTCATATCGCAAGCAGTCAAGCGGGTGCGGTGCGCACCGGCATCACACCCGATGCCGCCACCTGCCCGGAATGTCTTGAAGAGCTTTTCGCTCCCAACGACCGGCGCTATCGCTATCCCTTTCTCAACTGCACTCACTGCGGTCCACGCTACACGCTGACCGCCGCATTGCCTTACGATCGCCCCAACACCGCCATGGCGCGGTTTGCGCAATGTTCACTCTGCGCGCAGGAATACCACGATCCCACCGATCGCCGCTTTCATGCGCAACCCAATGCCTGCCCGGCGTGCGGTCCGCGATTGTCGCTTTGTCAGCCTGACGGCGCGGTCATTGCCTGCGACGATCCTCTCGCCGAAACCCTGCGCCGCATTGAGTCCGGACAGATCCTGGCCATCAAGGGGTTGGGCGGTTTTCATCTGGTCTGCGATGCGCGCAACGCGACGGCGGTGGCGCGCCTGCGTCAGCGCAAGCAGCGCGAGGAGAAACCGCTGGCGGTGATGGCGGCAGGGTGTGCGTCGCTGGTCGAACTGGTCGAGCACTCGACGGCGGAACGGGCATTGCTGGCATCGCACCCGCGACCCATCGTTTTGCTGCGCAAGCGCATGGGCTGCGATGACCTGCTGCCGGGAGTTGCGCCGGGTATCGCCTGGCTGGGGGTGATGCTGCCTTACACACCATTGCACTATCTGCTCTTTCACGAGGCGGCGGGACGTCCGTCGGGGCGTGAGTGGCTGGAACAATCCCAACCGCTGTTGCTGGTGATGACCAGCGCCAATCCCGGTGGTGAGCCGCTGGTGATCGACAACGACGAGGCGTTTCTCCGTCTGGCCGACATCGCCGACGCGCTGCTTGTACACGACCGCGAGATTCTGATCCGCTGTGACGATAGCGTGACGCGCACGACAGGTGACCGCGCCGCCTTCATCCGCCGTGCTCGCGGTTACACGCCGTTACCGATACCGCTTGCGGAAGGCGGAGCGCGGGTATTGGCGACCGGCGCCTGGTTCAAGAACACCGTCTGCCTCACGCGCGAGGACGAGGCTTTCGTTTCGCAGCACATTGGCGATCTGGACAATGCAGCAACCTGCAGGGCGTTGGAGGACGTTGTCGAGCATCTGATGAAGGTGCTGGAGATCCGGCCCGAACGCATCGCCCATGATCTTCATCCCGATTTTTTCAGTACGCGTCTGGCGCTGCGTCTGGCCGAGAAGTGGGGGGTGCCGGCCCTTGCGGTACAGCACCATCACGCCCACGTCGCCGCGGTAATGGCCGAACATCGGCTGAGCGGCCCGGTGTTGGCCTTGACGCTCGACGGTGTCGGCCTGGGCGATGATGGGGGTGCATGGGGCGGCGAACTACTGCGCGTCGATGGTGCGCGGTTCGAACGTCTCGGGCATCTGAAAACCCTGGCGTTGCCCGGTGGCGATCGCGCCGCCCGTGAGCCGTGGCGCATGGCGGCCAGCGTGTTGTGCGAGTTGGGGCATGCGGATGAGATTCCCGCGCGGTTTGATCGACCCGGCGCAGCGATGATCGCCCAACTGATCGAAAAGGGGATCAACACACCACGGACCAGCAGCGCTGGTCGCTGGTTCGATGCCGCTGCGGCGCTGCTGGGTGTTCGCGATGTGAGCGCTTTCGAGGGGCAGGCGGCGATGCTGCTGGAAGGCTGTGCCGAGCGTTACGGTAGTGTCGAGCCCGAGGCAGACGGCTATACGTTCGACAGCGATGGCATTCTGGATCTGTTGCCGCTGCTGGCGCGATTGCGCAGTGAGCGCGACGCGGGACGTGGCGCGGCACGATTTCATGCCACAATGGCCCTGGCGTTGGCGGAGTGGGCGGCCGCAGCCGCAAGAACCCATGAACTCGAGCGCGTCATTCTCGCTGGCGGCTGTTTTCTGAATCATCGGCTGAGCAGCGCGCTGCGGCGCTTGCTCGGGGAGCGCGGCATCGAGGTCTGCGAGGCGCGCGAGCTGCCGCCCAACGATGGCGGCATCAGCCTCGGTCAGGCCTGGGTGGCACGCCGGTACAGCGGTGCGAGTTGAAGAGGTGATCTGATCATGTGTCTGGCAATCCCTGCCCGTATCGTCGAGATCCATGACGGTGACCAGGCGGTCGTCGATCTCGGCGGTGTGCGTAAAGAGGTTTCCATTGCGCTGCTGGATGATGTGCGGGTGGATGACTATGTGATCGTGCACGTTGGCTATGCGCTCAACAAGATCGATCCGCAAGAGGCCGAAAAGACGCTGCAGCTCTTCGCGCAGATAAAATGAGCGACGGCAGGAGGGTCGAATCGTTGCGATGCAGTGCCCGGAATGAACTTCACGCAATGAAATCCTTTGACGCGGAGGCACGAAGCCGCAAAGGGTGCGGAGAGAAGGAACATCCGGTCTGTTCCCGGCGCTCCTGGCGCCTTTGCGAGGGTCGTGGTTTTTCCCGCGAACGAAGCTGCACTGTTTGGCATACTTCCCGTCCTCTCACCAAAAAGAGGCCTGGAGCGTCAGGCGACATCATTGAACACCGATCTTTCTTTGCGTCTTTGCGTCTTCACGTTGGATTTACCGGATGAAGTACATCGACGAATACCGCGACGGTAAACTGGCACGGCAGATCGCCGCCGCCATCGCCGCGGAGGTGCATCCCGATCGCTCGTATCATCTGATGGAGTTCTGCGGCGGCCACACCCACGCGATCTTCCGTTACGGCATTCCCGATCTGTTGCCTGACAACGTGCGCATGGTCCACGGGCCCGGCTGCCCGGTATGCGTGCTGCCGGTGGGTCGTATCGACAACGCCATCCAGCTGGCGCGCGACCAGGGTGTCACGCTCTGCACCTACGGCGACATGTTGCGCGTTCCGGGTTCGGATCGCTTCAGCCTGCTGAAAGCCAAGGCGCAGGGTGCCGATATCCGTATGGTTTATTCCAGCGCCGATGCGTTGCAGATTGCACAAGACAATCCGCGGCGGACGGTCGTCTTTTTCGCCATCGGATTCGAGACCACGACGCCGCCCACCGCCGTTGCTCTCAAACAGGCGCAGGCGCTGGATCTGAACAATTTCCATGTCTTCTGCAATCACGTGCTCACGCCGTCGGCGATCTCCAACATCCTCGAATCGCCGCAGGTGCGCGAATTGGGTACCGTGCCGCTCGACGGTTTCATCGGCCCGGCGCATGTCAGCACGGTGATCGGCAGCCGGCCTTACGAATATTTTGCCGAAGAGTATCAGCGCCCGGTGGTGATTGCCGGTTTCGAACCGCTGGATGTGCTGCAGGCGATACGCATGTTGGTGCGCCAGTTGAACGAGGGCCGCGCCGAAGTGGAAAACGAGTTTTCCCGCGCGGTGACGCGTGACGGCAATCTGAAGGCGCAAAGAGTGGTGGCCGAGTGTTTTGAGTTGCGCCGCATCTTCGAGTGGCGGGGCCTGGGTATGGTGCCCTATAGCGGGTTGCAGATTAAGCAGGAGTTCGCGCGTTGGGATGCCGAGCGGTATTTCGATATTCCGCAACTCAAGGTCTCCGACAATAAGGCGTGCGAATGCGGCGCCATTCTGCGCGGCGTCAAAAAGCCACAGGATTGCAAGCTGTTCGGTACGGTGTGTACACCGGAGAATCCCATGGGGTCGTGTATGGTCTCTTCGGAGGGGGCGTGTGCGGCTTATTATTCGTATGGGAGGTATAAGGAGAGTGCTTAGTGATGTGCGGCTGCGCCGCTATTAATTTGATCGGGGGAGCGTCCCCGAAGCCGTGTAACTTTTCTTTGCTTGTCCAAAGAAAAGTTACCAAAAGAAAGGACACCCTGCGTACACGCCGCCCGTTGGGCGGTCCCCTGTGCTTCTCGCCAACGAGGGGCGCGCCAGAAGGGCCTTCCTGGCCCGACTGGCGAGGGCGTGTATCCGTGCACGCCCCCTACGGGCCTGTTCCCCGTTGGCTGCGATGCTCGGCGCTGCCGAAAGGGGCCGAAAGTCAACTTCAACACCTTAAACCCCTGCGCGGCGTGTTTCATTGCGTAAACCCTGCAGCAGCTGAGGGTGTTGACGTTTCCTCCCGTCGGCAACGCAGGGAACCACTCGCAGAGTGGCGCGGCCGTTGGGTGCCCTTTCTTTTCGCCTCTTTTCTTTGGGCATGCAAAGAAAAGAGGTCCGGCTGCGGGGACGGAATCCCCGCATTTAATTGAGGTGGCGTAGCCACACAAAATTTCTCTCCAAGAGTGAAAAAGCAGATAACAATGGCTGTAAGAAAAGACTACATCCGCCCAATCGATTTCAAAACCGGCCGCGTCGACATGACCCACGGCTCCGGCGGCCGCGCCATGGCGCAATTGATCGACGAGCTTTTCATGTCTGCGTTCGACAACGACCTGCTGCGCCAGCACAACGATCAGGCGAGTTTTAACGTGTCCGGCGGACGCATGGTGATCACCACCGATGCGCACGTCGTGAGTCCGTTGTTCTTTCCCGGTGGTGACATCGGCAGTCTGTCGGTGCACGGCACCATCAACGATATCGCCATGTCCGGCGCACGGCCGCTCTACCTCACGGCGGGGTTCATTCTTGAGGAGGGTTATCCGCTGGGTGATCTGCAACGTATCGTCGAGTCCATGGCGCTCGCGTCGAAGGCGGCGGGTGTTCCGGTGGTGGCGGGTGACACCAAGGTGGTGGAACAGGGCAAGGGCGATGGCGTGTTCATTACCACCACGGGCATTGGCGTGGTACCGGAGGGTGTGCGAATTTCGGGCGATCGGGCGCAACCGGGCGATAAGATACTGGTGAGTGGTTATCTGGGGGATCATGGCGTGGCGATCATGTCGCGGCGCGAAAACCTCACGTTCAGCACCAGCATCCTGTCCGACAGCCAGGCGCTGCACGATCTGGTGGCGGCGATGGTCGATGCCGTACCGGATATTCACTGCCTGCGCGATCCGACGCGCGGCGGACTGGCCACGACCCTCAACGAGATGGCGCTGCAATCCAGGGTCGGTATGCGTATTCGCGAAACGGATCTGCCGGTGCGCGAGGAAGTCGCAGCGGCGTGTGAACTGCTGGGACTGGATCCGCTCTATGTCGCCAACGAGGGTAAATTGATCGCCATCGTCGCGGCGGAGCAAGCGGATGCCTTGCTCCAGGCGATGCGTGCGCACCCCAAAGGCGAGTGCGCGGCGATCATTGGCGAGGTGGTCGAGGATGATCACCATTTCGTGCAGATGGAGACCACCTTCGGCGGCAACCGTATTGTCGACTGGCTGACCGGTGAACAATTGCCGAGGATTTGTTGATGGGGTCTCTCGCCAAGGCGCCAAGGGCACCAAGAAAAGCGCAGGAATGAGTCGACTATCGGGGTATCGGCATCCCCGGTTCGTCATACCGGCGCAGACCGGTATCCAGATATAAGGTCTTACAATCTTGGCGCCCCTGGCGCCTTGGCGAGAGATTATGGTGGTAGGAATTCAATGATGCGTGTACTGCTGTTGACGCACACCTTCAACAGCCTCACCCAGCGCTTTTATGTCGAACTGACCGAGCGCGGTCACGAGGTATCCATCGAGTTCGATATCAACGACTCGGTTACCACCGAGGCGGTGGCTTTGTTCAAACCCGACCTCATCATCGCCCCCTACCTGCGGCGTGCGATTCCCGAGGCGATCTGGAAGCACCATACCTGCATCATCATCCATCCGGGTATCGAGGGTGACCGCGGGCCGTCGGCGCTGGATTGGGCGATTCTCAACCGGGAAAACCGTTGGGGCGTCACCGCGCTGCAGGCCAACGCGGTGATGGATGGGGGTGACGTTTGGGCGGTCGCAGAGTTTGCGATGCGCCCGGCGAAGAAAAGCAGCCTGTATCGCAATGAGGTGACCGAGGCGGCGGTGCGTTGTCTGCAGGAGGTGTTGGCCAAGGTGGGTGACACCCGCTTCAGGCCGCGAACGCTGGACTACGCCGCGCCACAGGTGCGCGGGCGGCTGCGGCCGTTGATGCGACAGGCTGAAAGGCGCATCGATTGGCAGTGCGACGACAGTGCCACCGTGCTGCGCAAGATTCACGCCGCCGACGGTTTCCCGGGCGTACTGGATGAGTTGTACGGCAACGAGGTCTATCTGTTCGATGCCCATCTCGAGGATCAGCTGCGGGGTGGTCCCGGCGCAGTGATCGCCCGACGCGATGACGCCATCTGCCGCGCCACCACAGACGGAGCGGTGTGGATCGGTCACCTGAAGGCGAAATCCGCGGGCGACGAACGCAGTTTTAAACTGCCGGCCTCGACGTTGCTGGGGGATGCACTGAATGAAGTGCCGGAGGTGCCGTTGTCGATCTGGGAGGGGGAGGGTCGCAGCACCTACCAGGAGATCAGCTATCGTGAGGCGCGCGGCGTCGGCTATCTCGCCTTCGAGTTCTACAACGGGGCCATGAGTACGGCGCAGTGCCAGCGCCTGCTGAAAGCGTACGAGTACGCACGGAGTCGTGATACCCGTGTCCTGGTGCTGCTCGGCGGCCGTGATTTCTGGTCCAACGGAATCCACCTCAATGTCATCGAGCACGCACCCAGCCCGGCCGACGAATCATGGCGGAACATCAATGTCATCGACGATCTGACCCGTGCCATCATTACCACCGACGACAAGCTCACCATCGCGGCGTTGCGCGGCAACGCCGGCGCGGGCGGAGTCTTCATGGCCCTGGCGGCGGATCGCATCTATGCCCGCGATGGGGTGATACTCAATCCCCACTACAAGTCCATGGGCAACCTCTACGGATCCGAGTACTGGACCTACCTGTTGCCCAAGCGGGTGGGGGCGGAACGTGGCCAGCTGTTGATGCAGGAGCGCCTGCCGGTCGGGGCGCGACAGGAGCGCGAGATCGGCTTGCTGGACGACTGTTTCGGCGCTGATGTCGCGTCCTTCGAGCGGCAGGTGCGCGAGGTCGCGGCAGCGCTCGCGACCGATACCGACATCGATGCGCTAATCGCGGCCAAACGCGAACAACGCCAAAGCGACGAGCGGCAGAAACCGCTGGCGGACTATCGCAACGCAGAGTTGGAGCGCATGCAGCTCAACTTCTACGGTTTCGATCCCAGCTACCATGTGGCACGCTACCATTTTGTCTATAAGGTGCCGCACTCGCGCACACCGTATCATCTGGCACGTCATCGCCGCGTCGACTATTCGTGTGATCCGGCCTGAGGCGTCAGCGGAGAGGGATAGGTTCTAGTCGATGGTCATCCCTTGATCGGCGATCTGGTTGCCCGCAGCGGGCGCAATGTGCGCAATCGAGTGATCGCGCGGCTGCTGGGAGCGGCGCGTTTTCTTCCCGAGATGGAGCGCTGGATCGCAGCCATACGCCCGCGCGAACCATTCTGCCTCAGCGCTGCACCGCCCGGGGAGGGCGAAGGTACCGGGCTCGTGGAAGCCGCCCGCGGCAGCCTGGGCCACTGGATGACGGTGCGCCAGGGGCGCCTGCTGAACTACCAGATCATCGCCCCCGCGACCTGGAACTTCTCGCCGCGCGACGTCAACGGGGTACCGGGTATGCTCGAACAGGCGCTGGTGGGTGCACCGGTCCGTGCGGGCGAAGAGACCCCGGTAGCGGTTCAGCACATCGTGCGCTCCTTTGACCCGTGCATGGTCTGCACCGTCCACCAGTGGCGCTTTCCTCGCTGCTATACTGCGCGCTTTGCCACCGCGCGAGTCGATGCAAGTACTTCAGCTGACCTTCCGTTCCCTGGTTCATCGCCGCTTCCGGCTCTATTTCGCCGGGCAGTTGGTATCGCTGACGGGAACCTGGATGCAGTTGGTGGCGCAGGCGTGGCTGGTCTACCGCCTTACCGGGTCGGGATTCATGCTCGGTCTGGTGGCCTTTCTCAGCCACCTGCCGATACTGGTTTTCGGGCTGGTGGGCGGTGTGCTCGCCGATCGCTGGCCACGACGGCGGATTCTGCTGGTGGCGCATGCCGTCGCGATGACCCAGGCACTGGTGCTGACGGTGCTGACGCTGGGGGGTTGGGTGGAGATCTGGCACATCATCGTGCTGGCGATGGGCCTCGGGTTCACCAACGCCATCGAGATGCCGGCCCGCCACGGACTTTTATCCGAGCTGGTGCCGCGCGCTGAACTCCCCAATGCCATTGCCCTCAATTCCAGCCTGTTCAGCATGGCGCGCTTCGTTGGGCCGGCCCTTGCGGGGGTGCTGGTGGCGATGGTGGGAGAGGGTTGGGTGTTCGGAATCAACGCGCTTAGTTTTTGCGCGGTACTGGTGGCGCTCTGGGCGATGGGGCCAATGGGCAGCGGCGTCGCCAGCGGTACGCCGACGACGCTGGGGGAAGGACTGCGCTTTGCGGTGGCGCACCGCCCCATTTTCTTTGCGCTTCTGCTGGTGCTGATGGTGAGCCTGTTCGGCGTGCCCTACTCGGTACTGATGCCGTTGTTTACGGCTCGCGTGCTGGGTGGTGGTGCCGACACACTGGGCTGGCTGTTGGGCGCGGCGGGATTCGGCGCCTTTATCGGTGCCATGATGCTGGCCAATCGCACCGTTACCGATGGCTTGCGCCGGACTGCAGGTTGGGCCGGTTTCGCGGCGGGAGCGGCGCTGATCGTCGTGGCGCAATTGGATACGTTCGTTGCCGCCCTGTTGGCACTTGTGGTGGTGGGGTTCGGGTTTACCACACTCGTGGCCTCGACCAATACCTTTATTCAACTGCAGGTGAGCGATGCGCTGCGCGGGCGCACCATGGCCCTTTTTTCGGTGGCCTTCATCGGCATGACACCGATCGGTCATCTACTGGCCGGTACGTTGGCCGAATGGCTGGGCACCGCGACGACGCTAACCATCAATGGGGTTATCTGTCTGGCGGGCTCTTGTGCCTATCTGGTTGGCCAGAAGCGATTTCCTGTAGCGTGTTGAACAGCCGCTGCAAACAGGCGAGCGACTGGTGGTAGATACCCGGCTGTTGACTCTCGCGCGGTCCGGCGACGTTGAGGGTGTTGATCGTGTGTCTGCTCAGCCAGCTCAACGTCTTGTCGTGCGTCGGGGACGGCTCTAGATTGACCACCAAGCAAGGTTTTCCGCGGCGCAGGGCAAGATCGCGAGTCAACGCGGTGCCGCCCCTGAGCACATCACCGCGATGGAGGATCAGCGTGCCGTCACTGTCGCGCACGTTCCATTCGGTGCGCTGCCGGTAGCCGGCCGAGGGCGCTTCGATCAAGGGGTAGCGCACATCGATGACGCCGTCTTCGGCGCGCCGGCCCTTGGGGCACCAGCCACCGCAGGTCAGGCCGCAGGATAGAGCGGCATCCAGCGCCGCACGGTCGACGCCGGTCTGGCCACCCGATATCACCTTCATGGTGTCGGCGCGATGTTGTCGGGCCACGTCCTGAGCCGCTCCACCCCGGTGTCGATTGCCCCGTCCGCGCCCAGTAGCAACCAACGAAATCCCGGCAGGCGCCGATCGCTGCGTGAGCTATGGGAGTTGGGTTTGAACTGCATGCAGGTGGAGGGTGCACCGAGCAGGCGCAGATGCCCTATCCGGGTATCGAACTGCTGGTGAACGTGCCCGAAGAGCACCCCCCGCACCCGAGGATGTTGCTGAAGGAGTTCGAGAAGCGCGTCGCCGTCGGCCAGTCCCATGGCATCCATCCAGGGACTGCCCACGGGAGTCGGGTGATGGTGCAAGGCGATCAGCGTGGGTCGCGAAGTGTCCGTGCCGAGCAGTTCAGCGAGGCGCTCACGCTGCGCGCCGCCCAGCTCTCCGCCTTCGCGGCCCGAGATACGGCTGTTGAGGGAGATGAGGTCCCACTCTTTGATCTGCACCTGCCATGGCCAGCAACCGGGCCGGTCTCCGAGAGCGCGCTCCAGCGTGGTCGGGTTGTCGTGGTTGCCTGGCAGAAAACTGAAGGGTTTGCCGAAGGGGTCGAGCAGCGAACGCAGATGATCCGCCCCTTCGATGCGCCCGTCGTGGGTCAGATCCCCGGTCAACAGTATGTGGTCGGCTGTATCCAACCATGGCCTAGCCAGCTCGAGCACCGCCTCCAGGGTGCGGGCGGGATCGATACCCCGCAGTCGGGTGCCGGGCACGGCGGAGAGATGCGTGTCGGTGATCTGCACCAGATGCGCATCGTCTGGATCGATGGGAAGAAAACCCGATTGCTCTGCTTGCATGGGTTGGATCAGGTGCCGGTTGGCGAGCGATGCCATAATTGTACCCAACGACCCGCCTCGAGCGCTGTGGGAGCAGGCAACCATGTCTCTTCGTTCCATCGGATTGGATGATCGTCTCTACGATTATCTGCTTGATAATTCATTGCGTGAGCATCCCGTGCTGCGGCGTCTGCGCGAAGAAACCGCTGCGCTGCCCGAGTCCAACATGCAGATTGCCCCGGAACAGGGACAGTTCATGGCCCTGCTGCTGCGCCTCATGGGTGCACGCACCGGCATCGAGATCGGGGTGTTCACCGGCTACAGTACATTGTGTTGCGCGTTGGCGCTGCCCGAGGATGGGCGTATCGTTGCCTGCGACCTCAGCGAGGAGTGGACCACCACGGCTCGGCGCTACTGGCGCGAGGCCGGCGTTGAGGGTCGCATCGACCTGCGTATGGCCCCTGCCCTGGAGACCCTGGCGGGGCTGCTCGCCGAGGGTTATGGCGCATCGTTCGACTACGCCTTTATAGATGCCGACAAGGAGCAATATTGTCCCTACTATGAGGCTTGCCTGTGTCTGATCCGCACCGGGGGGTTGATACTGATCGACAATGTGCTGTGGAATGGCTCGGTGGCCGACCCCAGTAATCAAGAACGCGATACAATTGCCATACGCCAGCTGAACAGTCATCTGAAAAGCGATGAGCGCATTGACCTGAGCGTGGTTGCCATCGGCGACGGGTTGACCTTGGCGAGGAAGCGCTAGCAGTCGGTTCAGGCGTGCTTCATTGCAAAACTGTTTTGAGACCCCCATTTACTGCAAGTACACGATGAGTCAACGTTACGAGATTGAGGATCTGGAGCCTGGTATGTATGTGTCCGAGCTCGATCGCCCGTGGAGCGAGACGCCGTTCCTGTTTCAGGGTTTTTTTATTGACTCCCCGGAGCAGATCGATGAGTTGCGTCAATATTGTGACTATGTGCATGTGGATCTGTTGCGCAAGCGGGATTCGCAGTGGCATCAACGGTTGGCGCTGTCGGGAGGACGAAAAAAGGCTGAATTGGAAACCCGCAGTGCGGTACGCACCGCTACCGGGGGCGGCGATGAGCCCGATATTTACCCGGTGCTGCTTCCCATGGAAGACGAACTGCAGGCTGCCAAGGCGTCGCAGGGGATCGCCGAAAAAGCGCTGCAAAAGATCTTGGTCGATCTCAAGCGCGGCAAGGATCTGGTGCTCACCCAGGCACGCGAGGCGGTGAGCGGTCTGGTCGAAAGCGTCATCCGCAATCCGAATGCGTTGATCTGGCTGTCGCAGATGAAAACGCTCGACAACTACACTTACGGACATTCCATCGATGTGTGTGGCTATCTGCTTGCCTTTGGTCGCCACCTCGGTCTGACCAAATCGGAGCTGCAGGTGCTCGGACTCGGGGGGTTGCTGCTCGATATCGGTAAGGCCCAGCTTCCACTGCCTTTGCTGCAGAAACGGGGCAAGTTGACGAACGAGGAGTTCGAACTGATCCGGTCGCATGTTGTTTTGGGCCTTGAAGCGCTCCGTAGCGCCAAGGGTGTGCCAGCACGGGTGTTGGAGATGGTGCGCGATCATCACGAACGCATGGATGGCAGCGGCTACCCTAACGCGACAGACGGTGAACAGCTGGGTGTGTTCGCACGCATGGCTGCGATCGTGGATACGTTCGATGCCATCACCAGCGAGCGGCCCTACGCGTCGGCGCTGTCTTCGCATCAGGCGCTGCGCCGCCTCTATGAGTGGCGTGAAAGCCAGTTTCACACCGGACTGGTTGAGCAGTTCATCGAGTGCCTGGGTACCTATCCGGTGGGCTCAATCGTCGAGCTCAATACCGGCCAGATCGCCATCGTGCTGGCACAGAATCGTTTCCGCCAACTCAAGCCCAAACTCATGCTGGTGATGGATTCGTCAAAAAAACTCTACGGGACCATGGACGTGTTGGACATGATCAATGACCCGGTTGATGCGAACGACAATCCAGTGGAGATCGAGCGCGCACTGGAACCGGGCATGCACGGCATCTATCCGCGGGATTTCTACCTGTGAGTCTCTGTAGGGCAGCATGACTGAAAAGTACAATAAGGCAGCGGAAAACGGCGAACGCCGTATTCCTGCAAATGATACCCAGCCCGGCAAGGTGCTCAGCCGGGATTTCGGCCAGGACCTGCATCGCTGGGCGCGTGCGGAGGAGGGCGCTGACGCGTTACTCGGCGTCGAGATGTTGGCGACGCGCGGGCGGCGACTGCGCTACGTCATGGGAGTCAGCGCGGCAGATGGTCAGCAGTTGCGCGCGGTGCATCACGAGCTGGTAGCACAGCAACCTGACGCTTTCAGCAAGTTGGCCGATACGCTTTTGCGCGATGAGGTGCTCAGGCCCTGTTGCGGTGGCGACACGGATATCGAACAACTGCGTTGCTCGCTCAGGGGATTCTTCGAAGTCCTTTTCGAGGGGCGATTGGTCAGCGATGACGACATCGGTCATCGGGTCGATTTTCTCCTGCGCCATCGCCTGTTGGGTCTGCGTTTTCACTGGTATCTGACCGTTTACGACGCCTGGCTGACGTGGTTGGCTCAGGCGGCGCTGAAGGGCGTGGATAGCAGTGCGCTGAGAAGCGCACAACGAATCCAACTCTTCGACATGGGTCTGATTCTGATGACCTATGTGGTGGCCAGCAAAGGCAAGTCGGGTCAATCGAGCGACGTCGACTATGCTTCACCCTCACGGCGGCGCAAGGATTTCATCAGCCGTGTCGATACACTGTTGCGTGGCCGGCAGCTCGAAGGGGTCACTACCGTAGTAGTGGGAATCGAGAACCTCCACCAGATCAACACCGTCATGGGACATCAGGTGGGCGATCTGGTGATGCAGCAGGCCGCCAGCCGCCTGGTCAGCAGCATGCGCGAGACCGACTTTTTGCAGCGCATAGGGGTTACCGAATTGGGTTTGGCGCTGCCTGGCGTGGTTGACGAGCCACTGGCATTGCTGGCTTCCCACAAGTTTCTCAAGGCGTTGACCGAGCCGATGCAGATGGCGGGACGCGAGCTCTATCTGAAGCCGGCACTGGGCATCGCCCTCGGCAAAACC
This sequence comes from Pseudomonadota bacterium, assembly GCA_008501635.1. Taxonomy (NCBI): domain Bacteria; kingdom Pseudomonadati; phylum Pseudomonadota; species Pseudomonadota bacterium. The sequence continues at coordinate 239,900 of QQUJ01000018.1, forward strand.
GGCGCCGAGGGTGGCGCGGGCCTTTTTCAGAATGCGGAACTGTCGATGCGCGAAGCGGCGCGCAGCCACGAGCGGGTGGTGTTCTTCACCAGCGAGCTCAAGGAGCGCAGCCGCCTGCTCTACAGCCTGGAGGGTGAGCTGCGGCAAGCGATCAATGAGGGTGAATTGAGGTTGGTCTTCCAGCCTCAGATCGATCTGCAGTCGGGTCGTTGCATCGGTGCCGAGTCGCTCCTGCGGTGGGAAAGCCGGCAACACGGGCACATCTCCCCTGAGCGCTTTATTCCTATCGCCGAACAGTCAGGGCTCATTCACGCGCTTACCGCATGGGTGGTGCAGAATTCGTTGCGCGAATTTTCCATGGCTTGGGGACAACAGGAGGGGTTGACGGTCTCGATCAATATATCAGCCGTCAATCTGCTCGAGCCCGATCTGCCGGAACTCATCCAGCGAGCGTTGCGCACCTGGGATGTGGCGCCGAGTCAGGTCATCATCGAAATCACCGAGAGTGCGGTGATGGAGAACCCTGAAATCGCGCTCAATCACCTCAATCAACTCTCCGATCTGGGTGTGGCGTTGTCCATCGACGATTTTGGTACCGGATACTCATCGCTGGCCTACCTGAAACGCCTGCCCGTCAGTGAACTGAAAATAGACCGCTCGTTCGTGATGAATATGCTGCAGGACCGGAGTGATGAGCAGATCGTCAGAACCATCATCAATCTGGGTGAGAACTTCGGCAAGAAGGTGCTGGCGGAGGGGGTTGAGGATGAGTCGACCCGTGGGCGACTGCGCGAACTGGGTTGCGCCCGCGCTCAGGGCTATCACTTCGCCAGGCCGATGCCGGCCGACGAGTTCGCTATGTTTCTGCGAAAATTCGCGCGCTGAGCGCCGGAGTGTCGAGCGTTTCGACCTCGCGGCGCTAGCGGATCTGCTTGATGTAGACCCGCGAATTGCGCTGATAGTTGTAGAGCGTTTGTCGTTTCACCGGCAGGTCGGTAATGCGCGCTTTCGCGAAGCCGCGTTCGCAAAACCACTGGGCAGTGTGGGTTGTCAGCACGAAGAGACGCTTCAGTCCCCTTTTTTTCGCTTCGCGTTGGATGCCATCGAGCAGGGCATCGGCACGCCCGGTGTTGCGGTAATCAGGATGCACCACAAGGCAGGCCAACTCGCCGACGCGCTCCTTCGCGTAAGGATAGAGCGCCGCCGAGGCGATGATGGCGCCGTCGCGCTCGACCACCGTGAAGTAGTCGATCTCGCATTCCAGAAGGTCGCGCGAGCGCCTGGCCAGGATTCCCTCCTGTTCCAGCGGTTCGATAAGCTGCAGTATGCCGCCGACATCCTCGATGGTGGCGCGGCGTAATCCTTCATAGGTCTCGTCGGTGATCAGCGTGCCGACGCCGTCGCGGCTGAAGAGCTCCAGCAGGAGGGCGCCATCCACGTTGCGACTCAGCAGATGGGCGCGACGCACACCCGAGCGACAGGCGCGAATGGCCTGATTCAGGTGGCCCTGGATCTCCTCCGGCAGTTTGCGCCGTGATCTCAACAGGCGCTCGGCTTCCGCGGGAGTGATCTGATCGACCCGTTGTCCGTCGGTATCGTGTACCGCAGGCGCTTCGATCAGGCTGACCAGTTTGTCTGCCTGCAGCGCGATCGCTGTTGCGCCAGCCACCTGCTCGGCGCTGAGGTTGAAGACTTCGCCGGTCAGGGAGTAGCCGAGCGGCGAGAGCAGGACAATAGCGCCGTCGTCCAGTTGGCGGCGAATTCCGTCGATATCAATGCGGCGTACCTCGCCGGTATGCCCGAAATCGACGCCATCGCGCACACCGATCGGGCTCGCGGTGATGAAGTTGCCGGAGACCACGCGCACTTTGGCGCCGGCAATGGGTAGCGCGGTGCCGCCGCTGGAGAGCAGCGCCTCGATCTCCAGACGAACGCTGGCGGTAGCCTCTTTGACGCAGGCAAGAGCCGCATCGTCGGTGACGCGCAGTCCCTGGTGGTAGCGAATCTCAAGTTCACGCTCACGCAGCCGCGCCTCGATCTGGGGTCGGGCGCCGTGCACCAGGACCAGGCGAATACCGAGACTGTTGAGCAGCGCGGTGTCATGGATCAGAGGCGCGATGCCACCGTCTTCAAGCGCTTCACCGCCGAAGGTCAATACCAGCGTGCGGCCGCGGTGACTGCGGATATAGGGTGACGACTGGCGAAACCAGTCGACAAAGGCCTGATGTGGAATTTCGTCGGTGCTTTTTTTCATGGCGCCTTCACCCCCGCGAAGCTGCCTGCAAAGCTAACCGCAACCTGGGAATGTGACAAGTGCCGCCGACTCTTCTACCGGCAGAATCGCCGGATCAGTCGGCGCAACAGGTCGACCGTGGGGGTGATGCGATCGAGCGCCAGGTACTCGTCCGGTTGATGGGCCTGTTCGATGTCGCCGGGACCCAGGATTACGGTCTCCATCCCCAGTTGAGCGAGGAAAGGTCCTTCGGTGGCGAAATTGACTGGCTTTGCGACACTTCCCGTCAGCGCCTCGCTTGCTTCGACGATGGGTGAGTCGGCGGGCGTCTCGAATGCGCTGACACCACCGAAGAGCCGTTCGATGCTGAAATCGAGTCCACGGCGTTCGGCAATCGGGCGCAGGTGGCCATCGAGTTCGCCGCGCAGCGTGTCGAGATCCATGCCGGGCAGCGGGCGCAGATCGATATCCAGCGCGCAGGCGGCACAGATACGGTTGGGATTATCGCCGCCGTGGATTCGTCCCAGGTTGAGCGTCGGCACCGGTACCTGGAAGCGATCGTCGCGGTAACGCCGCTGCAACTGGTCACGCCAGCGCAGCAGTTCGCCCATGATCTCGTGCATCCCCTCCAAGGCGCTGTTGCCGAGGCTCGGATCACTGGAATGGCCGGAACGGCCGCGCAGGCGAATGCCTTCCATCATGATCCCCTTATGCAGGCGCACCGGTTTCAGCCCTGTGGGTTCACCGATGACCGCATAACGCGCACGCGGCTTGCCTGCTTCCACCAGGGTTTGAGCGCCGCACATGGAACTCTCTTCATCGGCGGTGGCGAGCAGCGTGATCGGTACGCTGAGATCACGCGCGCGCAGACCGCGCACCGCTTCCAGTGCCAGCGCAAAAAAGCCTTTCATATCGCTGGTGCCCAGACCGTAGAGTCGATTATCCCGTTCGGTGAGCCGAAACGGATCCTGACTCCAGCGTGTTTCGTCATAAGGAACGGTATCGGTGTGACCTGCAAACACCAGGCCGGTGTCACCTTCCCCCAGGCGGGCAATGAGATTGGCCTTGTCCGGAAAGCCGGGGATTTCCATTACCTCCACATGGAAACCGCCTGCGTCCAGCCAGCCAGCCAGAAGTTCGATAATGGCGCGGTTGCCCTGATCAAACTGCGGTTCGACGCTGCTCACCGAGGGCGTGGCGATGAGTTCGCTGATCATTGTCAGCGTGTCGGGAAACTGTTTCATGACCGGCATTCTCACTCGCCGCTGTAAGGGTGGCAAGCGGAGTGCGCAAAGTGTCGGCGAGTTTGATGCTTCTGGTATGCTTGAGTGATTCCACATTTCTGAATATCGATCGAGGTAGCAGCAATGCCCCAATACCGTTCCCGCACCACGACTCATGGTCGCAACATGGCCGGCGCACGTGCACTATGGCGCGCCACCGGAATGAAAGATGGCGATTTCGATAAACCGATCATTGCCATCGCCAACTCCTTCACGCAGTTCGTGCCCGGACATGTCCATTTGAAGGATATGGGTCAGTTGGTGGCCGGCGAAATCGAAAAGGTGGGTGGCGTCGCCAAGGAGTTCAATACCATCGCCGTGGATGACGGCATTGCCATGGGGCATGGCGGCATGCTCTACAGTCTGCCGTCGCGCGAGATTATCGCCGATTCGGTGGAGTACATGGTCAACGCCCATTGTGCCGATGCTCTGGTCTGTATCTCCAACTGCGACAAGATCACCCCTGGAATGCTGATGGCGGCGTTGCGTCTGAATATTCCCGCGGTTTTTGTCTCCGGGGGGCCGATGGAGGCGGGCAAGGCAGTGATCCATGGCGAGGACATGAACCTGGATCTGGTCGATGCGATGGTGGCTGCGGTCGATCCTTCCATCAGTGATGCGGATACCCTTGCCATGGAGCGTTCGGCGTGTCCGACCTGCGGCTCGTGTTCGGGCATGTTCACCGCCAACTCCATGAACTGCCTTACCGAGGCGTTGGGACTGTCGTTGCCGGGAAACGGCAGTCTGCTCGCCACTCACGCCGATCGTCGCGAACTGTTTCTCGAAGCAGGACGGCGTATCGTCGATTTGGCCCGCCGTTACTACGAGCAGGATGACGTATCCGCATTACCGCGCTCTATCGCCACCTTTGAGGCGTTCGAGAATGCGATGTGCCTGGATATCGCCATGGGTGGCTCGACCAACACGGTACTGCATCTGCTGGCCGCGGCGCAGGAAGCCGAGGTGGATTTCACGATGGCCGACATCGATCGCCTGTCGCGCAGGGTGCCGCACCTGTGCAAGGTCGCTCCCAGCACCCCGGAGTACCACATGGAAGACGTGCATCGGGCCGGCGGTGTATTCGGGATCCTTGCCGAACTGAATCGTGCAGGGTTGTTACACCAGAACGTGCATACCGTGCACAGCACCGTTTTGGCCGATGCGCTGAAGCATTGGGATGTCCGGAATTCAGACGACTCGCGGGTGCAGCAGTTTTACGCCGCTGCACCGGGTGGCGTCGCAACCACACAAGCCTTTTCGCAACAGAAGCGGTACGCGTCGCTCGATGTGGATCGCGAGGAAGGCTGCATCCGTGACTTGCAACATGCTTACAGCCAGGACGGCGGGCTGGCGGTACTGTTCGGCAATCTCGCCGAAGAGGGATGTATCGTAAAAACGGCCGGCGTGGACGAAAGCATCCTCGAGTTCAGCGGCAGAGCGCGCATCTATGAAAGTCAGGAGGATGCCGTTCAGGCCATTTTGACCGACCAGGTACAGGCAGGGGACGTGGTGGTCATTCGTTACGAAGGTCCGCGTGGCGGACCGGGTATGCAGGAGATGCTCTACCCAACCAGCTACCTGAAATCGAAAGGATTGGGCAAGGTTTGTGCATTGATTACCGACGGTCGTTTTTCGGGAGGTACGTCAGGTCTGTCGATCGGACATGTCTCGCCGGAGGCTGCGGAAGGAGGCGCTATTGGTCTCGTCAATGAAGGCGATAGCATCGAAATCAATATTCCAAATCGCACTATTCATCTCGCAATTACCGACGTTGAATTAGAGCGCAGGCGCGAGAAGATGAGCGCAGTGGGAAGAGATGCTTGGAGGCCAAAAAATCGTAAAAGAGTCGTCAGTAAGGCATTGCGTGCTTACGCGGCATTGACGACTTCCGCATCACGCGGAGCAGTGCGTGATATCTCGCAAGTTGAGTGACTGAAAAATTGTCAAGTGAAAAATTAGACAAACGAAAATTGTGGCTATAATCTAGTTACACCACACACTTGGGAGATAACGTATGGCAGTTAAAAAGAAGAGTGCCGCGAAGAAGAGAACTGCGGTTCGCAAAAAGGCGGTTCGTAAAACCGCCGTTAAAAAAACCGCAACTCGGCGTACTTCAGCACGCAGGGGCGCAGGTACCAAGAAATTGGCAGCCAGCGTAAAGAAAACACAAGCACGAGCAAAAGCCACTCAGGCACGTTTGGCTGCTGCTAAAAAGAAAGCGGGCGCACAGGAGCGTGCTCAGCAGGCCAAGTTGAAAGCCAGCCTTGCCAAGGCGAAGGCGGAGTTCAAAAAGGCCGATGACGAGATGAAGGCCTTTGAGAAACGCCAGGCGGTTGCCAACAAGGCATTAGCTCAGTTCGACAAGGCGGAAGCTCGTAAAGCGGCGAAGGCTGCCGCGAAGAAGAAACGCAGACCGGCGCGCAAGAAACGTGCCGCGAAGAAGGCGTCAGCAGCGAGTTAGACGTTTACCGAAGAACTATCCAGTGCAAAAGAAAGGCCCCCGCTTGAAAACGGGGGCTTTTTTTTGAGTACTCAACCGCCTGGGGACACAACTGGCTAGAAGCTCTCCCATCCGCCGCGCCGCCGGCTGCGCATGCGGGCCAGAATTGCGCCTGTCAGAATCCCCAGCAACAGCACGCCTGCCCCGACCATAAACCAATCCCTGGCACTGCGATCTTTTAGTTCTTCGTTTTCGGTGCGCATGGTCTGGAGGTCACGTTCCAGGGTTCGAACGTACTTTTTGAGCTGTTGGCGCTCCTCGTCGATTTCCATCACCTTGCTGGAGGTGCGGCGGATTCGCGCAAGTTCCTGATTGGCGGCCTGCAATTCGGTTTGCAGCTGGTTCTTGCCGGTTTCCAGCTCACTCTTCTCCCTGTTCAAGGTTTCAATCTGTTGACTGAATGTCCTGACCTGCTCCTTTGCTGCGGCAACCTGATTACGGGCGGCGGCCAATTGCGCGCGGGCGCTGGGGGCCTCCATGAGATAGCGCGTGATGACCCATCCTTCAACGCCGTCCGCCGTACGCACCCGGGAATACCCACTATTGGCGTCCAACTCCAACAGCTCAACAGCAGTACCGGAGCCGAGCATCTTGATGATCGTGTTCTGAGTGCTGGCACCGGTGCGCAGGGTGATCTCAAACTGGTCGGTGATATAGCGGGCAGGCTCGGCCTGCGCATAGGGCCCCGCGAGAAGCAAGGCGATGAGTAGGTATCTCTTTTTCACTTTCCGGAGCTCCCGATCTTGCTCTGACGGTGCGTATGGCACCGGTCGTTTTTTTTGGGTGAGGAAAATTCTAGGCCAAGGCCAGGTGCTTTGTGGGGCTTGGATCACAAAAGGTATCTCTTACGGTGATTTCCGGGCGTGACGCTCGCCACGCCCGGGTCAGGCCCCACCATCATTGACCAAGCAGGCTGACCGCATGGCCATCCATTTTTCGCAGATGGCCCAGATAGAGTTCTTTGAAGTCGCTGACTACCGATTCCTGCACGGCCGAGAGCGCGAGGAGCGCATCGGCCCAGCGCTGAAGCCTGGTGCCCAGGATATCCCGGTTCAGGATTCCGCACTCGATCAGTAGTGCCATGCGCATGAACAGCGGCGCATAGGCGGTATCCGCCAGCGATAGATCTGAGCCATTGAAATAGGGACCGTCGCCGAGCATGTCTTCCAAACGCAGCATCTTCGCGGTCAGAGCGTTGCGCCGCTGTTCAAAATCATCCACTTCCTTGGCGGCTAGTATTTGAAACTGGTTCGCCAGGCACTCCGAACCGAATTCGATCCAAGCCCGGTTGAGAGCGCGCTGCAAAGGATCGGTCGGGTGCATCGAGGGGGGGGTGATATCGTCGAGGAATTCATTGATGACCGCCGATTCGAACAGCACCGTGCCGCCGTCCACACGCAGCAGAGGGACTTTTCCGAACGGCGATATTTCATTGAACCACGCCGGTGTATCGCTTAGGTCGATATAGGTTATGCGGTGTTCGATCGCTTTATGCAGCAGTGTGATGACGGAGCGTTGAACGAAGGGGCAAATCTTGAAGCTGATAAGTTCCAAATCCATTACATCCTCCTGTGGCCGGGTAGCATGGCGTTGCGACGCATCCGCTGTACCTTGCTGCGTCAATACGCGGCGAAAGCAACCAGATGCGTTGTGGTGATGCGTACACCCAAGTGCTCACCTTCGTCATAGTCAAGATGGCTGGGCAGCAGCGATAGCACGATATCTCCGTTGGGGAGTTCGAGGGTATAGAGTGTTTCGGCACCTTTGAATGCTTTTTTCCGGACGATACCGCGCAAACTTGCCGTCGGGTCGTGGGTGACGTCATCGGGCCGCAGCAGCACCTCGACCGCGGTACCGGGTTTCCAGGGATAGGCCCGGTTTCCGGACAGCACCCCCAGCTCGGTCTCCAGCGTATCGGGGGAGGCAACGGTGGCTTTCAGCAGCACTCCCTGACCGACGAAATCAGCGACGAAACGTGTGGCTGGCTCATGGTAGAGGTTGAAGGGCGTATCCCACTGATGGATCTGTCCCTCATGCATTACCCCGACCTGCTCACAGATGGCGAACGCCTCGTGCTGATCGTGGGTTACCAGAATGGCGCTGATGCCCTGCCGCTTCAGGATATCGCGCACCTCGAGGCTGAGACGTTCGCGAAGATCGACATCGAGGCTGGAAAACGGCTCGTCCATTAACAGAAGCTCCGGGCGGGGCGCCAGCGCCCGTGCCAGCGCGACACGTTGCTGTTGTCCGCCGGAGAGCTCGTGCGGGTACCGCGCGCCGTAGCCGGCAAGACCCACCGTCTCCAGCATCTCCTCGGCAGTGGTGCGCTTGTTGCGCGTCGGTTGGTGGCGCAGACCGAAGATGACGTTGTCGGCGACATCGAGATGGGGAAAGAGCGCATAGTCCTGGAAAACCATGCCGAGCCGGCGCTTCTCGGGGGCGAGACTGTACCCGACCCGCGAAATAAGCTCGCCGCCCAATTCGATTTCACCTGCCAGTACGGGTTCGAAGCCGGCGATGGCGCGCAAAGCCGTGGTCTTTCCGCAGCCACTGGGGCCAAGTAGACCGACGATGGCGCCACGGTTGACGTGAATGGAGAGCGAATCCACGACGATCTGCGCGCCGTAGGCGCAACGGATTCCACGAACATGCAGCAGAGGTCGTTCGGTCATGGTCAGCAAAACCCGTGTGTCTGCGCCGGTGGTCGGTCGCCGTCGCTAGCAGATGAGATCCCGCAGCAGAAGTTCCAGCAGAGCCTTTTGCGAGTGCAGGCGGTTTTCGGCCTCATCCCACACGACGCTCTGTGGTCCGTCGATGACCTCCGCGGCGACCTCTTCGCCACGGTGGGCCGGCAGGCAATGCATAAACAGTGCTTCGTCATGGGCTTGAGCCATTATCGCGGCGTTGACCTGATAGGGGGCGAAGGCCTTGATGCGCTGCTGTTGCTCCTCCTCCTGACCCATGCTTGCCCACACATCGGTCACTATCAGGTCGGCATCCTTGGCTGCCGCCATCGGGTCACTGATCAGTTCGACGCTATCGTTGGCGCGCTCGACGATGGCGGCTTGCGGCGAGTAACCATCAGGAGAGGCGATACGTAGCCTGAAACCGAGTAGTACGGCAGCATTAATGTAACTGTGGCACATATTGTTGCCATCGCCGATCCAGGCCACGGTCCGGCCGCGTATCGACCCGCGGTATTCGTGATAGGTCTGCATGTCGGCCAGCAGTTGACAGGGATGGTAACTATCGGTGAGTGCGTTAATTACTGGCACGCTGGCATGGGTGGCAAAGCGCTCCAGCTTTTCGTGCTCAAACGTACGTATCACCAGCACATCGACCATGCGTGACAATACCCGGGCGGTATCCTCCATTGGTTCGCCCCGCCCCAGCTGAGTGTCACGCGGGGAAAGAAAGATCGCACCGCCGCCGAGCTGAATCATTCCCGCTTCAAACGATACTCGGGTTCGGGTTGATGATTTCTCGAACACCATGCCCAGCACGCGCTGTCCGAACGGGGCGTAGTTCTCACGGCGTCGATGCTTCATGCGCAATTCGCTGGCGCGATTGATGAGACGCTCGAACTCCGCCGATGAGAGGTCGCGCAGAGTGAGGAAGTGGCGTGGTGACATGATCAGGCTATGCGTCAGGCGCCGAGAAACTCACGAATCACGGCGCTGACGCCGTTGACGATCTGATCGGCTTCTTCGGTGGAGATGATCAGCGGCGGCAGCAGTCGTATGACCCGCTCCGCTGTTACGTTGATGAGCAGGCTCTGCTCGAGTGCGAGGGCTACCAGTTCTTTGCAGGGTTGCTCCAACTCGATGCCGATCATCAGCCCATGACCGCGGATCGTTTTAACACCCTTGATGCCACCCAGGGAATCATTGAAACCTGCGAGCATGCGCTGACCCAACTCCTCCGCGCGCGCGGCGAGGTTCTCTTTCTGCAGTATCTGCAGCACCGTGAGTGCCACCCGGCAGGCAAGCGGATTGCCACCGAAGGTAGAGCCATGATTGCCGGGTTTGAATGCTCTGGCCGCTGCGCCACGGGCAAGGCAGACGGCGACCGGGAACCCGTTGCCCAATCCTTTGGCGAGGGTCAGGACGTCGGGCGTGATACCGGCATGCTGGAAGGCGAACATCTGCCCGGTACGGCTGATACCGCTCTGAATCTCGTCGAGCATCATCAGCCACTCGTGATGATTGCAGATCTCGCGCACTCCGTGCAGGTAGCCGACCTCGGGGATGCGGATACCCCCTTCGCCCTGTATCGGTTCGAGCAGCACGGCGACGACATCCGGCGTGTTGCCGGCGACAGTCTCCAGCGCTTTCAAATCGCCGAAAGGCACGCGCACGAACCCGCTGACCAGGGGTTCGAAACCGGCCTGGACCTTGCGGTTGCCGGTCGCCGTCAGCGTCGCCAACGTGCGGCCGTGAAACGCCTGTTCCATCACCACGATGACTGGCTTGTCGATATTGCGCTGATGGCCATAGAGACGGGCGATTTTGATCGCCGCTTCGTTGGCCTCGGCACCGGAGTTGGCGAGAAAAGCGTTGTCCATTCCCGACAGGGCGGTGAGCTCCGCCGCCAGTTGGGTCTGTAGCGGGATCTCGTAAATATTGGAGGTGTGCAGCAGGCGGCGCGCCTGATCGCAGATGGCGTCGGCAATCAGCGGATGAGCATGACCCAACCCGCAGACCGCGATGCCGGCCAGGGCGTCGAGGTATTTTTTTCCGTTCTTGTCCCACAACCACGCGCCTTCCCCGCGGTCGAAGGCCACGGGAAGCCGGGCGTAGGTCTGCATGAGCGGGCTGTTCATGGCGATCACCCTGTGGCTATACCGTAAAACAAAAAAGCAGCCCCCTGAGAGGCCGCCATTTAGCCGAATTGGAAATTCTAACGGTGTATTTGGCTCTGCGTAAACCCTGCGACCATCGTCTGTTCGCTGGTAACGGCCTTAGCGCCAGGGATTGTGCTGCATCCCCCGCGAGCCGGGAGGCGGGCTCGCGGGGGTTGTGCGCCGGGTTGCGGCATGCGTATCAGAGGTTCGACGCCGCAAAATCCCAGTTCACAAGGTTCCAGAATGCTTCCACGTACTTGGGTCGCGCATTGCGGTAATCGATGTAGTAGGCGTGCTCCCAGACATCGCAGGTGAGTAGAGGTGTCTGGCCGTTGGTCATGGGGTTGCCCGCGTTGCCGGTCTGTACGATTTCCAGACCGCCATTGGCATTCTTTACCAACCAGGCCCATCCGGAGCCGAATTGAGTGACCGCGGCCTTGGTAAAGGCCTCCTTGAAGGCGTCGAGGGAGCCAAATGCCTTGTCGATGCCGGTTGCCAGGGCGCCGCTGGGGGCGCCGCCACCGTTGGGCGAGAGGCTGTTCCAGTAAAAGGTGTGGTTCCATACCTGGGCCGCGTTGTTGAACAGGCCTCCGGCGGGAGCCTTGCGAATGATCTCCTCGAGCGTCGCGTTGGCGAACTCGGTGTCCTTGATCAGGTTGTTCAGATTCACCACGTAGGTGTTGTGATGCTTGCCATGGTGAAAGTCCAGTGTCTCGGCCGAGATGTGCGGCTCCAGCGCGTTCTTTTCGTAGGGTAGTGGGGGCAGTGTGTGCTCCATGATCTTCACTCCTTGATGAGAGTTTTGGGGAGAGTCAGTTCGTTTGAATCGATAACAAAATCGTAGTCGCTTGCCTGTAATGCCACATTGAGCTACATCAGCTAAACCCAATATAACAATGTAGTTTAGTCGGAAATATAGCAGTTGTTGGGACGGTGGTAAGATAGCCGCCCTTGCGCGGTTGGTGGACCGTGCCGATGTTGACCTGTCCGAGGTGGTTATGTGCGGGATCTGTGGTGAGCTGCGCTTTGACAGTGCCAGAGGTGATCTGGCTGCCCTCGGGCGCATGCTGGAGCCGCTGAAACGGCGCGGACCCGATCATGAAGGGTGCTATACCGATGGACCGGTGGCGTTGGGGCATCGACGCCTCGCCATCATCGATCTCTCCGAGAGATCCAACCAACCGCTGGTCGATAGCGATCTGGGTCTGGTGCTGGTCTTCAATGGCACGATCTACAACTATCCCGAGTTACGTCACGAGTTGATCGATCTGGGCTATCACTTCTTCTCTCACGGCGACAGTGAGGTGATCGTCAAGGCCTACCACGCCTGGGGAGAGCGCTGTGTTGAACGCTTTCTCGGCATGTTCGCTTTTGGTATCTGGGATCTGCACAACCAGCGGCTTTTTCTGGCGCGTGACCGCATGGGCATCAAACCCCTTTACTACGCGCGGTCGGGGCGCTGGTTGCGTTTTGCCTCGAACACCCAGTCCTTGCTGGCAGCCGGTGGGATCGATGCGGGAATCGATCCCGTTGGCCTGCATCACCAACTGACCCTGCATGCGGTGATTCCCGCGCCGCACACGATCCTCAAGGGTGTGCGCAAGGTGGCGCCGGGAACCACGCTTACGGTGACTCGCGACGGCAAGGTTCAAGAGCGGGTCTACTGGCGGCTGCATGCCGCTCGCCCCAGGGAGGCGCGCGACGAACAGCAGTGGATCGACGATGTCCACGAGGCGCTCAAGCGTGCTGTGGATCGGCGCCTGCGCATCGCCGATGTGCCGGTTGGGGTGCTGTTGTCGGGCGGTCTCGATTCGAGCCTGCTGGTGGGGTTGCTCGCGGAAGCGGGGGTGGAGGACCTGCTGACCTTCTCCGTTGGATTTGAGGATCAACCCGAGGAGAAGGGCAGCGAATTCGAGTATTCCGATCAGGTGGTGGAGCGTTTCCACACGCGACACCACAAGTTTCTGATCCCCAACGATAGCGTGCTCGATCGGCTGCCCGAGGCGGTGGATCAGATGGCCGAGCCGATGGTGGGTCAGGACGCCGTTGCCTTCTATCTGCTGGCAGAGCGGGTATCACGTGAGGTGAAGGTGGTGCAGAGCGGTCAGGGGGCTGACGAGGTCTTTGGCGGCTACTTCTGGTACCCGCGCATGGCGGCTGAGACCGAGGGCGCGCCGGTGGATCGGTTTCGCAAGCACTATTTCGATCGCGACCATGACGAGTTTCTCGCCACCGTGGCCCGACCCTTCCACGGTGCTGATCATACCGCGATGCGCATCGCCGAATTGCTCAGCGAAGAGGGTGCAGAGACCTTCATCGATGCCGTGCTGCGCCTCGATGTTACTACGCTGATCGTCGATGACCCGGTCAAGCGTGTCGATAACATGACCATGGCCTGGGGCCTGGAGGCACGGGTGCCGTTCCTTGATCATGAGCTGGTCGCACTGGCGATGCAGATGCCTCCCGAGCTCAAACTGCGCGCTGGCGGCAAGTATCCGCTCAAAGCCATCGCGCGCGGGTTGCTGCCCGATGCCGTGATCGACCGACCAAAGGGTTATTTTCCGGTACCGGCCCTCAAATTCGTGCGCGGTGAGTTTCTCGCCTTCATGCGTGAAATCCTCAATTCCACGGCGTGCCGGCAGCGCGGACTTTTTCGGCGCAACTACGTTGAGAAGCTGCTCGCCGAGCCCGAATCCCATCACACCCGTATTTTGGGCAGTAAACTCTGGCATTTGGCGTTGTTGGAGCTATGGTTGCAGCGTAACGTCGACACAGTGGCCAACTGATGGGCTGCCATCGAGAATCATTTTCAGTTAGACTGAGTCTATTGAAACTACAGTGTTCACTGGTCAGCGAAATTTCTCCCCCGTAGCAATCTGAATGAGGTAACCGAATGGACGTACTTGATCGCATCCGTCAACAGGTGGAGGGAAATCCCGTCGTTCTCTACATGAAAGGCACCCCCCAGTTTCCCATGTGCGGTTACTCCAGCCGCGCATCCCAAGCACTGGCGGCCTGCGGCGAAGATTTCTTTTACGTCAACGTGTTGGAAGATCCGGAGATCTTCGAGAATCTTCCGCGCTATGCCGATTGGCCCACCTTTCCGCAGCTCTACATCAATGGCGAACTGATGGGTGGTTGCGATATCACCCTTGAGCTCCACCAGAAGGGTGATCTGCAGAAGTTGGTCAAGGAGGCAGTCGCAGGCAGCGCCGCTTGAGAGTGGTCTGACAGTGCGGATCGGGGTCGGCAGCCTTTACCCGAAGGCAGCCGGCCTCGACTCTTCCGCCGAGTCTTCGAGATCCTTCCAGCGATTGACGATCAGGCAAAAAAGCTCGGCTGTGCGCTTGGCGTCATAGATGGCGGAATGCGCCTGATTGTTGTCCCAATCCATACCCGCGGCCTGCACCACTCGCGACAGCACCGTCTGTCCGTATACCAGTCCTCCCAGCGTTGCCGTGTCGAAGCTGCTGAAGGGGTGGAAGGGATTGCGCTTGATCTCAGCCCGTTCTACAGCGGCGTTGAGAAAGGCGAGATCGAAAAGCGGGTTATGTCCGACCAGAATGGCCCGCGAACAGTTGGCCCTGCTTACTGCGCGGCGCACCGGCCGGAAGATGTCTTTCAGTGCCTCCTGTTCCGGCAACGCTTCCCGGAACGGGTGATAGGGATCGATACCGTTGAACGCCAGCGACTCCTCGCTGAGATGTGCGCCCGGGAAGGGCAGGATATGCGACGCGTAGGCAGGACCCGGCCGCAGGTAGCCTTGATCATCCATGTCGAGGATAACGGCGGCGATCTCCAGCAGAGCGTCGGTCTGAGGATTGAGTCCGGCGGTTTCAACGTCCACCACGACCGGGAGGAAGCTCCGAAACCGTGAGGCAATAGGTGCTCTGTTGGTGATTGACATCGACTCCCGCGTCTTTCGCTTGGGTAGACAGTTGCTCCAAGGCTAGGACTCTAACACAATCCTGATTAAGCCTGTAAGGAATAGGGCTTACGCCGTCATTACGCTCCAGACGATCGTCTCGCCCGCCCGCAGCGGGATCAACCCCCCATCGGGGTAGGGGTAACTTTCCGCGACGGGGTAGGCCCGGCGCTCCAGGGTGACTTTGTCACTGTTGCGCTCCAGGCCGTAGAAGTCGGCGCCGTGGAATGCGGCAAAGCCTTCCAACCGGTTCAGAGCTCCCGCCTGCTCGAAGGCCTCGGCATAAAGTTCAAGGGCGCCGTGGGCGGTGTAGATGCCCGCACAGCCACAGGCCGTTTCCTTGCCCTTGCGGGCATGCGGCGCACTGTCGGTTCCGAGAAAAAACTTCGGATTGCCACTGGTTGCGGCGGCGAGCAGTGCCTGGCGATGCTCCTCACGTTTGAGGACGGGCAGGCAGAACAGGTGCGGGCGGATACCGCCGTGGAAAAGTGCATTGCGATTGTAGAGCAGGTGATGGGCGGTCAGCGTGGCCGCGACGCGCGCCGGTGCCTGCTGGACGAACTCGATGCCCTGGCGGGTGGTGACATGTTCGAGCACCACGCGCAAACCCTGAAACCGTTCGATCAGCGGTGCCAGCTGTCGTTCGATAAAGACCGCTTCGCGATCGAAGACATCGACCTTCGGATCGGTCACCTCGCCATGCACCAGCAGCGGCAGATCGTGATGCTCCATCGCTTCGAGCGCCGGGAGGATGTTCTCAATGGCAGTGACACCCGAAGCGGAATGCGTGGTCGCGCCGGCCGGGTAGAGTTTGGCGGCGTGAACCTGCCCGGATTCGCGCGCCTTGCGGATCTCCTGCGGGTCGGCGTGATCGGTCAGATAGAGTGTCATCAACGGCTCGAAGCCGTTGCCTGCGGGCACCGCGGCGAGGATACGTTGCCGGTAGGCGAGCGCCTGCTCGACGGTCGTCACGGGCGGGCGCAGGTTGGGCATGATGATCGCGCGACCGAACACCCTTGCGGTATGCGGTACGACGGTGGTCAGCGCCGCGCCGTCGCGCACATGCAGGTGCCAATCGTCGGGGCGGGTGAGGGTCAGGGAGTCTATCACTTCGAGCCTCGTCAACGCGGCGGTTCTGTAGCTGGGAGTAGCGCCATTCTATCCGACGCTGTTCACGCCGTCTTTTCCAGGTGACGACCCAGTAACAGTTCCAGCGTGTACCGCACGCCAAAACCGGTTACATCGGTGGGGATGTGGCCGAGGCCGCCGCGGTTGCGACCGGCGCCAAGATCGATATGTACCCAGGGGATCGCCGCATCGATAAAGCGCTGCAGGAAACGTGCGGCGAGGATGTGATCCGCCTCGCCCTCCAGCGTGCACTGCTTGATGTCGGCGATGGTGCTCTCCAGCGCATCGTCGAAATCCTTGTCGTTGGGAAAGGTCCAGACTCTTTCACCACTGTGACGTCCCGCCTCGATCAATGGAGCATGGTAGTCGTCGCGATTGGTGACGATGCCGCTGTAACGGGTGCCCAGGGCGTGGATACAGGCACCGGTGAGCGTCGCATAGTCGATGATCAGTCGTGGTTTTTCCTTGCTGGCAATGGCCAGGGTATCGGCGAGCACCATACGGCCCTCGGCATCGGTGTGCACCACCTCGATGGTCGTACCGTTGCTGGCCGTGACGACGTCGTTGGGTTTGTAGGCGCGGGGCCCGATATGGTTCTGTGCCAGCGCCAGCCAGCAGTCGATGGGAAATCCGACACGCAGCTGTGTGAGTGCCAGCAGCGTACCCAACGCTACCGCACTGCCCTCCATGTCTTCGTGCATGTTGAACATGCCGCGCGCCGGTTTGAGGTTCACGCCCCCGGTATCGAAACAGAGTCCCTTGCCCACCAGGGCGATCGGTTTCCCTTTCGGCTTGGCGGGGCGGTAACGCAGTTTTACGATGCCGGCATCACGCTCTTCGCTGCCCTGCACGACCGCGAGAAAGGCCCCTGCTTTACGCCGCTTGAGTTGTCCAATGTCGTAAAACGTCATCTGCCAGCCGTGTTGTCGGGCGAGTCGGGTAACCTCCTTGCGATAGAGCGCCGGTGTCAATGTGTTGCCAGGCATCAGCGTCAGCCGCCGTGCCAACTCGTTGCCCGCTGCCTCGGCGAGCAGTCGATTGCCGGCGATGCGTGTTTTGATGTTGAAGAGCGCGATGGTCTGTAGTTTTTGCGGCGCCTTGGCTTTGCTCTTGAAATGGGGAAGATCGACGCAGCCTGCCAGTGACGCTGCGACCAGCGCCTCCGCGACGCGCTCGTTGAGTCGTTCGTCTTCGAGGCAAACCATGACCGGCAGGGCCGCGACTGTATTTTGCGCTGATTCGGCCACAGCCTTGCGCGCTGCGGTCAGCAGCATATAGGTATCCGACTCGTCGGCGACCGCGAGTGCAACGACGCGGGTCGCACGGTTGTTGGACAGGTCGAACACGACGATCGAGCCGTTGGCGAAGTCGGATGCGCGCTGTTTGATTCGTCGCAGCATCTCTGCCCCATACGGCAATTCCTGTTTCCGTACGGCGTTCAGATCGGGCGGTAACGCCAGCACCACGGTCGCGTACCGATCGAGGGTGCGTTCGCTGGGTAGTCGAGCGGATTGGCGGATGCGGATTGGTTTCATGCCTTATTACCCTTGAGTGACGAAATCGCGCAGCAACTGCGGATCATACGGCAGTTGCACTGAAGCTGCAGTGCATCTCGACGGCCTTGACTATACTGGACTGGAAAGGTGCCGGGCGCTGTTCGAACAATCGATCTCGCTCGTCGCGTTCAAGTGTATGCGCGGATCCCGTTGGACGATGGATGATACTGGGGAACCGTAGATCGTGTTAGTTGCGTTGCGGTGTGGTCCGCGCCCAGTACGCGCCGCAACGCATCGATCGCTGGCATCCGAGAGGTGGTTCATGGCAGTCCATCCCGACGTAGATCCCCAGGAAACCCGCGAGTGGCAGAATGCCCTCGAGGCTGTACTGGAACGCGAGGGAACGGAGCGGGCGCACTATCTGCTGGAACAACTGATCGACAAGGCACGGCGCTCGGGCGCCTATCTTCCCTGCAGCGCGCGCACCGCCTGCATCAACACCATTCCTACGAACCAGGAGGAGCGCAATCCGGGCGATAGGGAACTGGAACGACGCATCCGCTCCATCATCCGTTGGAATGCAACCGCCAAGGTGGTGCGCGCCAACCGCAAGAGCAGCGAACTGGGTGGACATATCGCCAGCTTTGCCTCGGCCGCAACCCTCTACGATGTGGGATTCAATCATTTCTTCCGCGCCCCGAATGCCGAGCAGGCAGGTGATCTGGTTTTTATCCAGGGCCATTCCGCGCCGGGCATCTACGCCCGTGCCTATCTGGAGGGGCGCATCGACGAGACGCAGCTGGAGCGTTTCCGCCAAGAGGTAGCGGGCGGCGGTCTCTCATCCTATCCACACCCCTGGCTGATGCCCGATTTCTGGCAGTTTTCCACGGTCTCCATGGGTCTCGGGCCGCTGACGGCGATCTATCAGGCACGTTTCATGAAATACCTGGAACATCGTGGAATCATCGAAGCGTCCAACCACAAGGTCTGGGCGTTCATGGGCGATGGCGAGATGGATGAACCGGAGTCGCTGGGAGCGATTGCTTTGGCGGGGCGCGAAGGGCTCGACAATCTCATCTTTGTCATCAACTGCAACCCCCAGCGCCTGGACGGTCCGGTGCGCGGTACCGGCAAGATCATCCAGCAGCTGGAATCCGATTTTCGCGGCGCTGGATGGAATGCCATCAAAGTGATCTGGGGCTCGTATTGGGATCCGCTTCTGGCGCGCGATACCAAAGGACTGCTGCGCCGGCGTATGGAGGAAGCGGTCGATGGCGAATATCAGAAATTCAGGGCCAAAGGCGGCAAGTACACACGCGAGCATTTCTTTGGCAAATTCCCCGAACTCAGGGAGATGGTGGCCAATCTCACCGATGAGGATATCTGGCGTCTCAATCGCGGAGGCCATGATCCCAACGAGATCTATGCGGCCTACGCCGCCGCGGTCAAGCACACCGGGCAGCCAACGGTCATCCTCGCCAAAACGGTGAAGGGTTACGGCATGGGTGAGGCGGGCGAGGGACAGAACATCACCCACCAGCAGAAGAAACTCGACGACGAGTCGTTGCGGCATTTCCGCGATCGCTTCAGGATCCCGGTCACCGATGACCAGACCGGCGCAGTGCCGTTCTACAAGCCACCCGCAGACAGCCCTGAGATTCAGCACCTCCAACAGTCTCGTGAGAAACTGGGCGGTTACCTGCCGCTGCTTTCATTCCTGATGAAAGCGGCGGTGGCAGCCCTGAAGCGGTACGAGAGTTTCACCGCCTCGCGCGATCCGGGCGGCGCGCGGCTCATTTTGAAACGCTACTGCCATCTCGGCATCACCGTCGATACGCCCAACGGATTGGTGATGCCGGTGTTGCGGGATGTCGATCAAAAAGGTCTGTGGACATTGACCGAGGAGCTTGCCGGAATCAGTGACAAGGCGCGCGTCGGCAAGCTTTCACCCATGGAGATGCAGGGAGCGACGTTTACCGTTTCCAGTCCGGGTGGTATCGGTGGCGTCGCGTTCACGCCCATCGTCAATGTGCCGGAAGTGGCCATCCTTGGTGCCTCGCGCGCTGCGCTCAAGCCGAGCTGGCGGGGTGGCGAGTTCGTACCCAGGCTGCAGCTGCCGTTGTCGCTCTCTTATGATCACAGGGTCATCGACGGTGCCGCCGCAGCGCGATTCAGTGCGTTTCTCGCCACGTTGCTGGGTGACATCCGGCGGTTGCTGCTGTGACGATCGCGAGGTAATCGTTTGCATGAACACCGAATTCACCGCTTAACAGGAGTATGGTGTGCACAATCCCAAGCAAGAAAAGCAGGAAACCCTCGAGCGCGTTGTTGAACTGGTACGCAAACGCTTCAAGGGTGAGCAGGCCGCACAGATCGCGGCGTTTCTGGCCCACTACTATGCGAAGACGCCACCCGAAGATCTCCGGTTGTGGCGTGATCAGGATCTTTATGGTGCTGCCATCGCACAGTGGAATCAGCTGCAGCGACGCGCATCGGGTTCCCATCTCATCAACGTCTACAATCCAGATTTCGAGGAGCACGGTTGGGAGTCGACCCATACCATCGTCGAGCTGGTCCTCGAGGACATGCCGTTTCTGGTCGACTCGGTCAGCATGGAGCTGGCGCGTCATGGGCTGACCATACATCTGATCATTCATCCCGTGATCTCGGTTCGCCGCGACAGGGCGGGTCACCTGCTCGCAGTCGTCGGCAGCGACGACGAAAATGCGGTCCGCGAATCCATCATGCACTTCGAGATCGATCGACAGACCGATCGTGCCGTGCTTAAAACGGTGCGTAAAGAGCTGGGCAGGGTGCTGATGGAGGTGCGTGCAGCCGTCGAAGATCAGCATACCATGCGGGCAAAAATGGCCGAGATCGTCGACGAGCTGGAAAGCAACCCGCCGCCCCTCGATGCCGACGCGGTTGAAGAGGACAAAGCGTTCTTGCGCTGGGCGATCGATGAACACTTTACGTATCTCGGTTACCGCGCTTACGACCTGATTCGAGGTAAGGGCGAAGATGCGCTCAAGGGTGTCGGCAGTTCGGGAATCGGGATATTGCGTGCTTCGCAGTCGGGCGCTTCACGCAGTTTTGCGGTATTGCCGCCGGAGCTGCAGAAGCTGGCTCGTGAGCCGATACTTCTGATTCTTACCAAGAGTAACTCGCGCTCGCTTGTTCACCGCTCCGCCAACATGGATTACATCGGCATCAAGCGGTTCGGTGCCAAGGGCAAAGTGATTGGAGAACACCGCTTCCTCGGTCTCTACACTTCGTCGGCCTACAGTCAGTCTCCGCGCCGCATTCCGGTGCTGCGCCACAAGGTTGAGACGGTGCTCAAGAAATCCGGTAGTCCACCGGACAGCCATGATGGCAAGACCCTGATGCATATTCTTGAGGGGTATCCGCGCGACGAGTTGATCCAGACCCCCGAGGATGAGTTGTTCGAAACCTGCATGGGTATTCTCAATCTGCAGGAGCGCCAACGGGTGCGCTTGTTTGTGCGTCGCGATCCCTTCGGGCGCTTCGTCTCGTGTCTCGTCTATGTGCCGCGCGACAGCTACAACACCGAGTTGCGAGTGCGCATGGGCGAAATCCTGAAGCGCGCCCTCGGCGGCACCGATATCGAGTTTACCGTGCAGATCTCCGACTTGATGTTGGCGCGCGTGCACTTTATCGTGCGCACCGCGCCGGGGCAGATCCCCGAATTCGATGTGGCAGAGCTGGAAGCCGATCTCGTCGAAGCCACCCGCAGTTGGCAGGATATGCTATTTCGCACACTCATCGAGCATTACGGCGAGGAAAAAGGGAATCGACTGCATCAGAAGTATCGCATGGCCTTTCCGGCGGGGTATCGCGAGTACTTCACGTCGCGAACCGCAGTCTACGATATCGAGCATATCGAACGACTCGATGACGAGAAGAGCCTGGAGATGTTGCTCTATCGACCGCTGGAAGCTCCCAGTGGAGCGTTGCGCTTCAAGCTCTATCGACGCGGTGAGCCGATCTTCCTCTCCAAGACGCTTCCGATGCTGGAAAACATGGGGGTTGAGGTTGTGTTCGAGCACCCCTACCAGGTACAGCCGGAAGGCGAGGGTGCGGTATGGATACACAACTTCGGCCTCCAGCATGCCGCCGAGCTGGAGTTTGCCGCCGAGGAGATCAAAGGCATTTTCCAGGATGCCTTCGCTCGGGTGTGGCTGGGAGATGTGGAGAACGATGCTTTCAATCGCCTGGTGCTGAGCGCCCAACTCGACTGGCGCGAATCCACGCTGCTGCGTGCCTACACGCGCTACCTGCGGCAGGTCAGCGCGAATTTCAGTGAGAGCTATATCGCGGCAACCCTCGAAGCGAATGCCGGTATCGCGCGGCGGCTGGTACAGTTGTTTCATGTGCGCTTCGATCCGCACAAGCGCAAGGGGGCGGAGGAGCGTGCCAATAAGCTGATCGAGCAGATCAACACCGCGATTGATTCGGTGAGCAGTCTCGATGAGGATCGCATTCTACGACGCGTGCTCGCGGCAATGCAGGCGACCCTGCGCACCAACTACTACCAACATCTGCGCAAGGGCGTTCCCAAGTCCTATATCTCGTTCAAATTCAGTCCCAAAGAAATACCCGACATGCCGGCGCCCAAGCCGGCTTACGAGATCTTTGTCTACTCACCGCGAACCGAAGGTGTGCATCTGCGCGGCGGCAAGGTGGCGCGCGGCGGCTTGCGCTGGTCGGACCGACGCGAAGATTTCCGCACCGAGGTCCTCGGTTTGCTAAAAAGCCAATTGGTGAAGAATGCGGTGATCGTTCCGGTTGGGGCCAAGGGCGGTTTTGTGGTCAAACAGCCGCCGGTGGAAGGTGGGCGCGAGGCGCTGCAGGAGGAGGTGAAGTTCTGCTACCGCAGTTTCATCCGCGGCCTGCTCGACGTTACCGACAACCTGGTGGGCGGAAAGGTGGTAGCGCCGCAGGATGTCGTACGTCACGATGATGATGATCCCTATCTGGTGGTGGCGGCGGACAAGGGCACGGCTACCTTCTCCGATCTTGCCAATGAGGTAGCGGGCGAGTACGGGTTCTGGCTGGGTGATGCGTTTGCCTCGGGCGGTTCGGCCGGCTACGACCACAAAAAACTGGGCATTACGGCGCGTGGCGCGTGGGAATCGGTGAAACTCCAGTTTGCCGAAATGGGTCTCGATATGGTCAACCAAACCTTCACGGTCGTCGGCATCGGCGATATGGCTGGAGATGTGTTCGGCAACGGTCTGCTCTACTCGCGCAACACCAAGTTGGTTGCTGCCTTCAATCATCTGCATATCTTTATCGATCCTGATCCCGATCCGGAGACGAGTTTCAAAGAGCGCGAGCGCCTGTTCCAACTGCCGCACTCGACCTGGGAGGACTATGACCGTACGGTGCTCTCACCAGGTGGTGGGATTTTCTCGAGGCGCGACAAGAGCATCCTGCTCAGTCCGGAAGTACAGCGTTTGATCAATGTCAGCGAGGCGCGGCTGGCACCCAACGAATTGATCCGCGCCATTCTGCGCATGTCCTCGGATCTGTTGTGGAGTGGTGGCATCGGCACCTTCGTCAAGGCCAGCCATGAGAGCCATGCCGATGTCGGCGATCGCGCCAATGATGCGATACGTGTCGATGGACGTGAACTGGGTTGTGCGGCCGTCGGCGAAGGCGGCAACCTGGGTCTGACGCAGCTGGGGCGCATCGAATACGCTGCCCGTGGGGGACGGGTCAACACCGATTTCGTCGACAATTCGGGTGGTGTGGACTGTTCCGACCACGAGGTCAACATCAAGATCCTGCTCGACAACGTGGTGGCCAACGGCGATATGACCCTCAAACAGCGCAACCAGCTGATGGCCAGGATGGCCGACGAGGTGTCCGATCATGTACTGGAACATAACCGCCACCGCGCGCAGGCGATCAGCATGATCGAGGTGCAGGCGTTTCAGTTGCTCGACGAGCAGAGCCGTTTCATGCATGCCCTCGAACGCGAAGGACTGCTCGATCGCGCCCTGGAGTTCCTGCCCAACGATGAGGTCCTGGCGGAACGGCAAACGGAAGGTCGGGGCCTGTTGCGACCGGAAATTTCGGTACTGCTTGCCTACTCGGCTATCGTGCTCTATCAGCAACTGTTGGCCAGCGACATCGCCGATGATCCTTTCTTTGTCCATGAGCTGCGCGACTATTTTCCACAACCGCTGCGTGAACGGTTCGCCGAGGAGATGATGAGTCATCGGCTGCATCGCGAAATCATAACCACCCAGGTGACCAACAGTATGGTCAACCGCGTCGGCATTACCTTTATCCACCGCCTGCGCGAGGAGACGGGTGCCGAGCCGGGCGATATTGCGCGTTCCTACACGGCCGCGCGCGAGGTGTTCGCGGTACGAAACCTTTGGAATCAGATCGAGGCTCAGCAAAGTGGTGTTGCCGCACCATTGGTGATACAGATGTTTCTGGAGTGCGGTCAATTGGTGGAGCAGGCGACACGCTGGTTCCTGCGCCGTTTGCGGCAGCCGTTGGCGATCGATGAAACGGTGGCGCGTTTTTCCGCCGGTGCCCAGGCGCTTGCTCAGGTGCTCCCGGGAGTGGTCGTGGACGTCGATCGCGAGGAGTTGGAGCAAGCGGCGCTTGAATACACGACCGGGGGTGCGGATGAGTCGCTGGCCAGGCAACTGGCGTCGCTGCGCATGCTCTATGCCGCGCTCGATGTCGTGGAAGTGAGCGAGACGAGCGGATATTCCATCCAGGATGTGGCCTATGTTTACTTCCATCTCGGTGATCGTCTGGGTCTGCATTGGCTGCGCGATCAGATTGCCTCGCTCAGCACCGCGAACCACTGGCAGGCAATGGCCTGCTCTGCGCTGCACGATGATGTCACCACCAAGCAGGGGGCACTGGTCGCGAGCATCCTGCGCCAAGCCAAGCGCAGCAAAAAGATCGATCTGCTGATCGAGAACTGGCTGGTGGACAACGAGGCGGCGACGCGACGCTGGCAGCGCATCCTGGCCGATTTGCACACCGCTGGCAGTCCCGATCTTGCAATGCTCTCGGTTGCGGTACGTGAAGTGCGCGATCTCGCCCAAGCCAGTGCTCAGGTGACGACGAAGTGAGGCGACCCCGTGGCAGGCGCTAACCCTTGCATAGCGTTGGATTCGGTCAACGGGCATGATTGAAACTGTCGAACTGTCGACACGAGTATCGGGTAGCGGCGAGCCCCTCGTCATTGCGCACGGGCTTTTTGGTTCCAGCCGCAACTGGTCAGCGCTCGCCCAATCGCTGAGCGAGAACTACCAGGTGTGGTGTGTCGACCAGCGCAATCATGGCGAGTCCCCGCACGCTGAGACGATGGGCTATCCGGAGATGGCAGCCGATCTGCTGGCGCTGTTGGATCGCGAAGGTTTGGAGCGGGTCCATCTCATCGGCCACAGCATGGGCGGCAAGACCGCCATGTGGTTCGCATTGCACCATCCGCGACGGGTGAAACGGTTAATGGTGGTCGACATCGCACCGGTCAGCTATCGCCACGATTACGAAGGCATGGTTGCGGCTATGAGGGGGATCGATTTCTCCCTCCTCGGGCGCCGGGACCAGGTCGATGCGGCACTGCGCGCCGTGGTGGCGGAGCCCGGTGTTCGGCAGTTTTTGCTGACCAACCTGGTAAATCGAGAAGGACAGTTCCAGTGGCGCGTCAACCTCGCGGCCATCGGGGCGGCCCTGCCCGCACTGACCGCTTTTCCGGACGTCAACGCTGGGATTTGCTATGACGGGCCGACGCTCTTGCTCGGCGGAGCCAACTCGCCGTATCTGCGCAGTGAACACGAGCCGCGCATCTTTCGTCTCTTCCCCAATGCCGAAATCGTGCATCTGCCCGCAACCGGACATTGGGTGCATGCCGAGCGACCGCAGGAGTTCCTGCGGATCGCACAGCGCTTTTTTGCAGGAGAGGCTTGCAGCTAATACGCTGAATCCACTGCTGGGTGTTCGGTCACCCCTTATCCTCACCAGCGGGAAACTATTAAGATTCGCCTGCACCCTGCCGATGTAATGGTCAGACTGAATCAGGGTGGACGGATCACTTGGTGAAGCACTGGATACGCAGAGGACTGTTGTTGCCGGTACTGTGGATGGCGATTGCCACCACCGTGAATGCGGGTGAGCGGGTCTATGGTGCAGAGCCCATCGAATCGCAGTGGCAGGTCAGTTCCGACAGCATACAGTGCCGCATGGAGCACCCCATCCCCCAGTTCGGTCAGGCGAGTTTCGTTCAGGCGCTCGATGCACCGCTGCGTTTCGAACTGGGCAGCCTGCGTCCTCAGCAGGCCGGCCCGGTGGCGTTGCGGGCGATTCCTCCCGAATGGCGTCCGGGCTTTCCGATCGTTGAATTGGGCGAGACGAGGTTGACGCAGGGGCAGCGCACCCTGCGGATCGACGATCACCGTGCCGAATGGCTGCTTGCCGAACTTGAAGAGGGGGTTTACCCGGCGATCTTCTTTGCCGAATCCGGCGCGGGGCGTGGTGGGGTTTCGGTGGTGCTTTCCGGTGTCCGCTTTCGTGATGCCCTCGACACCTTCCTGGAGTGCCGGTCGAAATTGTTGAATGTGGATGTGGCCGCACTTCGCAACCGTACGCTGCGATTTGACACCAACAAGAGCAGAATCGGCGACAGTGATCGCGAGGCTCTGCGTGAGCTGGCCCGTTTTGCGAGTAGTGGTGACGTCAGACGCCGAAAAGTGATTATCGAAGCCCATGCCGATGCCCGGGGCAGCACCCGCTACAACGAGAAGCTGTCCCTGCGGCGCGCCGAGGCGGTGCGCGACTTCCTGATCGCCCAGGGCGTGATGCGCGACCAGATCCAGATCAGCGCCCTTGGAGAGCGTAAACCGCTGGCCGACAATCGGTCTTCCGCGGGGCGGACACTGAATCGACGCGCCAGTGTGCGCGTTATCAACTAGAACCCATCTCAAAATCCCCCGCGCGCTGCAGCGATCCCATTTTCGTCAGAAATTTCGGGTATAATTCCCCGCCTGTTGGCGCGCGCGTCATCGCTGTGCGGTGTCCGACTTTGAATCCCATCGCGGTTTTGGAGCAACTTCCATGTCTGGCGTTAAAAAGGTGGTTTTGGCCTATTCCGGGGGTCTGGATACCTCGGTAATCCTCAAGTGGCTGCAAGATGTCTACGGTTGCGAGGTGGTGACTTTTACCGCCGACATCGGCCAGGGCGAAGAGCTCGAACCCGCACGTGTCAAGGCCAAGGCCATGGGCGTCAAGGAGATCTATATCGATGATCTGCGCGAGGAGTTTGTTGGCGATTTTGTGTATCCCATGTTCCGTGCCAACGCGATCTACGAGGGCGAGTACCTGCTCGGCACCTCGATAGCCCGGCCGCTGATTGCCAAACGCCTGGTGGAGATTGCCAACGAGACCGGCGCCGATGCCATCAGCCATGGTGCGACGGGCAAAGGCAATGATCAGGTTCGTTTTGAACTCGGGGCCTACGCCCTCAAGCCCGATGTCAGGATCATTGCGCCCTGGCGCGAATGGGATTTGCTTTCGCGCGAGAAGCTGATGGCGTACGCGGAACAGCACGGAATCGCGGTCGATTACGCCAAGAAGGGTAAAAAGTCACCCTACTCGATGGATGCCAATCTGCTGCACATCTCCTACGAAGGCGGCGTGCTGGAGGATCCCTGGGCTGAACCCGAAGAGGAGATGTGGCGCTGGACCCGCGCACCCGAAGCGGCACCGGACAAGCCGATCTATCTCGAACTCACCTATCGTCAGGGCGACATAGTGGCCATCGATGGTGCGGCGATGAGCCCGGCTCAGGTCCTTACAAAGCTCAACCAGATCGGTGGGGAAAATGGCATCGGTCGACTCGACATTGTCGAGAATCGCTATGTGGGCATGAAGTCGCGCGGCTGCTACGAAACACCCGGCGGCACCATCATGCTGCGTGCCCATCGCGCCATCGAATCGTTGACACTGGATCGTGAGGTTGCCCACCTCAAGGATGAGTTGATGCCGCGTTATGCAAGTCTGATATACAACGGCTACTGGTTCAGTCCTGAACGCGAGATGATGCAAAAGATGATCGACGCTTCACAGGCGAGTGTGAACGGTGTGGTGCGCATCAAACTCTATAAGGGCAATGTCGGCGTCGTCGGTCGCAAATCCGAATCAGACAGCCTCTTCGATGAGAGCATCGCCACCTTCGAGGACGACGCGGGCGCCTATCACCAAGGTGACGCGGAAGGTTTCATCAAACTTAACGCACTGCGCATGCGTATCGCCGCAAAGAAACGACCACGATAGTTCTCGCGTTGGCGGGCAAGGTCAACGGCGGGGGGAGTCCAATCCCCCATGCCAGTGGCCAACCCCACAATCCACCCGTTTTTGAGTTGCCTCAAGGCTGCTACCTTAGTGGCTGTAGAATCCCTTCCCCGTCCTCTGCGCTGACCAGCATTCGATTTTGATCGCACGGAAAGCGATGGAACTGCACATTGCGTTGCAGCGGTAGTTCAACAAACCACGTGGGGTCGAAACCGGTATGAGTCGAGAGGATCTGCATCTGCGTCCGGTGGCTGCAACGCTGGATTGCGATCACTGCGCTGTGCGCCGCCGCTGTCTCCCTGCGAGGTTGGAATCGGATGATCTTCGCGCCTTGAGTGATATCGCAGTACGACACGAACGCAAGCGCAAGGGCACGATGCTCTACCGCCAGGGCGAGGCGTTTCGTTCGCTATACGCCATTCGCTCAGGATCGGTCAAGACTTACGGGCTGACAGAAGAGGGCGAAGCGCAGATTACCGGGTTTCATCTGACGGGCGAGGTGGTCGGGATGGACGCCATCGGCAGCACCCTCCATCCCTGCGCCGCTGAGATGCTTGAGGATACCTGGATCTGCGAGCTGCCCTACGCACAGCTCGCGGAGTTGGGCATACGCTTGCCGAGCCTGCAACGTGAATTGATGAGCATCATGGCGCAGGAGATTCGCAATGAGGAGCATGCCCTGATGTTGGTGCGAGGTTTACGTGCCGAGCAGCGCGTCATGCGCTTTATCAATAGTCTCTTTGAACGCATGCGCCAGCGCTTGGGCGATATCAACGAGATTCCATTGGTAATGACGCGCGAGGATATCGCCAACTACCTGGGCCTGGCACCCGAGACACTGAGCCGGGCGTTGGCGAAATTGCGCGATGATGGCTTGATAAGGGTGAAGTCAAGGAGCATCGAAGTGTTGGACCGCGCGGCGATGCATCGCCTTGTGCAGTGTTGAACGACTATCAGTGATAGTCGTTTAGGACTGCCAGGACCTTACGCACATAGTTGCGCGTCTCCCGGTAGGGTGGAATGCCGCGATAGCGTTCCACGGCGGAGGGGCCGGCATTGTAGGCAGCCAACGCGAGGCGGGTATTGTGGTCGAAGCGCTCCAGCATTTTACGCAGATACTGCACGCCGCCGCGAATATTCTCATCGGGATTGAAAATATTGCGCACGCCCAATTCCGAGGCGGTGGTGGGCATGAGCTGCATCAACCCGCTGGCCCCGACACGCGATATCGCATCGGGATCGAAGCAGCTCTCAACCGCGATGACAGCTTTGACCAGCGCCGGGTCGACACGCTCAGCAGTGGAGTGTGTCTGAATCAGCGCATGATGACGGGCTGCGCGTTCGCGCAGGATGCGATTGTTGACGCCGCGGCAGGAGCGTTCAGCGGTCGGTCTCCCGTAGCGGCCGAGATAAACCAGGGATTCTTTGCGCAACGGGCGGTCGGTGAACCAGTGCGTACCGTTTTTATCCAGGTACATATAGGGGCGCTTGTCGCCCGCAACCGCGGATATCGGCAACAGTGCAGACAACAGGGTAACCATCAGCCCTGCCCGGGCCCAGCGCATATTGAAGCGACCTGTCGTACTTAGCACGTAGCCCCCGTCAGTTAACGCCTATCAGTTTGCAGAAAGTCTCCAGTATTGACAACACCTGCGATCCCACCATTCGTCACCCAATCAGTTCCTGGATCTCTGCCGTTGACTCTTGCGTGTGCTGTGCCAGGGTGCGAACTTCATCGGTAATCACTACAGTCCCGTGGATTACATCGAGAATCGTGCCAGCGCCCTCAGTCTCCGCCTGTAGCTGGTTGATCATCTCGGCGGCCTGACTGACTCTACCAGCCAACGTGCGGATCACCTCCGCATTGCTCGACACTACTTGCTGAATGTTCTGCTCCTGCAGATTGGTGTGTTGAGCAGATTCTGCGGCGCTGGAAGCGTTGTGCGCCACCACCTGAACCGATGCCGATATCTCGTGGACCGCGGTGGCGACTCGATCGGACTCCTGTTGCTGGTGGAAATAAGCGATCACACCGTGCGCCGTCTCGACCGCATGACGCACCGCGGTTTGACGATCCTCAAGAACTTGTCGTGCCCGTTTGCGAGAGCAAACCCGCAGGAGCCTGCAAGCCCGGCCCCGGCAATCAGGAGGATTGGCCAGGTGCGAGGATTGATTTTCCAGGCTTGGGCGAGGTTACGCATGGTCTCTAGTCCAATGGCGCTGGTCTGTGAATTGAGATGGACTGAGCGTCCGAGCCTGGAACGCCCTTGTGCATTACTGACTTCACCCTGTCAGCAGTGGAACCTGGTATCGGCAGAACAGGGCCAAACCTTAGTAGTGTTGCAGCCAGAACCACATACGGCCTGCCCAGTGCGCCCCTGGGGCTCAATACAGCACGCGGAGGATTTTGAGGTAGGTTCTAAATTCACTTCGATTCTTTGGGTGGAACAGCGCAGAGACTGGTTCGGCAACTGCCAGAGAATTTCAGGTGGACGCCGCGATAAGGTTTGATAAAAACAGTAACGATGTATACCGTCTCATTACTTAATCGCCCGACGGAGGCAAACGACATGCGTGTTCTTCATACCATGCTTCGAGTAGGGGATCTCGACCGATCAATCGGATTTTACACGGAGGTGCTGGGGATGCAGCTGCTGCGACGTAACGATTATCCGGAGGGCAAGTTCACCCTGGCTTTCGTCGGCTACGGCGCTGAACGCGACGAGGCGGTAATCGAGCTGACGTTCAATTGGGGGGTCGATCACTACGAGCTTGGTACCGGTTACGGGCATATCGCATTAGAGGTGGATGATGTCTACGATGCTTGCGCGGCCATCCGTGCCAAGGGCGGTAAGATCACTCGCGATGCAGGGCCCATGAATGCGGGTACTACGGTTATTGCATTCGTCGAAGATCCCGACGGTTATCCCATCGAACTGATCGGCAAGAAGAAGTAGCCTCAGCGTAACTCAACCAGTTTTTTCAACCGTTCTATATAGCTGTTCTCGTCGGGTGACTTGCCGTCGCGCTGTGCTTCCCACAGGCTCTCAGCGAGGCATTCGATCATCCGATGTTCGGCCTCATGGGCGCTGCCGTAGCGAAGCTGCAATTGCCGGTGTATCCCAATCACACCCAGTGGCCGATTGGTACTGAGTTGTTCGTGGATGGCGATATGCAAACCCATGTGCAGGAACGGGTTGGTCTCGCCCATTTCGGGGAAGAAGTCTTTCGCCAGAGCGCCTTCGTAATCCTCAAGGTAGATTTGGTACTCCGGGTGTTGCAGGATGACGGCGGCGATCTGTTTTTCCAGGGGTTCCAGCGGGAGCCCTGATTCATACTTGCGCCAGGCCTCGAAGTAAAGCCCCCGCAATTGGTCGCGATCGTTGCCAAACAACATGCGTCAGTTTCCTAGATCGTCTTGTCCTTGTAACTACACAGATCCGCAATGATGCACTGCGCGCACCTGGGCTTGCGTGCAATACAAGTGTAGCGTCCATGCAGGATCAGCCAATGGTGCGCGTCGACCCGATATTCGGCCGGCACCGCTTTGAGGAGCTTTTTCTCCACCGCGAGCACCGTTTTTCCCGGGGCGAGTCCCGTACGGTTGGCTACCCGGAACACGTGGGTGTCGACGGCAATGGTGGGGTCGCCGAAGGCGGTATTGAGAATCACGTTGGCGGTTTTACGGCCAACGCCCGCAAGCTGTTCGAGCGCATTGCGGTCGTGGGGTACATGACCGCTGTGACGTTCCAGCAACTGGCCGCACATGGTGATGATGTTGGCCGCTTTGCTGTTATAGAGACCAATGGTCCTGATGTATTTTTTGAGTTCATCCGCGCCCAGCGCGTAGATTGCCTGCGGCGTTCGCGCTGCGGCGAACAGCCTGCGGGTGGCGAGATTGACGCTCTTGTCTGTCGCCTGCGCCGAGAGAATGACAGCCACCAGCAGCTCAAAGGGTGTGGAGTACTCCAGTTCACTGCGTGGCGCTGGATTGGCAGCGCGCAGGCGGGAAAAAAGTTCCTTGCGTTTTTTGGGCGACATCAGATGCGGTGTTCAGGTCTGGGCCGCAAGCCAGCCACTCGATACCCGGCACTTCAAGTTACGGGTTCAGCTGCCACTGCGGCCGCGGGACGCTGCGCGACACGACGTTTTTGCCGCCGGTCGATCAGGTTCTTGAGCGCAATGAGAAATCCGAGACCGATGAAGGCGCCGGGTGGCAGCATGGCCAACAGAAAGCCCTTGTAGTTCTCAAACACCGTAACCGTAACACCCCTGAAAGGCTCCCCGAACATGAGAGCCGCCTGTGCCAGCAGCGTGCCCTGGCCCAAAAGCTCACGCATGCCGCCCAGCAGCACCAAACCGAGGGTAAAACCCAATCCCATGGTAAAGGCATCGACAAAGGAGCGAACTACGTTATTTTTCGAAGCAAAGGCCTCGGCACGACCGATAATGACGCAGTTGGTTACGATCAGCGGGATGAAGATGCCAAGGATCTTGTAGAGATCATAGAAGAAGGCGTTCATCGCCAATTCGATAGCGGTGACGAACGAGGCGATCACCATTACGAACACGGGAATGCGGACCTCGGGGCGCACCAGGTTGCGGATCAACGATACAGTAACGTTGGAACCGATCAGCACCAGCATTGTGGCCATCCCCAGTCCCAGTCCGTTGACGATGGTGCCGCTGACCGCCAGCAGTGGGCAGAGCCCCAGCAGTTGAACGACGGCCGGGTTGTTGCGCCATAAGCCGTCACGAACCAGCGTGCCATAGTCGCTGTTAGCCATGTTTCGCCTCCTGAGGTTTGACCGGTGCGAAGAGCTCGTCGCGATGCGCATTGAAGTAGATCAGCGCCTTGCGCACGGCATCGACCACGATCCGCGGTGTGATCGTTGCGCCGGTGAACTGATCGAAGACACCGCCGTCTTTTTTCACTTTCCATTGCATCATGGGCGGATTGCCCAACGAACGCCCGATAAAACTGTGTACCCAATCTGAACGTTCCACTTCGATCTGGTCGCCCAGACCCGGTGTCTCTTTGTGGCTGATGATGCGAATGCCCGCCAGTGCACCGTCGAAGTTGACGGCAATCAGTATTCGAATTGGACCGGCATAACCATTGGGCGCCACGGCAGTGAAGATGACAGCGACAGGCGTGTCGGCGTTGCGTGCTCGATAGACCGTCACGGTTTCTGCAGTTCCCAATTGCTCGGGTGCCGCGATGCTCAGAGTATCCGCCAGCGGATCGTTGTCATAGCGAGTGGCGGGCACCAGCGCCTGCAGACTGCGCAGCAGCGCCATGCGTTCATTTTCGATGATCTGCTCGCGGGTGGTGTCGTAGGTTACGGCGACCAGTGTCGTACCGATTATGGCGAACAGGGTCAGCACCAACGATGAGCCGAGCATGTGCCGGATCGTCATTGCACCTTCCTCCCGGTGCCGAAGACCCGTGGTTGGGTGTAGTAGTCGATGGTCGGCGCGGCCATATTCATCAACAGTACGCCGAAAGCGATGCCGTCCGGGAAACCGCCCCAGGTACGGATCAGGAAAGTGATCAGCCCGACGCCGAAGCCGAACAGCAGGCGCCCGCGGGGTGTAGTACTGGCGGTTACCGGATCGGTGGCGATAAAAAAGGCGCCCAGTACAGTAGCGCCGGAGAGGAGGTGCACCAGCGGCGAGATACTGGACTCGGGATACAGGAGATGGAGGATGGCCGCTGGCCCCAACAGCCCGACCAGCAATCCTGCAGGGATCTGCCAGGCGATTGCCTTGCGCCACAGCAGGAAGAGTCCACCCGCTGCGTAGGCTGCGTAGACCCATTCCCAACCTTTGCCCCCCAGGTTGCCAAAGACCGGTTGTTGGAGAATCTCCCCAACGCTGCGGTTCATGTCGAGCTGCGTCTTGAGCGTATCCAGGGGTGTGGCCATGGTCAGGGCGTCGACGGCTATGCCATCAGGCATGAGACCGAGAAAGACGATGCCCAGGGTGTCGTGGAAATCGAGGGTCACCTCGAGCAGCAGCTGCGGCGGCATCCAGCGGGTCATTTCAACCGGAAACGAGATGATCAGCACCACGAAACCGACCATGGCCGGGTTGAACGGGTTATAACCCAGGCCACCGTACAGGTGCTTGGCGACGACAATCGCAAAAGCGATGCCCACTACGGTGAGCCACCAGGGGCTCAGCGGCGGGAGCGACAGCACCAGCAGAACCGCAGTCAGCAACGCGCTGAGATCGCTCAGGAAGGGCCACAGCGGACGCCGGCGGATAGCGAGCAGAGCTGCCTCGCAAACCACAGCGGTAGTAATCCCGAGTGCAAGCTTGATGAGGATGGCCCACCCGAAGATCAGGTAGTACGCGGCGATGCCAGGCACCAACGCGAGGAGTACGACACCCATGGCGCGAGTGACCGAGTTGGGCGAATGCAGATGGGGCGAGGTGGCGGTTTCGAACTCCATCTACGACGACTCCTCATCGGGCGGCGCTGGCGCTTCGTGATCGGGTGGCGCGGTGCCGGAGCGACGTTTCTCCAGCTCGGTGATGCGCAGGCGCGACTCGGCGCTCGGTGCACCCTGAGCGACATTGCCCTGGGGCGCAGCGCTATGCACACCGGCGGGGGCCTTCTGCGCTTCTTCGCGTTTCTTGGCCAGCGCAGCCTCTTTGATGATGCGCATGCGCTCCTCTTTTTCGCGTTTATCGCGGTCGATGCGCTCCTGCTTGGCGTCGTGGCGACGCCGCGACTCCTCCATGAAGTGTTGCTCGCGCTCCTGTGCCCAGATCTCGTTCTTGGCGAAGCGGAAGTACTGCACCAGCGGAATGTTGCTGGGACAAACGTAGGAACAGCAGCCGCATTCGATGCATTCGAAGAGGTTGTGATCCTGAACGCGATCGAAATCTTTGGCGCGCGAGTGCCAGTACATCTGTTGGGGCAGTAAATGGGCGGGACAGGCTTTGCTGCAGCGACCACACCGTATGCAGGGTAAGACGGGGTTGCCGGAAGCGAGTTCGTCGCGGCGTGCCGCCAGGACGCAGTTGGCCGCCTTCACCACCGGGATCGCATCGCTATGGAGCGCAAAGCCCATCATCGGGCCACCCAGTATCAGGCGGGTCACGTCTTCACGGTAGCCACCGCATTGGGCGATGAGATCACTGACCGGGGTGCCGAACAGCACCTCCAGATTCCGCGGTTCAGCCACGCCTTCACCGGTCACAGTGATGATGCGCGAGATCAGCGGCTCAGCCAATGCGATAGCGTTGTAGACTGCCCGTGCTGTGGAAAGGTTGTGGCAGACCACTCCGATCTCCAGCGGACGTTTGCCGCTGGGGACCTCTTTGCCGGTCAGCACCTTGATAAGTTGGCGCTCGCCTCCTGTGGGATAGCGAGTGGGCAGCCGGACAACGCTGATCTGGGGATCGCCCGCCGCTTCAACAGCCGCTTTCATGCTGTGGAACGCCTCGGGTTTATTGTCCTCGATGCCGATTACGCACCGCCCCGCCTGGAGGGCGTGGCGCATGATGAGCAGACCCTGCAGCACCTGGCTGGCGTAGTGACGCATCAGCATGTCGTCGGAAGTGATGTAGGGTTCACACTCCGCGCCGTTGATGATCAGCGTTTCAACCACCTTGCCCTCACCGGGATTGAGTTTGATGAAGGTGGGAAAGGCGGCACCGCCCAGGCCGACGATGCCCGCATCGCGGATATGCTGGCGTAGTTCCTTGGGCGTAAGTCGGGTGAAGTCGTCAATCGGATGCCGCGGGCTGATCCAGGTCTCTGCGCCGTCGGGTTCGATGACGATACAGGTGGCGTTGAGCCCCGATGGGTGCGGTACCGGATGCAGTGCAATCTCCACAACGCGGCCTGAGGTCGGTGCGTGGATCGGGGCGCTGATACTGCCGCTGGCGCGAGCGATTATCTGCCCCTTGAGTACACTGTCCCCGGGTTGCACCGTGGGTTCGGCGGGAGCGCCAATGTGCTGCGCGACCGGCAGAATGAGCCGCGCAGGCAGGCGCGCTGTTTCCAGCGGGCGGCTCAGGCTCAGCTCTTTGCGCCCCGGCGGGTGGATACCCCCGCGGAATTTCCACAGACGCTGCAACATTAGCCGGCCGATTCGAGTTGGGCAGGCATGGGCCACTTCCATTCGCCGATGCCTGGATTGACCGGCTCCATAGAGATGCAGTCCACCGGACAGGGCTCGACACACAGCTTGCAGCCCGTGCAGTAGTCCGGGAGGACGGTGTGCATCTGCTTTGCGGCGCCGAGAATGGCGTCCACCGGGCAGGCGCGGATACAGGCGGTACACCCCACGCAAAGCGCTTCGTCGATCCGCGCCACCGACGGTACCCGGTTCGCGGTCGCCTCATCGAGCGCCACGGGTTCGCGGCCCAACAGGTCGGCCAATCCGATCATGGCCGCGTCCCCCCCAGGCGGGCAGAGATTGATCGCGGCTTCTTCACCGGCGATAGCTTCGGCGTAGGGTCGGCAGCCCGGGAAGCCGCACTGCCCGCATTGGGTCTGAGGAAGCAACGCGTCGATCTGATCCACCACCGGGTCGCTTTCGACCTTGAAGCGCAGGTCGGCATAACCGAGCAGCAAGCCGAACACGGCGGCGAGAGCACTCAATGCAATAATGGCCTCCAGCATGGTTACCCTTTCACCAACCCGGTGAAGCCCATGAAGGCGAGCGACATCAATCCTGCCGTGACCATGGCGATCGCCGCACCCTGGAACGCAACGGGCACGTCGGCGACGTCGATGCGCTCGCGCATGGCGGCGAACAGCACCAGGACCATCGAAAAACCGGCTGCGGCACCAAAACCGTAGATCGCCGATTGCAGCAGATCATGTTGTTTCTGCACGTTCAACAGCGCCACGCCCAGCACGGCGCAGTTGGTGGTAATCAACGGCAGGAAAATGCCAAGCAGCTGGTAGAGAATGGGGCTGGTCTTGTGCACCACCATCTCGGTGAATTGAACCACTACGGCGATTACCAGGATGAAGCTGATGGTGCGCAGGAACTCCAGATCGAGCGGCACCAGGAGGTATTCGTTGACCAGGTAACTGCAGATAGAAGAGAGCGTGAGGACGAACGTCGTGGCCAGGCCCATCCCGGTCGCGGTCTCCAGTTTGCGCGAGACACCCATGAACGGGCACAGGCCTAAAAACTTCACTAAAACGAAGTTATTGACCAGGACCGTGCTGACGAGGATGAGTGCGTACTCTGTCATTATCTACCTGTTTTCCACGCCCTTCGGGGTGCGGGTGGGACTCGATACTAGCATGCGTTTTTGCATTGCAACAAGAATGTAACCTTTTGTTTTGCTGCAACAAAAATTTATGGGGGGATTACCCTGGGAAAATATTGCAGCACTCGCAGCTGGCGATCCGAATCCCGTTCAGCACAATATTAGTTTGATATCAAACAATTATGAAGCCCCACGGCGACGAAGTTCGTTCAGGCGAAGGGGAGTCAGAATCTGGATGTCCCCAAGGGATGATCTGCCCGCGTCCCCACGCGGGACGGAACCGCTGTAGTCTGGAAGGATAGCCAGCTTACTTGATTCGCATACCTGGCTGGGCACCGGAATCGGGGTTGAGCAGGAAGATCTCCTTACCACCGGGTCCGGCGGCCAACACCATGCCCTGCGAAATCCCGAAACGCATCTTGCGGGGCGCTAGATTGGCGACCATGACGGTCAGCCTGCCTTCCAGGTCTGCCGGGGTATACGCGGCCTTGATGCCCGCGAATACGCAGCGTGTCTCGCCGCCCAGATCGAGGGTCAATTCCAGCAGTTTGTCGGCCCCCGCCACGGCCTCGGCCTTGATGATGCGGGCGACGCGCAGATCCACTTTGGCGAAATCGTCAAAGGAAACGATCTCGGCGACAGGTTCGGCAGGTTGCTTGGGGTCGGCCTCTGCTTTGGGGTTCAGGGTCTCCTTGGAGGCGGCAACCATGGCCTCGACCTTTTCAGTCTCGACCCGCTGCATCAGCGGTTTGAAGGTGTTTATGGTGTGATCAAGCAACGGTGCGTGGCGATCGTCCCACTGCAATGGCGGGATATTGAGGAAAGTTTCGACCTTGTCGGCCATCACGGGCAGAACCGGTTTGAGATAGATCATTAGTACCCGGAAAAGATTCAGCGACAGGCTGCAGATATCGTGCAGCGCCTCGCCGCTGTCTCCTTGTTTCGCCAGCACCCAGGGTTCTTTCTCCGCAACGTACTGGTTGGCGCGGTCGGCGAGCGCCATGATCTCGCGAATCGCCCGGCTGTACTCGCGCGCCTCGTAGCATTCGCCGATGGCATCGCCGGCCCGTGCGAATTCGTCATACAGGGCGGGTTCGGCACAACGTGGTGAGAGGCGGTTGGCGAAGCGCTTGGCGATGAAGCCGGCGGTGCGGCTGGCGATGTTGACGACCTTCCCCACCAGATCGGCGTTGACGCGTTGTGCGAAGTCGTGAAGATTCAGATCCAGGTCGTCGATACGGCTGTTGAGCTTGGCGGCGAAGTAGTAGCGCAGATACTCCGGATCGAGATGATCCAGATAGGTGCGCGCTTTGATAAAGGTGCCGCGGGATTTGGACATCTTCTCCCCGTCAACGGTGAGAAAGCCGTGGGCAAAGACCGCCGATGGGGTGCGGAAACCCGCTCCGTGGAGCATGGCGGGCCAGAACAAGGTGTGGAAGTAGATGATGTCTTTACCAATGAAGTGGTAAAGCTCGGTATCGCTGCCCGGTTTCCACCACTCCTCGAAATCCACACTGTGGCGATCGCACCAGTTTCGGAAGCTGGCCATGTACCCAATCGGTGCGTCGAGCCATACGTAGAAATATTTATCTTCCGTATCGGGAATGCGAAACCCGAAATAAGGCGCGTCGCGGGATATGTCCCACTCCCGGAGGCCCGCTTCGAACCATTCATCCAGCTTGTTGGCGACCTGCTCCTGGACATGACCGGAACGGGTCCAGCCTTTGAGCATTTGCTCGAAATCCCCCAGCTTGAAGAA
Organism: Pseudomonadota bacterium; assembly: GCA_008501635.1. Classification (NCBI taxonomy): domain Bacteria; kingdom Pseudomonadati; phylum Pseudomonadota; species Pseudomonadota bacterium. Next base: position 278,654 of record QQUJ01000018.1, read on the forward strand.
GTAGTGCAACGACTCCTTCTCAATGGGGGTCGCACCCGAGATGACCGAGCGCGGATTTTTAAGTTCGCCCGGCGAATAAGTGGCGCCACATACTTCGCAGGAGTCACCGTACTGATCGGCTGCTCCGCAGCGCGGGCACTCGCCCTTGATGTAACGGTCGGGCAGGAACATGGCGCGGTCCGGATCGTAGAATTGGGTGATGACGCGCGTGTTGATATGACCTGCGGCGCGATTGCGCAGGTAGATGGTCTCCGCGCAGACACGGTTTTCCTCCGAATGGGTAGTATGGTAATTGTCGAAGGCGATCGCGAAGTCGGCGAAATCGCGGCGATGTTCTGCGCCGATACGTTCGATCAGAGCTTCCGGGGTGATTCCCTCTTGTTCGGCGCGCAGCATGATGGGTGTGCCATGGGCATCGTCGGCGCAGACGTAAATGCACTCGTGGCCGCGCATTTTCTGGAACCGCACCCAGATATCCGTCTGAATGTACTCCACCAGATGTCCGATATGGATCGGGCCGTTGGCATAGGGGAGGGCGCTGGTGACCAGAATTCGGCGCGGCATGACTACCTCTTTGTATTTACTACAGTTGGGTGCGGTTGAAGCGGGTGCATACAGTATCAACAAAGGCCGCAACGGACCATAAAAGCTGCATTCGCAGCCAGTGGCACGACCATTCGCGCACGCGTGGGCATGCACGGCATGGTTTGCATAGAAAAATCACAACTATAATATCAAATAATTTAATTATTATGTCGCTTCCTGTACCATGGCGGGCACGGATCCTGGAATGAATGATCACACTAAGGATGGCAGGGAACAGGCAGTGACTGATAGTGAGCAAAAAGCCCACGATCTGCCGTGGGTGCACCAAGACCACGAGCGTATTCGCGGGCTGTTGGCGGATATTCACTCTGTACTCAACCGGGAACCGATGTCCTTTGTCGTACATCGCATGCTGGAGGAGTTGCGGAATTTGTGTCGCTCCCATTTCGCGCGTCAGCGTCGAGCATTGGGGGGAGCCGGGGTCGGTGAGGCGCAGATCGGGGATGGTGAGCGGTTTTTAAAGCGACTCCAGGACTTCCAGCGTCAAGCGTGTCTTTCGCGCAAGGTGGATCATGCCGCATTGCAGGATCTTCTGGTCTGCTGGCAGACGCACCATTTTGCGAGTTGTGAAAAAACCCTGCGTGATGCAGTGGTTAGCGCCTCTGATGCGACACGCTGGGACCTCTTTCATGCCGAAGCAGCCCGATACGGGGGTGCAGATCCGTCGGCCCCTTTTGATCCGAAGACGTCCGGCGCCTTTCTGTTGTAGAATCTTCGGCCCTCGATTCTGACCCGGCCCTGCCGGGTTTTTTACATGCCAGGAGGTTGAAGATGGCGGCAATCACCCGCGAGCAGATTGAAACAGCGCTCAAGAACTACACCGATCCCAACACCGAAAAGGATCTGTTTACGACAAAGTCGGTCAAAGATATCCAGATCGATGGCGACAAGGTATCGATTGCGCTCGAGCTGGGCTATCCCGCCGAGGGCTTCAAGAGTGAAATGTCCAAGACGGTCACGCAGTATGTACAGAAAGGCGTGCCGGGTGTGGGTGGTGTCGACGTCAAGATCGCCCACAAGATCATCGCCCACGCGGTTCAGAAGGGCGTTACACCCATCAGTAACGTGAAGAACATCATCGCCGTCGCCTCCGGAAAAGGAGGCGTTGGAAAATCGACGGTGGCGGTCAATCTTGCGTTGGCTCTTAAAGCTGAGGGCGCCAAGGTGGGTATTCTCGACGCTGATATCTACGGGCCCAGCCAGCCGCGTATGCTGGGGATCAAAGGCCAGCCGACCAGTAAAGATGGCAAAAGCCTCGAGCCGATGGTTAGTTACGGTATTCAGGCGATGTCCATCGGTTTCCTGATCGAGGAAGAGACACCGATGATCTGGCGCGGTCCCATGGTGACTCAGGCGCTGGAACAGTTGCTCAACGACACCAGTTGGCAGGCGCTGGATTATCTTGTCATCGATCTGCCGCCCGGTACCGGTGATACCCAGTTGACGTTGGCGCAGAAAGTGCCTGTCAGCGGGGCCGTGATCGTCACCACACCGCAGGACATCGCCCTGCTTGATGCGCGCAAGGGTCTCAAAATGTTCGAAAAAGTGGAGGTGCCGGTACTTGGTATCGTGGAGAACATGAGTATTCATGTGTGCAGCAAGTGCGGTCACGAAGAGCACATCTTCGGCGAAGGTGGTGGGCGGCGTATGGCTGAGCAATACGGCGTCGATTTCCTCGGTGCACTACCGTTGGATATCTCTATTCGTGAGTTGGTCGACAGTGGCAAGCCTTCGGTGGTTGCGGAGCCGGACAGCGTCATTGCCGGGTACTATCGTGATATCGCGCGCAAGACAGCCGCCAAGCTCTCGCTCAAGGCACGTGATTACACCCACAAGTTCCCGAGCATCGTCGTCTCCAACGACTAAAGGACAGGCAGGCGCGATGAGTATCAAATCGGACAGATGGATTCGGCGCATGGCCGAAGAACACGGGATGATCGAGCCCTTCGAGCCCGGCCAGATTCGCGAAAACGGATCTGGCCGGATCATCTCCTACGGGACCTCGAGCTACGGCTACGATATCCGCTGTTCGCGGGAGTTCAAAATATTCACCAACATCAATTCGGCGATTGTCGATCCCAAGAATTTCGATGAGAGTAGCTTTGTCGATCTGCAGTCCGATGTCTGTATCATTCCACCCAATTCCTTTGCCCTGGCACGCACGGTGGAGTACTTTCGCATCCCGCGCAGCGTTTTGACGGTATGCCTCGGTAAATCGACCTATGCCCGTTGTGGCATCATCGTCAACGTAACCCCGCTGGAGCCGGAGTGGGAGGGGCACGTTACCCTGGAGTTTTCCAACACCACCCCGCTGCCCGCCAAGATCTACGCCAATGAGGGAGTCGCGCAGGTGCTCTTCTTCGAATCCGATGAAGTGTGCGAGACCTCCTACCGTGATCGCGGTGGCAAATACCAGGGGCAGACCGGCGTTACCCTGCCCAAGGCCTGATCGCCGCTCAAGGCGGTGATGGCCGTCTGGCGTTCGCTGTAACCTGCTAAAATCGCCCGAAACCCCGCATTGAGGTCGGAAATGAACCGCCGTGATGACAAGGGCAGTTCTGCAGATTGGGCACGCTTCTGGGACCATGCACAGCAGCAGGCATGGGATGCCTGGAGCCAGATGGCACGTCAGGCGCTGCCGCAACCGAAACCGCAACCCGATCAGCTATGGAAGCTTTGCGCCGATGGCCTGGAACGTCTGTGGCAAGGACGAAGTGCGCAGCTAACGGGTACGTCGCAAGAGGTTTTCAGCCGCGTGATCGATCAGGGCAAGGGTTTTCTTTTTCTCAGCCATGAGCTGCTGCGTGCTGTCGAAACGATACAGAAACAAGAGGAGCAGGGCGCTGATTGGAAACTGGCGCTGCGCAACGCTGTTGACAGGATTCAGGAGCAACTGCGGCAGTGGTCGGGGGTCTCTGTCGGGCAGACCGCGCTTTGGGGATTGCCGGCGGAAATGTGGGAGCGACTCTCATCGGCTCTAACGCTGGCGCCTGGTGACTGGTCGGCACACCTGAGGGCTGTTGCAGGCAAACCGCAAGAAGCGGCCCAGAGTTACCAGGATTGGTTGGAGTATTGGCCGGGGCTCAGCCGTGAGTGGCAGCTGCGTGCCAGGGCGGGGGGGCAGCGCGCGGAACGGTATCAGGAAGCATGGCGTTGTTATGCCGCGCAATTGCTCGATGTGGGTGTGTTGGCGCTTGATTATCTGTACGAGCGTCTGATTCAGATGGGTGAAATGGGTGGACGGATCCGTGATCTGCATACTCTATACGATCTCTGGATCGATGCTGCCGAGCAGGCTTATGCAGAGGTGGTGAGCACGCCGGAGTTTGCCAAACAGCAGGCCGAGGTCGTCAACGCGGCGGTTGCGCTCAAGCTCTGCCTGCATGAGTCCCTCGAAACCGTCGCCCGGATCAACAACCTCCCGACCCGCGCCGAGCTCGATAGCGCTCAACGCGCTATCAAGGAGCTGCGTGCCGAACTGGCGGACGTGCGCGCTCAACTCGCCGAATCCACGAAACCTGATTCAACGCGGAAACGAAGCCGCAAAGGCGCGGGAAAGTGAGCAGCACACCCTTCGATTTCGATCATGAGGCATTGCTTAAGGAGTTGGGTGATTTCCAGCAACAACTGACCCGCGGTTTTAACAATCTTGCAGAGATTGAAACTATCGATGTGGGGACAAGCCCGCGCGAAGAAGTTTATCGCGAGAACAAACTGCGACTATTCCGATATCGTCCGTTGGTGAACAATCCGCATCCGGTGCCGTTGCTTATTGTTTACGCGCTGGTGAACCGACCCTACATGGTGGACTTGCAGCCGGATCGATCGCTGGTCAGGCGTCTGCTCGAGTCGGGTATCGATGTCTATTTGGTCGACTGGGGTTACCCTGATCGGGAGGACCGATTGCTTACGCTGCACGATTACCTCAATGGTTATCTGTTGCGTTGTGTGGAGCAGATAGGTCGACGTCACAGTCTGGAGGCGATCAATCTGCTCGGGATCTGCCAGGGGGGTACTTTCAGCCTTTGTTTCAGCGCGATGCACCCACAGCGGGTGCGCAACCTGATCACTATGGTGACTCCGGTGGATTTCAGTACCGAAGGAAACCTGCTGGCGCATTTCATGCGCTCGATCGACGTCGATCAACTGATCGAAGCCTACGGTAACGTGCCTGGGGAGTTGCTCAATTGGGCTTTTCTGGCGCTGAAGCCATTCCGACTTGTCAGTCAGAAGTACGTGAATCTGGTCGAGATTCTCGATAGCCGCGAGAAAGCACTCAACTTTCTGCGCATGGAAAAATGGATTTTCGACAGCCCGGATCAACCGGGCGAGGTATTCCGTGAGTTCGTCAGGCAGTTCTTTCAGGAGAACCGCCTGATGACAGGCGAGGCGGAGATTGGCGGGAAGCGGATTGATCTCCATGCCTTGAAGATGCCGATACTCAATATCTACGCAACCCAGGATCACTTGGTGCCGCCGGCCGCTTCGTTGGCGCTGGGCGACTGTGTGGAGAATGATGACTATACGGTAGCAGCCTTTCATGGCGGGCATATAGGGATCTATGTCAGTAGTCGGGCGCAGAAAGAGATCCCTGCCGCTATTGCGGATTGGCTGCGTCAGCGGAGATAGCGGGCGATGGATAATTGTGGAGGAATCCTGCAGGTCTACGCCATCGACGGTGTCATACCCGTGGTGCATCCACAAGCCTACGTCCATCCTACCGCCGTTTTGATCGGTGATGTGATCATCGATGCAGGAACCTATGTAGGGCCGGGCGCATCGTTGCGGGGGGATCTGGGCCGTATTCGAATCGGCAGAGGATGCAATATCCAGGACAACTGCATTGTTCATGGCTTCCCCGGGGGTGAAACCGTGGTTGAGGAGAACGGACATATTGCCCATGGCTCGGTGCTTCATGGGTGTGCGGTGCTGCGCAATGCCCTGGTGGGTATGAATGCCGTCGTAATGGATGGTGCCCAGGTTGGTGAATCGGCTATCGTTGCGGCCATGGCGCTCGTCACTGCGGGCACGCAGGTACCCTCCAGGCATCTTTTGGCGGGAGTCCCTGGTCGTATAGTGCGCGAGCTCTCCGACGCCGAGCTGGCATGGAAAGTCGAGGCTACTGCCGAGTATCAGCATTTGACGACGCGCTGCCTGCAGACACTCGCCCGGGTGATGCCGCTCACGGAGGAGGAGCCTGATCGTCCCCAACTCCACCCTCGGGGTGTGGCTCCCCTGCACCTGACCAGGAAATAGTTTGATCCGCCGCACCGATTCTTCGCTTTCGCGTTTAGGATGCTAGACTACCCAATAACGCTACCTCGAGAGGGGATATTGGTGTGGCTGATAACGATGCGCCCTATGAGGGGAAAGAACGTCGTAAGGAGCAGCGCCGCAAGCAAGAAGACCGGCGGGAACTGGTTCGTTTCGAACCGGAGAAAGAACCTCGGCGCAAGAAGAAGGGGCGACGCAAGGACGATGGCGCTGATATTTGGGATCGCCGCGATATCTGATCGTATCCCTCGGTAGGATAATTTTCTCCAAGGGCGGCAATACGCCGAAACGGATCTCGGTAGACGGCCGAGGTTCGGCGTGCTCTTGAACTGACACCGAACAAAGCAAAGCTCAGGCAACCATGACCACCGCGGTACTTATTTGCGACGACTCCAGCATGGCGCGCAAACAGATGGCGCGCACACTCGCAGACGGTTGGGACGTGGCGCTCTCTTTCGCCAGCAATGGGGTGGAGGCGTTGGCGGCCATCAAAGAGGGGAAGGGCGACGTGCTCTTTCTCGATCTGAATATGCCCGTGATGGATGGGTATGAAACGCTACAAGCCATCAACCGTGAAGATCTTCCAACGATGGTGATCGTGGTCTCCGGTGATATCCAGCCCGATGCGCAACAACGGGCGAGCAAATTGGGGGCGTTGGCGTTTATCAGGAAACCGGTAGTCAAGGAAGAAGTATTCGAAATTCTCTCCCAATATGGCATCGTCAGCGAAGCAGGTGCTGTGGCGATCGCGGCCCCCGAGGCCAGCGGCTCTGTCGGCATCATGGATTGTTATCAAGAGGTGGCCAACGTCGCGATGGGGCAAGCCGCCGATCTGCTGGCACGTCTGCTCGGCGTATTCGTGGTTCTTCCAGTGCCAAACGTCAATTTGCTTGAGCCGAGCGAGCTGCAAATGGCGCTGGCACAGACGACGGAGGAGGCTTCGGTGTCTGCGGTGTCACAAGGATTTATTGGCGGCGGTATTGCGGGTGAGGCGTTGTTGCTCTTCCATGATTCCAACTTCGAACAGATTGCGCGTTTGATGCATTACGAAGGCGAAGTCGACGATGCCATGGAACGGGAATTGGTTATGGACGTTGCCAGTATCCTGATCGGAGCCTGCGTTAAGGGTCTAGCCGCGCAGCTGGATGTCAGTTTCAGTCAAGGGCACCCGGTCATCCTCGGGCAGCATGTCAACATGGCCCACCTGGTCGACGGCAAAGCGTGCAGTTGGAGCAAGACTTTGGCGATTGAAATCAGCTACACCCTGGAGGACGTCGATATCAGTTTCGATCTATTGCTGCTGATCGCCGAGGATTCGCTACCGACCGTCGATGGAAAACTCGCTTTTATGTTGGAGTGATGGGGGATGGAAAGCGATAAAATAGACATTCGAGAACTGCACTGGATGATGGATATGGTGCAGAGTATCGATGTCGGACTCATCGTCATTGATCGCGAGTATCGGATTTCCGTGTGGAACAGCTTCATGCAGAATCACAGTGGCAAGAGCGCTGAATCCGTTCAGGAGCGGACGTTGTTCGAGGTATTCCCAGAGTTGTCCAGAGAGTGGTTTCAGCGCAAGGCGGAGTCTGTGTTTCTTCTTAAAACGAAGGCTTTTACCACTTGGGAGCAGCGCCCCTTTCTGTTTCGCTTCAAAAGCTATCGGCCTATTACAGGCGCCGAGGAGTTCATGTATCAGAACGTGACCCTCAATCCGCTGGGATCTGCGACCGGTGAGGTCGATCACATCTGCATAATTCTTTACGACGTTACCGATATCGCCTCACACAAAAGGGATCTGGAGCTCGCCAATGCGGAACTGGCCAATCTTAGTCGCACCGACCGCCTGACCCGGCTCAACAATCGCGGGCACTGGGAAGAGAACTTGGTAGCTGAGTTCCAACGCTTCAAACGCTACGGAACAAAAAGCACCCTGGTTATGTTCGACATCGATTTCTTCAAAAAGATAAATGACACCTGCGGTCATCAGGCAGGTGATGAGGTGTTGAAGGTGATGGCCGATACTTTGCGCAAAAATATACGTACTACCGACATCGCCGGCCGCTACGGCGGCGAGGAGTTCGGTGTCATTCTCGCGGCAACCGATGTCGAAGGCGGAGTGTTTTTCGCAGAACGATTGCGAAAAAACGTTGAGAAATTGGTGGTGACCTACGAGGGGCAGGAGATCCGCTTTACGATTAGTCTGGGTATCGCTCCGGCAGACGAAGAGATGAAGGATTACAAGCAATGGTTGGAGTGTTCGGATCAGGCCCTTTACGCATCAAAACATGGGGGGCGTAATCGACTTACCATAGCCGGCCAAACGTAACGGACCGGCAGAGAAAAAAGGCGCACCAGCGTGCGCCTTTTTTTGGCCGGCGCTCCAATCAGAACATGTGCTGGCCACCATTGATGGCGAGATTGGAACCTGTGATAAATCCACCGTTCTCCTCGGCCAGGAACACGACAGCGCGGCCAATTTCTTCCGGTTTGCCCAAACGGCCAACCGGGATCTGGGCGACAATCTGTTCGCGTACCTTCTCGGGAATCGCCATTACCATCTCGGTACCGATATAGCCGGGCGAAATGGAGTTGACGGTGATGCCTTTGGCGGCACCCTCCTGAGCCAATGCCTTCGTTATGCCGTATATACCGGCCTTCGCCGCCGAGTAGTTGGCCTGACCGAATTGACCTTTCTGACCGTTGACCGATGAGATGTTAACGATGCGGCCGTATCCGCGTTCCAGCATTCCATTCCAAACCTGAGCGGTGACGTTGTAAACACTGTTCAGATTGGTGTCGATGACAGCGTGCCACTGCTCGGGGCTCATCTTCTTGAAGGTGCCGTCGCGAGTGATACCCGCATTATTGACCAGAATGTCGACCGGCCCGAGTTGTTTTTCGACCTGCTCGGCCATGGCCTTGCAGGATGCGACGTCCGTCACATCGCCTGGCACGATCATCATGTCAAAGCCATCGGCCTTCATCTTTGCCTGCCAGGCCTGGGCTTTCTCGGCTTCGGCCGGGAAATAGTTGGCAGCCACCTTGGCGCCGCCTTTTGCCAGCTCGATGCAGACCGCGGTGCCTATACCGCCGATACCACCAGTAACCAGTGCTACTTTGCCTTGCATATCGCTACTCCTCGTCTGTGTTGCTTGTTAGCTTGATGTTGGGGGATTAACGCTCGACGGCAATGGCGACACCCTGTCCACCGCCGATGCACAGCGTTGCCAGACCCTTCTTGGCATCGCGTTTGATCATCTCGTGGAGCAGTGTCACAAAGACGCGACAGCCCGAGGCGCCGATGGGATGGCCCAGCGCAATAGCGCCTCCGTTGACGTTGACTTTATCGGGATCCCACTCCATACCGCGATTGACGGCTATGGCCTGTGCTGCGAAGGCTTCATTGGCCTCGACAAGATCCAGATCCGATACGTTCCAGCCCGCCTTTTTCAGGCACAACTGTGAAGCGGGAATCGGGCCGGTACCCATAATGGCCGGATCAACACCAGCGCTGCTGTACGCGGCGACGCGTGCCAGAGGCTCCAGACCCAGTTGGCGCGCCCGCTCGGCGCCCATTACCACAACCGCCGCGGCCCCATCGTTCAGCCCGGAAGCGTTGCCCGCCGTTACGGTGCCGTCTTTTTTGAATGCCGGCCGCAGTTTGCCGAGGCTCTCTACCGTGGCTCCGAAGCGTGGGAATTCGTCGGTTCCGAAGATGATGGGGTCGCCTTTACGCTGCGGAATTTCGATCGGCAAGATCTCATCGGTAAAGCGGCCGGCTTTGATCGCGGCCTCAGCTTTCTGCTGTGAAGCCGCGGCGAAGACATCCTGTTCTTCGCGCCCGATGGCAAATTTTTCGGCGACGTTCTCCGCCGTGATGCCCATATGGTAAGCATGAAAGGCATCCTGGAGGCCGTCTACGATCATGGTATCGATCAACGACCAATCCCCCATCCGCGCCCCATTGCGTGAGTTGGGTAGAACATGTGCCGAGGCGCTCATGTTTTCCTGTCCGCCGGCGATGATCACATCAGCGTCGCCACAGCGAATAGCCTGTGCAGCCAGGTGAATCGCTTTCAGGCCGCTGCCACATACCTTGTTGATCGTCAGGGCAGGCACACCATGGGGGAGTCCACCATGAATCGCCGCCTGACGTGCCGGGTTCTGCCCACTGCCTGCGGCAAGTACCTGTCCGAGGATAATCTCATCCACCTGTTCAGGGCTGAGACCGGTCTTGCGCATCAAGCCGCTGATAACATGGGCGCCGAGGGCGCTGGCGCTGAGACTCGCGAGTGTGCCGCCGAAACTGCCAATAGCGGTTCGCGTGGCCGCGACAATTACTACATCTTGCATGAACTGCCTCCAAAAGTTGTTGGCACCGAGAGGATGTGACACCGACCACCCACCGCCTCCCATGTTGGGTGGGCGAAGAACATCGGCCGAAAAACGAGGCGGCCACTATACGTCGAAGTATGGTGGTATCGCCACCTCTGGGCCCATCGAATCGCATAAAGAAAACCCCCTCATTGAGGGGGTTTTCCATGTCACGCGATCGCTACTTGCCGCTCAGGCGGCTTTCTTTGGCGTAGCGCCCTTCTTAGTGCTGCCGGTGGCGGTCTTGACACCCTCTTCCACCTTCACTGCAACTGCCTTGAAACCCTCTTCGATCCTGGTGCTGGCAGACTTGAAGTTCTCCTCAGCCAGAGCGTTCAGTTCGGCTTGCGCCTCCAGCATGATCTCCAGGGCGGCCTGTGCCTGACCCTGAAGCTTGCTGGTGTAATCGGCAGCCAAAGCGGACTGTTTTTGCAGCAGATCCTGCAAGGACTTGATTTCACCAAAAGACTGACTCTGCTTGACCCCCTCCTGGATGCTTTCGCTAACCAGGGTCAGTTGCTGTTTGGTCAAGCGCTCCATCGCACGCGAGGTGATCTGATTCATTCTCACCACCGGCGCCAGGGCGGCCTGGTTCACTTCTTTCCAATTCTCAAACATTTCGTTCTGCATGACATGCTCCTCGAATTAACAACCCACCCGTTAGGGGATTACGTTTGTGCGCTGCACAAATGGTGCTATGCAGCATAGGCAGAGAGGGTCTCCATGTCAAGCGTCTAGCCACCTTGTGTGTATGAATTTTTTGTGAGGATGGCGAAAGTATCAGGGAAACTTGGTGCAGTGCAGAATACTGATCGGGAGGACCTATGGATGGGGTGGTGCGGAAGGGATCAACTCAACGGTCTTTTTTACCAGAGACCTTGTCGTTCGGTGTTTCGTTGTGAGAGGGGTCGTTCTTACCTGTCGCTGAGGCGAAGAAATTCTCCTGCATCTTCTGCCAAAGCGCCAGGTTGCGGTCAGCCATTTCGCTCATGACCGCCATGGGGGTTCGGCTCATAAGATCGGTCATCTGGTCACGGAGAATGTGTTGTTGCTCCATGAACATCTCCATGCTTTTCTCCAGGTAACTGCTCATCACACTCTGCAGATTGTCTCCATAGAAACGGATGATTTTGGTCAACATATCGGTGGAAAAAATGGGAGAACCTTCATCTTCCTGCTCGGAAATGATCTGCAGGAGGATATTGCGGGTGATCGCCTCGCCGCTCTTGGCATCGACAACCTGAAACTCGACGTTGTCCATGACCAACTGTTTCACGTCGGCCAGGGTGATGTAGCTACTGATCGCAGTGTCGTAAAGACGGCGATTGGGATACTTCTTGATAGTCCGGATTTCGCTCATGGATTCGCTCATAGAATAGGGATACATATCCTGCAAGTGACGCTGCTGACTGACGATGCGCGACTTCTGATCGAAGTTACCCCCAGTAAGTGGAATGTTATCAGAACGTCGGCACAGGCGGCAAAAAATTGTGCGTTGCGACAGTAGTTTGGAGGCGGGAGGGGAGCGGGAACCGGTCAGGCGCTTTGGCTGGAGCGTCAGTCGCAATAGGGGTGTGAACGCGGTTTGTTCAAGGTTTGAAAATGCTCCGATTGGTGGGGCAGTCGAGCTATTCCGTAGGGTCAATAAATTGCTTATTTAATAGATTAATCAATAGGATAATAGCTTGTTGCGACGCAATAATAGGGCATGCTAGACTTACTCGAAGGTGGATTCCGGTCTTGCCGGATCTCACCGTCCTCGGGGGAGGGTTAAGTCGAAGGTTTTACCCGGAGTACTGCTGCTTCGCGCTGTCACATGGGCAAGAGAAGCGCGCTGCACAATGGCAGTCCGGCGTTTTCCGTTGTATGCCATATCCCCGTGTAACACAATCAACACATAACTCGGTAAAACCGCCGCGAGGGGATTTCTATGGCCACCGTTAACAAGATCACGTTGGAGGGTAATGAGGCGGCAGCCGCCATTGCACACCTTTGCAGTGATGTCATCGCTATCTATCCCATAACTCCGTCCTCGGCAATGGGGGAGTTCTGCGACGCATGGTCGGCCGAAGGCCGGGGCAACCTGTGGGGCAGCGTTCCTGAGGTGATCGAGATGCAGAGCGAAGCGGGTGCGGCAGGTGCCATTCATGGCGCGCTGCAAACTGGTGCACTGGCGACCACCTTCACCGCCTCGCAGGGGTTGCTGCTGATGATCCCGAATATGTACAAGATCTCGGGTGAACTGACATCGGCGGTGATGCACGTCTCCGCGCGCGCGCTGGCGGCGCACGCCCTCTCCATTTTTGGTGATCATAGCGACGTGATGTCAGTGCGCTCGACCGGCTGGGCGCTGTTGGCTTCCAACTCCGTGCAGGAGGTGATGGACCTTGCCCTGGTTGCTCATGCGGCCACACTGGAAGCCCGCATGCCGATTCTCCATTTTTTTGATGGCTTCCGCACTTCGCATGAGGTGAGCAAGATCGATGAGGTCGGCAGAGACGTGGTGCGTGCAATGATTCGTGACGACCTTGTCCAAGCCCATCGCGCACGCGGTTTGTCTCCCGAGCGCCCGGTTATCCGCGGTACGGCGCAAAACCCTGATGTCTATTTCCAGGCCCGTGAGGCATCCAATCCCTATTACGCGAAGATGCCGGCCATCGTCCAGAAGACGATGGACAGATTTGCCGAGTTGACAGGCCGCCAGTATCACCTGTTCGATTATTTCGGTGCAGCTGATGCCGAGCGGGTGATCGTCATGATGGGCTCGGGCGCTGAGGCGGTCGAGGAGGTAGTCGAGACGCTCAACGATCAGGGCGCAAAGGTGGGTCTGCTCAAGGTGCGGCTCTATCGGCCTTTTGCAACGCAGGCATTTCTTGCCGCACTGCCCGCAACGGTCAAGCGGATCGCTGTGCTCGATCGCAATAAAGAGCCGGGTGCTGATGGTGAACCGCTATACAAGGATGTGGTAACGGCGTTGGCCACCGACCTTACCGGCGCCGCACCTCGATTCAGCACTCTACCGCGCATAGTGGGTGGCCGTTATGGATTGGCATCAAAAGAGTTCAATCCCCAGATGATCAAGGGCATCTACGATGAATTGGCCAAAGAGGCGCCCAAGAACGACTTCACCGTGGGTATCATCGATGATGTTTGCTACACCAGCCTCGAAATAGATGCCGATTTCCAGGTCGATAACGTCGAAGGCCTGACCCGTGCTGTCTTTTACGGTCTGGGATCGGACGGCACGGTGAGCGCCAACAAGAACACCATCAAGATCATCGGCGAAGAGACCGATCTGTACGCCCAGGGGTACTTTGTCTACGACTCGAAAAAGGCGGGCGCCGTAACGGTGTCGCACCTGCGTTTCAGTCCCAGGAAGATTCGTTCCAGCTACCTGATCAGCGACAACGAAGCCAACTTTGTTGCGTGCCATCAACCAGGCTTCCTGGAGCGGTATCCGATGCTCGACAAAGCGGCTCAAGGCGCGGTGTTTTTGCTTAACTCCCCTGTCGGCCCTGAGGCGGTATGGAATACCTTGCCGCGCCGCATGCAGCAACAGATTATCGACAAGCAGATCAGCTTCTATACGATCGATGCGATTGCCGTGGCTCGTGAAACCGGTATGGGGGCACGCATCAACACTGTGATGCAGACGTGCTTTTTCGCCATCTCGGGCATTCTGCCCAAAGATCAGGCCATCGCTTCAATCAAGCACGCGGTCGAGAAGACTTATGGCACCAAGGGCAAGGCGATCGTTGAGCGCAACTTTGCAGCTATCGACACGACATTGGCCCGCATGTTCCAGGTTGAGGTTCCGGATGCCGTCACCAGCACCATGGAACTGACGCCACCGGTTTCTGACAAGGCGCCGGATTTCGTCAAGAAGGTGACGGGCGAGCTGATTGCCGGTCGCGGTGATGCCTTGCCGGTGAGTCTGATCCCGATCGATGGGACGTTCCCTGTCGGGACAGCACGCTGGGACAAGCGCAACCTGGCATTGGAAATTCCGGTCTGGGAGGAGGATCTGTGCATCTTTTGCGGCAAATGTGCCATGGTCTGCCCGCACTCGGCCATTCGTTGCAAGGTCTTTCAGGCGGACGACGTGGCGAATGCCCCGCAGACCTTCAAGTACACCGAGGTAAAGGGCAAGGAGTTCGACGAGGGTACGCTGATTACCTATCAGGTGTTTCCGGAGGATTGCACCGGTTGCACCTTATGCGTGGATATCTGCCCTGCCAAGAGCAAAGAGAACACTTCGTTCAAGGCGCTCAATATGGCACCGCAAGCCCCGCTGCGTGAGCAGGAGACTGAGAATCTGGAGTTTTTCTACACCCTGCCGAGTTTCGACCGCACTCAGGTGCGCCCCAATACGCTGAAGAGTGCAATGCTGTTCGATACGCTCTTTGAGACCTCGGGCGCCTGTGTCGGCTGCGGTGAAACCCCCTATGTGAAGCTGGTCAGCCAGTTGTTCGGGGACCGCGCTATTGTCGCCAACGCTACCGGCTGCTCCTCCATCTATGGTGGGAATCTGCCGAGCACGCCGTGGGCTGCAAACGCCGATGGGCGCGGCGTCGCTTGGTCTAATTCACTCTTTGAGGACAACGCGGAATTTGGACTGGGCTTCCGATTGACGATCGATAAGCAGCGCGAGTATGCGAACGAACTGATACAGACACTGGCAGACCAGATCGGCGCGGAACTGATCGACGGGCTGCTCAACGCGGATCAGTCCGATGAAGCCGGTATCCATGAGCAACGCGAGCGGGTGGCCGAGCTCAAGTCGAAGATTCAGGGCATCGATCGGCCTGAGGCTCGCGAGCTGGAGAGCGTTGCAGACATGCTGGTCAAGAAGAGCGTCTGGATCATCGGCGGGGATGGCTGGGCCTACGACATCGGTTTCAACGGCCTCGACCACACTATGGCCTCCGGTCGCAATGTCAACATTCTGGTGCTCGACACCGAGGTCTATTCCAATACCGGTGGTCAGGCCTCGAAGGCGACGCCGATCGGGGCCGTGGCAAAATTCGCCATGGGCGGTAAGGAGTTGGGCAAGAAAGATATCGTCCAGATTGCCATGAGCTATGGTCATGTCTACGTGGCGCAGGTGGCCTATGGCGCGAAAGATGTGCAAACGCTCAAGGCGTTTCTCGAGGCGGAGGCCTATGATGGGCCGTCGCTGATCATTGCCTATTCACCCTGTGTCGAGCATGGTGTGCCGATGGCGCAGAATCACCAACAGCAGGAGCTGGCGGTCAACACCGGACACTGGAACCTGTTGCGCTACGATCCGCGGCGCCTCAAAGAGGGCAAGAACCCCCTGCAACTCGATTCCAAGAAACCCTCCATACCGCTCAAGGAGTTTGTGGGTTCCGAGACGCGCTTCAGCATGTTGTGGCGGACCGATGCCGAAAAGGCGGATAGATTGCTGGGTATCAGCCAACGCAAGGTCGAGGACCGCTATCATTACTACGAGCAGCTGGCCGGACTCGACTACGGTAATGAGGAGGAAGAGGCGCCCAATTAGCCGATTCCCGCGAGCTGGTTGGTGCACAGCACTAAGGTAGAGCGGCGCCCGCGCCAAGCGTGCCGGTTCTGCTGCGTATAACGAAAGACCCATCCGTGAGAGGGCATAACTTATGAATCTGAGCACCAAGTACTTGGGGCTAACCCTAGAGAATCCACTGGTCGTCTCGGCCTCTCCTTTGTCGCGCAGTCTCGACGACACCAAGAAACTGGAGGAGGCCGGGGCCGCCGCTGTCGTAATGTACTCCTTTTTTGAAGAGGAGTTGCTCAACGAGCAGGAGAGAATCGATTTTTTCCTTGCGCATCAAGAGTTCGGCAATCCTGAATCGAGTACCCGGCTTGGCATCCCCGACAGTTACCGCACCGGCCTCGACGAATATCTGGAGCAGCTGGCTGCGCTCAAAAAGAACTTGAGCATTCCGGTTATCGCCAGCCTCAATGGTGTTTCCACGACCGGCTGGGTGCGGCATGGCAAGCAGTTGCAGGAGGCGGGCGCCGATGCACTTGAGCTGAATGCCTATTACATCGCCGCCAATACCGAGGAGACCGGCGTCGAGGTGGAGATGCAGTACGTCGAGTTGCTCAAGGAGCTGCGCAAGGAAGTTTCCATTCCGGTAGCCATGAAAATTTCGCCGCAATTCAGTTCCATCGCCAATATGGCGCGGCGCCTGGAACAGGCCGGGGCGGATGGGTTGGTCATGTTCAATCGGTTTTACCAACCCGATATCGACCTTGAGACGCTGGCGGTGACGCCGGTTTTGCGCCTTTCAAACTCCGAGGAGTTGCCGTTGGCGATACGTTGGGTAGCCCTTTTATACGGAAGACTCAATCTCTCATTTGCCGTCACCGGCGGGGTGCATAGCCATGAGGATGTGTTGAAGGCACTACTCGCGGGCGCCAACGTGGCGCAGCTTTGCAGCGTGCTGCTCAAGCACGGTCCCGGTAAGATCACCGAGATCCTCGACGGATTGCGCAACTGGTTGCAGGAACGGGAGTATGAGTCGCTGGCGCAGCTGATCGGCAGCGTAAGTCAAAAGCACACGGACAAGCCTACCGATTTTGAGCGGTCAAACTATATGCGGGTACTCGATACCTTTACGGTGCCGCGCGGGGTGTGGTCTTGATTTGATATGGCAGAGCCGACACGGCTCTGTTTCTTATTTGCGGGACGGTACTTCGCCCACGGTGATCTTGCGCAGGCTTAGGCGGGCGTGTTCCGCGCCTTTGCGATATTGCACGATCCGTACCGGCGCATAGCCCCACTGCGGTGCGCACCAGAACTCGGTGTAGCGTTCGGCGTGGCCTCGATCACGTTTGATGCGGATCGTTTCCACGAGTCCAAGGGGCGTCTCGATGGTCTCGCGGCCTGCAACCTTGAAGTGATAATCCTTGAGTGTCCCGCCATCGGCGATGTGATAGTTCATCGCTTGCCTGCCCTGATCGAGATCAAGCATCAACGCCAGCTGAACCGCCAGTTTGTCCAAAGTGCCGGAGGGAATAGCCATCACCCACGGATCTTCGTTGATCGTATTGATGACCTGCGCTTTAAGCCAGTCGAACTCGAGGAGCACCTCACGCTCCTTGCGCCCTGTGCGCCGGTAGATGTAGTGCGCGGGGCGGATCTGGTCGCTGGAAAAACTTCCTTCGCTACGCTCTTCGATGTTTCCACCCACCAGTCGCCCGATAAAGCCTGTGGCGCGGCTGGAGGAGGTGTAGCGGTAGGTCTGCTCGCCATAGTGTTCGAGAGTTAACCGCGTCTCCCCCACGATTGTCGTGCCGCTGCTCAATGTGTAAGTGGCGTCGAAAGGAATCAGGCTGGCGGCCAGAGTGAGATGGCCCGTTCCGAGCGCGAGCGCTGTGGTCGCTATCGTAATAAGCCGTCTGTTTAGCGGCACGGCAATCCCTCTCGAGTGTGACCGGACCAAATCAACCGGCAAAGACAGGGGGGGTCGCCAGGGGCAGACCGTCCAGCAGCACACGGTTTCCTGTCACGCGCAGGCGACCTTCCGCAAACCAGCGAACTGCTAGGGGGTATATAAGATGCTCCTGTGTGAGCACTCGGGCTGCGAGTGCATCCGCATCGTCACCGTTCAGGACCGGTACCTGGGCCTGCACCACCACGGGTCCTCCATCCAATTCGTTGGTGACGAAGTGCACACTGCAGCCGTGCACTGTATCGCCCGCCTCCAATGCACGCTGGTGAGTATGCAGGCCCCGATACTTGGGCAACAGCGAAGGGTGGATGTTGAGCATCCGATCCGCATAGTGATCGATGATGTCCTTGCCCAGAATGCGCATGAATCCTGCCAGGACCACCAACCGGGGGCTGAAGCGGTCAATCGCCTGCATCAGTGCCCGGTCGAAACTGTCGCGATCAGGGTGGTTCTCATGATCGATGATAACGGTTTCGATACCGGCCTTTATTGCGCGGTCTAATCCGGTTGCATGAGGGCGATTGCTGACGACCGCCACCAGATCAGCCGCAAGATTGCCTTGCCGGGCGGCGTCGATCAACGCCTGCAGATTGCTGCCCCGTCCTGAGATAAGGGCGACCACGCGGGTTGCCCCCTCTGCCGAGGTCATCGATAGACCACTTTAGGGTGTTCGCTGTCAGATGCCTCAACCGTGCCGATCAGGTGCGGGGTCTCGCCAAGTTCGCGCAGAGTCGTGAGAACGCCCTCGCAGTCGGCGGCGCTTACACAAACAATCATCCCTAATCCGCAATTGAAGGTGCGTAACATCTCCTCGTCGCTGATATCGCCCTGCGCTTGCAGCCACTCGAAAATCGGAAGCCGCGGAATTTTCTGCCGTTCGATGATGGCATTACAGCGATCCGGCAATACACGCGGTAAATTCTCTGTGATACCTCCCCCGGTAATGTGGGCAAGCGCATGTATCGGATGTTTGGCAAGGGTCGCCAGCAGTGACCGGACGTAGATCCGTGTCGGTTCCAGTAGTGTTTCGCCGAGCGTTCGCCCCGCAAAGGGTGCGCTCAGGTCGGCGCTACACACTTCGAGTATTTTACGGATCAGCGAATAACCGTTGGAGTGAGGTCCTGAGGACTCCAGCCCGATCAGGACATCGCCCGGTGCGACCCGGCTGCCATCGATAATGGCGTCGCGTTCGACTATCCCCACTGCGAAACCCGCCAGATCGTAGTCGCCGCTAGCGTACATGCCGGGCATCTCGGCGGTTTCGCCCCCGATCAGGGCGGCTCCTGCCAATTCGCACCCACGGCCGATGCCGCTGATTACCTGAGTGGCCGTCTCCAGATCAAGTTTTCCCGAAGCGTAATAGTCGAGGAAAAAGAGCGGTTCCGCGCCCTGCACCACGATGTCGTTGACACACATGGCCACCAGATCGATGCCCACCGTATCGTGCTTGCCGGTTTCAATGGCCAGGGCGAGCTTGGTTCCCACACCATCCGTACTTGAGACCAGGACGGGGTGACGGTAGCGCTCAAGGGGAAGTGCGAACAGTGCACCGAAACCACCGAGACCCGTCAGCACCTCAGGTCGTGCTGTGCGGGCGGCTATGGGTTTGATGCGATCGACAAACCGGTTTCCGGCATCAATATCGACACCAGCGTCGCGATAGCTGATTGAGGGCTTCTTCCGGGTGGGAGGGCTGCCTGATTTGTCTTCAGAACTCACTAGGGCTCCTGGCTGTTCGTTCAGTCGAATGGGACACGGGTGCGGCCCTGGTGACACAATCGGGCCGCGCACGATTATATGCTATCTTTATCCGGATTTCTCACCGGCCGGGGTTGCGGCGTAGTGGCGGTTTGCTGGCATATCTGGCCGGTTGCGTTTTGGCGATCGGGTTGCGCTGACTGAACTCGGATGGTGTGGATCGATAACCTTAGTTTGAGTCACATACTCGCCCGTAATTACTGTGTCATGATTGTAGCCTTCAACCACACCGGATCTTTGTTTAGTGAGTGCATGCATGAGTCGGTCTAAGGGTTTGCTGCTTACCTGGATGTGCCTGCTGCTGTTTAGCGGATCGCTCCAGGCGGGGAAGGTGGGGAATCTCTATCAGTCCACGGTGCCTGTTACCGGGCAGGATACCAATGAGCGTAGTGCGGCGATCGCGACAGCGTTGACTCAAGTGCTCATCAAGGTGACCGGGGAGTCGCGCCTGGAGGAGCGACCCGAAACGCGTGGGCTGCTAAGCGGTGCCTCCGGGTTTGTCCAACAGTATCGGTACGAGAAACGATCCCACCCCTCACCCTTGCCTGATCAGGCGCCAGTGGATGCGCTATACCTCCACGTTCAATTCGATAGCAATGCGATTAACGAGGCTCTGCGCAAACGTGGGTTGCCGGTCTGGGGCGATGTGCGTCCGAGCACCTTGATCTGGTTGGCAGTGGAACAGGGCGCGCAGCGTTATCTCGTGGCCGCCGATTCGGAACCTGGGATCGTCACCGAACTGCGGGAGGCGTCTGCCCGGAGAGGCATACCCATTCTTTTGCCGTTGCTCGACCTGGAAGATCAGGCAGCGCTCTCCGTCGCTGATGTGTGGGGTAATTTTCGGGCCTCTGTGCTCAAGGCTTCCGCGCGTTATCAGCCCGACGCGGTTCTCGTTGGGCGGATCTATCGCCAGAGTGACGGGCTTTGGGAGGCGGCCTGGGCTTTCTATCATGACGGGAACTCGTCAAGCTGGATCTCAAGCGGAGCGCTTTCATCGCAAGTGCTCGCTCAGGGATTGGAGGGTACTGCGGATCTGCTGGCGGCTCGATTCGCCCCTATCGGCTTGTCGCTTTCAGGGGGCGAATTTCTACTGCGCGTGGAAGCTGTCGACTCACTCGAGGATTATGCGCGACTCCATCGGTATTTGGGTGCGTTGCAACCCATAAAATCTCTTACTCCGGATAGGATTACGGCGGGTGAAGTACAGTTTCGAGTAACCCTGGAAGGGGATTATCGAATCCTCCAGCAAGTCATCGGATTGACCAATCAGCTGCAACCAATAGCTGCCGCTGGTGGCTCGGCATCCTTGGAGCAGCCGATCCTGCCAACCCTGCGCTATCGCTTGGTGCAATGATTTCGCGACGTGACATCCCCAACCTGCTGACGGTCCTGCGCATCTTGCTCGTCGGCCCTGTCATCTGGTTGCTCGCTGAAGAGCGCTATGGTCAGGCGTTGCTGGTGTTTGCCATAGCCGGTGTCTCTGATGGCCTGGATGGCTATTTGGCTAAACGCAACGGATGGATAACCAGGCTCGGATCGTTTCTCGATCCCTTGGCGGACAAGATGTTGTTGGTGGGCAGCTATGTGGCTTTAGGTTGGACGGGTCTGTTGCCGGTATGGCTGGTTCTGCTGATTTTGGGGCGCGATTTGGTGATCGTCAGCGGGGCATTGGCATTCCACTTACTTGTTGGGCGGTTCGAAGCGGAGCCCACGGCCATCAGCAAGATAAACACCTTCACTCAGATCGTGCTGGTGTTGTTGGTGGTGTCGGGAGAACTCGTCGCAGGGATTCCAACGACCGCTATCGAGGCGGTGACCTTCTGCGTCGTGGTTACGACGATTGCCAGCGGCGTGGGGTATGTCTGGGCATGGAGCCAGCGTGCGCATCGTGTGTCGAGGGAGGACAGGACTCGCTGATCAGTGCAACTGGTTCAGCGCCTGCCTTACAAAAGGAATCGTGAGACGGCGTTGCTCGACGAGCGATGCCTCGTCCAGTTGGTTCAATAGGTCGAACAGAACTCCCAGGTCGCGCGGATAACGCGATAACAGGAAACACCCCACCTCATCACTCAGTTCCAAACCTCGATTGCGCGCGCGTAATTGGAGCGCGCTCAAACGGGCGCTGTCGTCCAACAATCGCAGACGATACACAAGGCCAGCGTCGAGTCTTGAGCGCAGATCGGGAAGTCGGATTCCGAGTGCTTCGGGCGTATTGGAAGCGGCGACCACGATCTGCGTCGATTGCTCGCGGGCCGCGTTCACAAGATGAAACAAAGCGTGCTCCCATTGATCTGATCCGGCAACGCGGTGCAGGTCATCGATTGCGATGAGATCGAGGTGTTCAAGACCATTCAATGCTTCCGGTTGAAGAGATTCAGTCGTTGCGAAGGAGAGATAGACGGGGCTGAGCTGCAGGTCCGCGGCGAGATGGCAGGCGGCCTGTAACAGATGCGTCTTGCCGCTGCCCGTGCCGCCGTACAAAGCAAACAATCCGCTGTCGTTCTGCCCAATATGTTGCCTAAGAGTGGCAACGATCTCCTCATTAGGGCCAGTAAAAAAGGTGTCAAAGGTCGTCGAGTCAGGCAGCACTATGCCTAGAGGTAGCTGGCGCATGTTAAGCAGGGATTCCGCTCAATCGGTCCTGTCGACCGCACTGAGTGCCAGCGCGGTACGGGCCAGGCGCCTCCCCAGTGCATGGCACAGATCTCGCTCATCCGTGCTGAGCGAGATCCGTCCATCCTCTGGTGCGAAATGACTCGCACCGTAGGGCGTACCGCCGGTGGTGGTTCGATGCAGTGCCGGCTCTGTATAGGGGATTCCAAGCAATAACATACCCTGATGGAGTAGCGGCAACATCATTGACAAAAGCGTGCTCTCCTGGCCGCCATGCAAACTCGAGGAGGAGGTGAACACAGCGGCTGGTTTGCCTGCCAGGATACCCGAGAGCCAAAGCGTGCTCGTGCTGTCGATAAAGTATTTCAACGGCGCAGCCATATTGCCGAAGCGCGTCGGACTGCCGAGTGCAAGGCCGTGACACTCGCGGAGATCATCCAGATTGGCGTAGGGAGGACCCTGCAAAGGGATAGTGTCTTCGCTGGCTTCGCAGACCTGCGAGACCTCGGGTACGGTGCGCAACCTCGAGCGGACTCCCTTGATCTCGTCAACCCCACGCGCGATCTGGCGGGCCAGTTCCGCCGTGGCGCCCTTCCGACTGTAATAGAGAACCAGAACGCTTGTGCTCATGGGCTCAGAGCAGGTCCAACACCTTATGCGGCGGGCGTCCAATGATTGCGCGATCGCCGTGTACGATAATCGGACGTTGAATCAGGCGCGGGTGTTTCGCCATCGCCTCGAGTAGTGCATCGTCATCCATCGTGGGATCGGAAAGGCCCAATTCCCGGTATTCTGGCTCGCCGGTGCGAATCAGGTCGCGTGCGGATATTCCCAGTAACTGCAACAGGTTTTTCAGCTCGACTACGCTGGGTGGGGTATCGAGATAGGCGACGACCCGCGGGACGGTTTGATGCTCGCGGAGAAGCGCCAGCGCCTCGCGGGATTTGCTGCATCGTGGATTGTGATAGATGGTGATCGCCATGGTGAACTCCGCGGAAATTTCGATAGTTTAGAGGCAAGTGCCTGATCTTGACGCTGTATAGGGTGGGTGATAGGGTCCGTTCACCCATACTGTCACCAAGCCCGAACATGATACGAAAACAGGGCAGTCTCAACAAACGCGCATTGAGTGTGAAACGCGTCGCAGTCGCTGCCCTATGGTTGAGCGTAATGTTCGGCTGCGCGAGTGCACCCGTCCAGGAGATGAGCGATGCGCGCCAATCTATCGCGGCGGCGCGGGACGCAGGTGCAGCTCAATTGGCTCCGAAGAGTTTGAGTGAGGCAGAGCGGTATTTGGAGCAGGCCAAACAGCTTCTGGATAAAGGGTTGTTCGACCAGGCTCGGCAGAGCGCACGCACCGCCAGGGAGTTAGCGCTCGAGGCGAGACGCAAAGTGTTGGAGTCCGACCGCTAAACTGCTGGGATTGCCGACCGATATATCAAGTTGAAATTTGGTATATCAGGTGTGCTCTGGATCCTTGACTCATTGCAGGGGCGGTGCTACGGTCTGGCGAGGAAAACCGGACCAAACATCGGTTTACGGCGTATTTCGAGAATCAAGGACAAGAAATGCAGGGCACGGCGACTCGGAAATTTGCCAATGTTTGAGTACTTTTACATTCAACTCAGAATCTAACAATCTCTAAATTCGGAGCGATTCATCATGAAGATTTTCGCGGCAACAAAGTATCTTGGGCTGGGTATCCTGGTCCTTGCCATGGGGGTGGGTTGTGCTACGGCGCCGGAAGAGGCGCCACCGCCGGCTGATACTTCCAGCCAGATGGCGGATCTGAAGGCCGCTGCAGCCCAGGCGATTGCCGATGCGCGTGCCGCCGTTAACAAGGCTCGTTCGGTTGACGGCCTGTGGCCCAGCACAGAAGACGTCTTGAATCAGGCGGTCGTCGCCTACGACGCTGGCGAGTTCGAGCGTGCTGTTCAATTGGCAAACCGGGCCAGGAGCGAAGCTGAGCAGGGCTACAATCAAGCATTGCTCGAGCGCGCTAAGGCACTGCTCCAGGAAGCGAAGCAGTATGAGAGCATGATGAACGCCGATCAACTCAACACGCTACGCGAAGCCGAAGCGGCTATTGCCCGTTTTGAAGGTGAGCGTGCCTATGCGCTACTGAGTGGTCTTTTAGCCGAGTTGCGTTCGGCGATGATGAACTACACCGTCGAGCGTGGTGACAGCCTGTGGAAGATCTCCGGTAAGGATGAGGTTTACGGAAATCCGTACCAGTGGCCGATTATTTACAAAAAGAACCAGGACCAGATCAAGGATGCAGATCTGATCTATCCCGGCCAGGAGTTTGCCATCGATAAAGTACCATCGCAGAGTGAAGTGGACGCGGCGGTCAATCATGCCAAGACCCGCGGGGCCTGGTCCATCGGTGAGGTCGAAGAGTCAGACAGAGCCTATTTGGCCCGCTAATTCGGCGATTCTAAAGTCAGTTGATTGAAAAGGGGTCCGAAAGGGCCCCTTTTTTTATCTGCGTGGTAGCAAATATTGAAGCCCTCTATGGGGGAGAGGCTTATCCCTTGATGCGTTCGAAATAAAAGCGATCCAGTGAGCTGGTGGCCTCGATAAGTTTGCTGGCGCGGATACGGATCTGCCCATCGCCGGATTTGATAACCGATTCCTTTTGTGGCTGATAGATCCCATGCGGGGTTACCAGTTGCGGCGGCAGAGGGCGGTCTGCCTGGCGGATCTCGATTTCCAGTGCGGCAATTGAGCGAACCGTATCGCCGCTGGTGTCGCGAACGATAACCGGTTTCGCATGATCGGAGAGATACTGCACCCCCACATTGATCTCGTCTTCCTGCTCCTGGCTCAGCCATCGAATTACGCCAAGCAGCCAATTTTCCTGGCTGCTTGCTGGATTACGAAAAATGATCAGCTGTCCGACGCGCATCGCCGGGTTGCATGGTAGGCGCACGCTCAGAGCAACACCGCCGGTACTGTGATTGATCAGTCGCCACCGCTCCTGTTGTACGCGTATCCCGGTTGGGCGACGCATGGCGCCTGAGGTGCTTATTTCGATGGAGTCGTCTTTGTGCAGATGTGATTCGGCCGCCAGTTCCGCATCTTCTTTCAGCACTTCATGGGCCGAGTTTAGCCCGCACACGCCCTCGACCCATGAGAGGCGTTCGCGCCTTTCATGTTGGCGGGTCGGGCAGTGCCACCAGCTGAGCATCAGGTAACGCAGTACACGCACAATCTCCTGAGTCGGCAACTCCAGGTGGATACCCGCCTCTGCTGCGCGATTGCCTACCTCAAGTTCACGGATCTGATCATCAATCCACTGCGCGAGATCGTGAGTATCCAGAATCCGGTGGCGATCGGAATCAATCTCCACGGCCTCACTATTGAGGGGTTGGGGCGCGCTGGTGCCTTCGAGATCGATTAAGAACTGGCCGTTCTTGCGCGGCCCCTTTGCGGGACGTGTTATTTTTCCGAGTTCGGCCCAACGGTCGAGAAAGTCATAGACCTTCCAGGCTTCACCATTGCCAAGGTGGTAGGGGTCACTCCGCGCTGTAAGGGCTATCTGTTTATAGATGTGTGTGATGCTGGAGGAGGGCAGGCTGCTGTTTTCGTCGTCTATATAGGCGTTGTCGGCTAGCCCGTGCTCTAATGCCAATGCATACAATTGATTAAGTTCGCCCCAAACATGACTTGAGGCGGGTGCATACGAGTGAAAACTGAATAACTGCTCCAAACCGAGAAACTTGATTGCGCGCAGGATGCTGGCTTGGAGGATACGGTCGGCGGATCTGATACCGCCTTCGGCCATCCTGTCGGTAACCACTATCTTGAAGGCAAAGGAGAGTTCCCGTGCTAACCGGCTCAGCGCCGCCAATGATTCATTGGCCTTGCGGCTCTGACGTACAGCGATTCCGGCACGTAGGAGTCGTGATTGAAGTTGGATCAGTTTGCGAAAGGTCTGGCGATAAAGTTCGACCAGCGGAAGACGTACCTGGGGTGTCAGGCGTTGGCGATTGAGGGCGGCAAGCTCTTCGCTGACTATACCGCAGGTTTTGATCGGATCGGTGTACGGCAGCTGTTCTAGAAAGCGGCGCAGTTCTGTGGGCCTGGTCTCAATGCGCGGGTCGGGCAGATCGTTGCGCGTCGGTATCGTTAACTTTATTTGCGTCATGCTAAGACTATAGGCCCAATGGCAACTGTGACTGCGGGGGATGGTACTGGATTTAGAGTGGATTCCGCCGCATTTTCCCTCACATGGGGCTACTTTAGCCAGCTTCCAATGCCTGCGCCATACCTCGGTGGCGATGGAGGCTGGGAGCCTGGACACTGCAGGTCGAAGTTGAGGATACTCATGAGCGGGATTTCTGCCTAGACATTAGGGTGTAGAAAACCATGGCCACATCTGAATCGATTTGCCGGCGCTACTTCGTTGGCGGCAAGGTACAGGGTGTCTGGTTTCGTTCTGCGACGCGCGAGATCGCTTTGGAATTGGGGCTTTCCGGCTACGCCCGTAATCTCGCAGATGGTCGCGTTGAAGTGCTCGCATGTGGCGCACGGGAAGCGCTGCAGGAGTTGGAAGTTTGGCTATGGCGGGGGTCGCCTGCAGCAGTGGTAGCGGAAGTCACGCCCGAAACGGCAGATGGCGCGGAAGTAATCCCCGGGCGTTTCGCGGTCCTGTAGAGGAGGAAACAGTTTGGCGGTGCATGGAAAAAAGGCGTTAGAAACGCCGGATCGTAAGCTGAAGCTTGGCGAGATCGTCGAGACCCTGGTAAAGGAGGGTCTGGTCGCCGATGCTCAGGCACAGCAACTGTATGCCAGGACAACCAACAGCCATTTGAACCTTCACCCCCTGGTGGTTATTGCCGATCAGGGCTGGACGCTACTTGGTCATCCGGGACGCAAACTGTCTTTGGAATATCTGACGGAGTGGCTTGCGCAGCATAGCCACCTGCCCTACTACCGTATCGATCCACTGAAAATCGACGTTGCCAAGGTCACGGCGGTGATGTCGCATGCCTATGCTGCGCGGTTTCGAATTCTGCCGGTGGAGGTGGAGCGCGAGGCGGTCGTGATTGCCACCGCCGAACCCCTGGTTCGTGAGTGGGTGAAAGAGCTTACCCATGTCCTGCGCTGCAAGGTACGTCGGGTGGTAGCGAATCCCGCTGAGATCACACGCTATCTCGATGAGTTTTACGGGCTAAGCCGCTCGATCAAAGAGGCCGTGTCCGAGAAGGGCGCGGAGAGCCCGGTCGGTATCACCAATCTGGAGCAATTGGTGGAGTTGGGGCGCAGCGGCAAGCTTGATGCCAATGACCATCACATCGTCAGTATCGTGGATTGGCTGTTGCAGTACGCATTCGAGCAGCGAGCCAGCGATATTCATGTGGAGCCACGCCGCGATGCCGGCAACATTCGTTTCCGTATCGATGGTGTCCTCCATTTGGTTTACGAGATGCCGGTCCCGGTGATGGCGGCGGTCACCAGTCGCATCAAAACGCTGGGTCGTATGGATGTGGTGGAACGGCGGCGCCCCCAGGATGGACGGGTTAAAACCCGCACGCCCAAAGGCAACGAGGTGGAACTGCGGCTTTCCACTATGCCGACCGCATTCGGTGAAAAACTCGTGATGCGGATATTTAATCCCGATGTTTTGGTGCGCGACTTCCGGCAACTCGGTTTTACCGAGAGCGCGGTCGCCACCTGGAATGCGATGACCCGTCATAGCCACGGAATCGTCTTGGTTACCGGCCCTACCGGTTCGGGTAAGACGACTACGCTCTATTCCACACTGAAGCAGCTGGCCAAACCCGAGGTCAACGTCTGCACGGTGGAAGATCCCATTGAGATGGTAGAACCCAGCTTCAATCAGATGCAGGTCCAGCACAATATCGGTCTCGATTTTGCCAGCGGGGTGCGTACCCTGCTGCGCCAGGATCCCGACGTGATCATGGTGGGCGAAATACGTGATCTGGAAACAGCGCGCATGGCCACGCAAGCCGCACTCACGGGGCACTTGGTGCTCTCGACGCTCCACACCAATGATTCGATTTCTGCGATAACGCGATTAATGGAGATCGGTGTACCGGCCTACCTGATTCGCGCGACGTTGCTCGGGGTAATGGCCCAGCGCCTCATCCGTACCCTCTGCCCGCACTGCAAGCAGGCGGGTGAGTTGGATGCAGCAGCCTGGAAGGCACTGACCGCAGGCAGCATGCAGTCACATCCGACCTCCATCATGCAACCGGTCGGATGCGATGAGTGCCGCCATACAGGCTATCTGGGGCGACACGGCATCTACGAGATGCTGCCCATATCATCGAAGCTCAAAGGCATGATTCAGAACGATTTCAGTCTGCGAACCGTCAAGCAGCAGGCGTTGACGGAGGGTCTGCGGGAGTTACGGATCGCCGGTGCGCTGAAGGTCGCCGAAGGGCTGACGACGCTTGAGGAGGTATTCAAGGTTGCGGCCCCCGCGGAGAACGACTGAGGCTGCAGGTTGACCTGATTGCGCCCCGCGAAGGTGGTCATCCAGCATTGTCTGGTCGCGACGCAACACTGGCGATTCCTGTCATGCGTTCAATCGCTCGCGAATGAAGTCGATGATGCCGTCCAGTGCCACATCCGTGCTGGTATCGTCCTGGCGTCCCTTGTATTCGACAAGGCCATTATCCAATCCACGCTCACCCAGCACTACACGGTGGGGAATGCCAATCAACTCCATGTCGGCAAACATAAACCCGGGGCGCACTTTGCGATCGTCGAAGAGGACTTCGAATCCGGCCTCCTGTAGACGTTGATAGAGGGCGTCGGTCGCCGCCATCAGGCGCCCGGATTTGTGCATGTTCATCGGCAGCAGCGCGACCTGAAACGGTGCAATAGGCGCTGGCCAGCAGATTCCTTTGTCATCGTGATTTTGCTCAATGGCTGCGGCGACCACCCGGCTTACGCCAATACCGTAGCAACCCATCAGGAGCGTCCTGTCACGTCCCTCTTCATCGAGCACTGTGGCCCCCAGCGCCGAGCTGTACTTGGTGCCCAGCTGAAAGATATGACCCACCTCGATGCCGCGGGCGATGGAGAGCCGGCCTTTGCCGTCAGCGCTCGGATCTCCGGCCACCACGTTGCGCAGGTCCGCCACCTCGGGTAGCGGGACATCGCGTTCCCAGTTAATGCCGAAATGGTGTTTATCATCGATATTGGCACCCGCGCCGAAGTCGCTCATTACCGCCACCGCGCGGTCAACAATCAGCGGCAGAGGAAGGTTTACCGGGCCCAGGGAACCGGGTCCGGCGCCAATGGCTTCGCGTATCTCCTGCTCGTCAGCGAAACGCAGAGGGATCGCCACCTGGGATAGTTTCTCCGCTTTGATTGTGTTCAGCTCGTGATCGCCACGTACCATGAGCGCCACCAACGGTGGATCACTCTCTTCCGCAGCCGCGACGATCAGGGTTTTGACCGTCTTCTCGATCGGTATCCTGAATTGCTCCACGAGCTGCTGAATGGTTTTGGCGTTTGGCGTGTCGACCAGTTGCATGGTTTCCGAGGGTGCCGCTCGTTCCGCGTGGGGTGCGATAGCCTCGGCCAACTCGACATTCGCCGCGTAATCGCTGTTGTCGGAGAATGCGATGGCATCTTCGCCGGAATCCGCCAGTACCATGAATTCGTGGGAAACAGCGCCACCGATGGAACCAGAATCGGCGCTCACCGGCCGGTAGCTCAGGCCGCAACGGTTGAAGATGTTGGAGTAGGCCTGGTGCATCACCCGATAGGTCGCCTCCAGCGAGGCTTGGTCGAGATGGAAGGAGTAGGCGTCCTTCATCAGGAATTCACGGGCGCGCATCACGCCGAAACGGGGTCGGATTTCGTCGCGAAACTTGGTCTGGATCTGGTAGTAGTTGAGAGGAAGTTGCTTGTAACTGCTGATTTCCCGCCGCACCAGATCGGTGATGACCTCTTCGTGCGTGGGGCCGAAGCAGAAGTCGCGATTATGACGATCGCGAATGCGTAAAAGCTCGGGCCCATATTGTTGCCAGCGGCCCGATTCTTCCCACAGCTCGGAGGGCTGCACAGCCGGCATGGAGAGCTCCAGTGCCCCTGCTTGGTCCATCTCTTCGCGGACGATGGTTTCTACCTTGCGCAGCACGCGCAACCCCAGGGGAAGCCAGGTGTAGATGCCAGCGGCGAGCTTGCGGATCATGCCGGCACGCAGCATCAGTTTGTGGCTGACGATCTCAGCGTCGGCGGGGGTTTCTTTAACGGTATTGAGTGGGTACTGGGAGACTCGCATGAACGTTGCTCTTTCCTTGCGGTGCTGTCTGAATGAACAAAGTGAGGGATTGTAACGGCATGCCGTTAGCGGGGTCATCCGTGGCGAGTGGGCGAGGAACGAAAAGAGACCTTGGGCGACGCCGGCATTTGTGCCCGAGGGCGGAACAGGGCAGCGAAAATCGTGTGTTGCGGATCAGTTGCAGTTCTTCTCGATCTGCGCGCGAGCCTCCTCCATCTTTTCATTGCGCTCCTCTTCGGTCATCACCGTAATATTGCCCTCGCTGTCACGGACTCGGCGGTTGGTGCGGATCTCAAGGTTGGCCAGGTTCTGTCGGGCCGCTTTGCATACGGTTTCTCGACGCTCCGTCTCAGCGTCGAGTCTGGTCTGTTCTTCAGTACTTTTCTTGCGCTGATCTTCAATGGTTTTGAGCCGATTCTGGATCGCCTCCGAACGCTGGCGACCCTGTTCGGTACCCCCGGTAGGCGCACTAAGCGTGCGAATACGGCTGCCGCGGTCTTTGTTGCTGGCCGGGGGCGGTGTCTCGGTGTAGTGCACGACCCCCTGGTCGTCGACCCAACGGTAAATCGCAGCCTGCGCCACAGTGGAAATGGCGATCCCGGCTGCCAGTAGTACCCCTATTGCCACACGCATAATGCCTCCCCCGCTGCGTCCTATCGGCTGTTGGCACTATAGCGGCATTGATGCTCGAGGGGGAAGGATCGTGATCGCAGAATGGCGTCAGCGGTTGATAAATAAAGGCTTTCAGCCTTGACGCGCTGCAGCGATGCCAATATAAGTAACTCCTTTATCTCACAGATCGCGCGAGGCAGTGGGGCGTGGGGGTTGCCCCGGCTCGCCGGGCACATGAGCCGATCTGCGTCTCTTTTGCGGTGGTACCCGGCCACCGTCCGGAATCCCGGTAGAGGAGTTGACTCTCGTGGAACTGAGTGGTGCCGATATCTTCGTCCAGTGCCTGAAAGACGAAGGAGTGGAGCATATCTTTGGCTATCCTGGTGGAGCGGTGCTGCATCTGTACGATGCCTTGTACGCCCAGGAAGATGTCAAACACATTCTGGTGCGTCACGAGCAGGGCGCGGTGCACGCGGCCGACGGGTATGCCCGTTCGACCAACAGGGCCGGCGTCGCGTTGGTTACCTCTGGGCCGGGCGCGACCAATGCCGTGACGGGTATTGCCACGGCCTACATGGATTCGGTTCCCCTGGTCGTGTTTACCGGTCAGGTGCCGACGAGTTTGATCGGCAATGATGCCTTCCAGGAGGTGGATACGGTTGGCATCACACGCCCGTGCGTGAAGCACAATTTCCTGGTGAAGGACGTAAAGAATCTGGCGGAAACCATCAAAAAGGCGTTTTATATCGCCAGCACGGGCCGCCCTGGCCCGGTAGTGGTCGATATCCCCAAGGATGTGACCGACCCCAACATCAAAATCCCTTACCACTACCCTAAGAAGATTACGATGCGCTCCTACAACCCGGTGGTGAAGGGGCATTCGGGACAGATAAAAAAGGCGGTGGATTTGATGCTCGGTGCCAAGCGTCCGATATTCTACACGGGCGGCGGTGTGGTGTTGGGCAATGGCACCAAGGCGTTGACCGAATTGGCCCGGCTGCTGAGTTACCCCGTCACCAATACGCTGATGGGTCTTGGCGGCTACCCCGGCAACGATAAGCAGTTCCTGGGCATGCTGGGCATGCACGGTACCTACGAAGCGAATATGAGCATGCACCACTGCGATGTGCTGATCGCGGTGGGTGCACGATTTGACGACCGCGTGACCGGCAACGTCAAGAAATTCTGCCCCGAAGCAAAGATCATCCACGTCGACGTAGACCCATCGTCGATTTCCAAGAACGTAAAGGTGCAGGTGCCCATCGTCGGTGAGGTGGAGAATGTGCTGCGCCAGATGATCAAGATGATCAAAGAGACCGAACGGCGCCCCGATCCCAAGGCGATCAAAAAGTGGTGGGAGCAGATCGAGGAGTGGCGGTCAAAGGATTGTTTGAAGTTCGATCGTGGCAGCGACGCGATCAAGCCGCAGTTTGTGGTCGAGACACTCTATAAGGTAACCAAGGGAGATGCCTTCGTTTGCTCCGATGTCGGGCAGCACCAGATGTTCGCCGCACAGTTCTACAAGTTCAAGGAACCCAACCGCTGGATCAACTCCGGCGGTCTCGGCACCATGGGTTTCGGTTTGCCGGCGGCAATGGGTGTCCAGCTTGCACATCCCAAGGAAACCGTGGTCTGCATAACGGGCGAAGGCAGTATCCAGATGTGTATCCAGGAACTGTCGACCCTGCGCCAGTACAGTCTGCCGGTCAAAATCGTCAATCTGAATAACCGCTATCTTGGCATGGTGCGCCAGTGGCAAGAGTTCTTCTACCAGGGACGCTATGCCATGTCGTATATGGATGCCCTGCCGGATTTCGTGAAGCTGGCGGAAGCCTATGGGCATGCCGGCATTCTGGTTGAGAAACCTGGCGATGTTGAACCGGCCTTGAAAGAGGCGATGAAGATAAAAGATCGGGCGGTATTTCTGGATTTCATCACCGACCAGAAAGAGAACGTCTACCCGATGATTCCGGCGGGTGCAGGCCTTAACGAAATGATTCTGGTGTAGATCATGCGGCATATCATCTCGATACTTCTGGAAAACGAATCTGGTGCCCTGTCCCGCGTCGCGGGCCTGTTCTCGGCACGGGGATACAATATCGAATCGTTGTCGGTGGCGCCCACCGAGGATGCCTCGCTATCGCGCATGACCCTGGTTACGCGTGGCGACGATGCGATCATCGAGCAGATCACCAAGCAGTTGAACAAGCTGATCGACGTGGTCAAGCTCACCGACCTCACCGAAGGTGTGCATATGGAACGCGAAATGATGCTGGTGAAGCTGCATGCCGACGGCGAGATGCGTGATGAACTCAAGCGGCGTTCCGATATTTTTCGCGGACGCATCATCGATGTAACGGACACCACGTACACTGTTGAACTTACCGGCGCCGGAGATAAATTGGATGCCTTTCTCAACGGTCTTCAGGAAGAGTTGATCCTGGAAGTGGTCCGCTCCGGCGTGATGGGAATCGCGCGGGGTGAGAAGAGCCTGCATGCCTAGTGGCGTAGCGGCGCTGATTTCAGTTCACAGCCAAACCGAGGAAAGCAACCAATGGCGATGAAGGTTTACTACGATAAGGACGCTGATCTGTCCATCATCCAATCAAAGAAAGTGGCCATTCTTGGCTACGGTTCGCAAGGCCATGCCCATGCGAACAACCTGCAGGACTCCGGTGTTCAGGTAACGGTCGGTTTGCGTGCCGGGTCCGCATCGGCGGCGAAGGCCGAGAAGGCCGGGCTCACCGTAAAACCGGTGGCGCAAGCCGTCGCCGAAGCAGATGTGGTGATGGTATTGGTTCCCGATGAGCACCAGGCGCGGCTTTACCGTGAAGATATCGCTCCGAATATCAAGCAGGGAGCGGCATTGGCGTTCGCCCATGGCTTCAATATCCACTTTGGCCAGATCGAGCCGCGTGCCGATCTGGATGTGATCATGGTTGCTCCCAAAGGTCCCGGACACCTGGTGCGTTCGACCTACAAGCAGGGCGGCGGTGTGCCGAGCCTGATCGCCGTTGCGCAAAACGCCAGTGGTCAGGCCAAGGAGATTGCGCTTTCTTACGCGAGCGCGAATGGCGGCGGTCGTTCCGGTGTCATCGAAACCAATTTTCGCGAAGAGACCGAAACCGATCTGTTCGGTGAACAGGCTGTGCTCTGCGGCGGTGCGACGGCACTGGTTCAGGCAGGATTCGAGACCCTGGTCGAGGCCGGCTATGCCCCGGAAATGGCCTACTTCGAGTGCCTGCATGAATTGAAGCTCATTGTCGATTTGATGTATGAGGGCGGTATCGCCAACATGCGCTACTCCATCTCCAATACGGCGGAGTACGGCGATCTGACGCGCGGTCCACGCATCATTACCGAGCAGACAAAAAACGAGATGCGCAGGATTCTCACCGAGATACAGACCGGTGAGTTTGCCCGCGAGTTCATTCTGGAGAATCAGGCGGGTGCGGCAACTCTCAAGGCCAAGCGCCGCATCGGTATGGAACACCAGATCGAGGAAGTGGGCGGTCGGTTGCGCGATATGATGCCCTGGATCAAGGCGGGCAAGATCGTCGACAAAACCGTCAACTGACGTCGTTCAGCCCCGATTACGGGTTGGGTGACTGGCGAAAAGATGGACATGGCGTACCAGGCACGGGGTGAGCTTTCACAGCTCACCCCGTCTTATTTAAGCTACATTGTCTAGTGGCATGGAGGGTCCACGGCAAAGAATGATCGCGCAGGAAGGGTGGCCATTGATCGGTGGATTGGTGGTCATCGCCGGACTGCTTGGCTGGTACGTGGACGGGTTAGTGGCACTACCGCTTTGGGCCCTGACGGTGATGGCCTTGTATCTGTTTCGTGATCCCCCGCGCACGCGTCCAGCTCTGCCTCTAGGGGTTCTGAGCCCGGTGGACGGGCGGGTTGAAGCTGTCGACGAAATTCGCGACCCCTGCCTTGATCGGAATGCTGTGCGGATTCGACTTTGCATGTTTGGTACAGGTACCTACAGCGTGCGTGCGCCGATCGAGGGTAAGGTGATGCAGCGTTGGCAGGACAAGCTGATCGCAAATCGCTGTGAAGACGGCGATAATAACGACGAATTCGATGATTACGGTATCTGGATTCAGAGCGACGAGAAGGATGACATTGTATTGTTGATACCGGGAGGACTACCCTTTCGGCATCCGCGGTTCTACCCCAACACCGGTGACCGGATCGGTCAAGGGCAACGCTGTGGTTTTATCCGATTCGGCTCACGTGTCGATCTGTTATTGCCGGTTACATCGAAGATCGCTGTGCAGGCGGGTCAGCGGGTTAGCGGAGGAGAATCGGTACTTGGCAACTTGGTCCACGAAAAGCTGAATGTGGCCTCGCCGCAAACCAACTAACACCGGTGTTCTATTACACATTTCCGGGCGGACTGACGTGAGCAGACGAGGGGTTGGATCTTGAGCGCATCTATGCCGGAGCAGGTGGAAAAACCCAAACGCAGCCGCGGTATCTATCTACTGCCCAACCTCTTTACGACGGCGGGCTTGTTCGCCGGCTTTTACGCCATTGTTGCCGCGATGAAGGGCCATTTTGAGCCTGCAGCCATTGCCATTTTTGTCGCCATGATCATGGATGGCTTGGACGGGCGGGTGGCACGACTGACCAATACCCAGAGCGAGTTCGGAGTTCAGTACGACAGCCTGGCAGACCTTGTTTCCTTTGGTTTGGCGCCGTCGCTGGTGGTTTATCAGTGGGCGCTCTCGGGATTGGGCAAACCGGGTTGGTTGGCAGCTTTCATCTATGCGGCGTGTACCGCACTACGTCTCGCCCGCTTCAACACCCAGGTCGGCATTGTCGACAAGCGCTATTTTCAGGGACTGGCGAGCCCCGCCGCTGCGGCTGTGCTTGCGGGGTTGGTGTGGGTCGGCGCTGAATATGAGATCGTGGGGCATGATATCGGCATCGGGGTGTTGGTCCTCGCCATCCTGATTGGTTTGTTGATGGTCAGCAATATCCGCTACCACAGCTTCAAGGAACTCGACCTCAAGGGCAAAGTCCCTTTCGTAGCCGCAGTGGTTATTATTCTGGTGTTCGCGGTGATATTCATGCAGCCGCCCGAGGTGTTGTTCAGCGTCGCGCTGGTGTATGCCATTTCCGGGCCGGTGTTGACCTTGGTGCAGCTTCGCCGTCGTCGTGAGGAGCGCTATCACGTTGATAAGTCTCCTGCGGTGGCCGATTCGAAGGAGGCTGAGAAAGCGGCGTCAGGGGAGAAGATTACGAAGGTGTCCGGGGTTGGCAAAGAGGAATAGTAGGGTTATAGTCGGAAGGCACTCAACGCTTGATACGCACTATGTCACTTACAAACACAATGCCGATTTCGCAACATGCAGCCGTACCTGCGGGCGGCTCGGTGTTGGTGCTTGCCTCTCTACTTGACCTGCGACTGCTGCTGCCGTAGCCGGCAGCCACTAAACCTCTCTTTCAATTCGCTAATCGTTTGCACCTGCCTTCCCGGCAGGGGTGGTTCATTGGCCGTGTGGCCCATCGCGGTTGCGATGTCAGAATTGGAACAGGATATGAGCAAGGACAAGTTGATAATTTTTGATACGACACTTCGCGATGGCGAACAAAGCCCCGGCGCGTCGATGAATCGTGACGAGAAGGTGCGCATTGCCAAGGCGCTGGAGAGGATGCGCGTCGATGTGATCGAGGCAGGTTTTCCTATCGCCAGTCCGGGTGACTTCGAGGCTGTGCAGGCCGTGGCGCGTGCGGTAAAGGAGAGCACCGTTTGCGGCTTGGCGCGAGCAACAGGGGCGGATATTGAGCGGGCTGGTGAAGCGTTAAAGGAAGCCAATTCGGCGCGCATTCACACCTTTATCGCCACTTCTCCGATCCATATGAAGGAGAAGTTGCGCATGGAGCCAGATCAGGTGGTGGAACAGGCGGTTCAGGCCGTCAAGCGTGCACGCCACTATACCGACAACGTGGAGTTCTCCCCCGAGGACGCTGGACGCTCGGAGCCCGATTTTCTGTGCCGGATCCTGGAAGCGGTGATCGATGCCGGCGCCAGGACGGTGAATATACCGGATACGGTGGGCTACAACCTTCCCCCCTATTTTGGCGCCTTGATCGCCGATCTGATGAGTCGCGTGCCGAATGCCGATAAGGCGGTGTGGTCCGTGCATTGCCACAATGACTTGGGGCTGGCTGTGGCAAATTCGCTCGCGGCCGTCATGGAGGGCGCCCGTCAGGTGGAGTGCACCATCAACGGTTTGGGGGAGCGTGCTGGTAATGCCGCGTTGGAGGAGATCGTCATGGCGGTCCGCACGCGACAGGATATCTTCACTTGCGATGTGGATCTGGATACCACGCAGATCGTCACCTGTTCGCGCCTGGTCTCCGGAATCACCGGATTTCCGGTGCAGCCCAACAAGGCGATCGTCGGTGCTAACGCGTTTGCTCACGAGTCGGGAATACACCAGGACGGCGTGCTGAAAAAACGCGAAACCTACGAGATTATGCGGGCCGAGGATGTCGGTTGGAGCACCAACCGCATGGTCATGGGTAAGCATTCGGGCCGCAATGCCTTCCGTACGCGATTGAAAGAGTTGGGTGTGGATTTCGAATCGGAAGAAGAGTTGAACGCGACCTTTGCCCGCTTCAAGGATCTCGCCGACAAGAAGCAGGAGATCTACGACGAGGATCTGCAGGCTTTGGCCTCCGAGACCAGCCTCGAGGCGGAGCAGGAACGTTTCAAGCTGCTCTATTTGAAAGTCTGTTCCGAAACCGGCGAAACACCGCTGGCTGAGGTCGCAATCTCGGTTGATGGAGAGGAGCAGCGCGGTACGGCCGAGGGCAGTGGGCCGGTGGATGCCTCGTTCAAGGCGATCGAGTCAATGGTCGCGAGCGGCAGCGAGCTGCTGCTCTATTCCGTCAATGCGATTACCAGTGGTACCGACTCGCAGGGTGAAGTGACGGTGCGGCTCAGTTGCAAAGGTCGTGTGGTCAATGGTCAGGGGGCGGATACCGATATCGTGGTGGCGTCGGCAAAGTCATACATCCACGCGCTCAACCGCATCACGCAAGGTGAGGTGAAAGCCAATCCGCAGATGGGTGATGTGTAGAGGTGTGTGGCGGGGCTTGCCGAGACATGACAGGGGGTGGAAACTGGTGATATGAGCACTAGCCCTTTGCAGTATCGCTACCTTCAGGCAATGGGAATCGATTGCTGGGTACGGCGTGCTGCCGAACATGCGCCGCGAGGCCCTGATGTTGCAGCTGTCCGAATCGAACACGAGGATTCCGGGCGGCCAGGAGACAGCATCGGGACACTCGATTGGGAGACGCTGCGCGAACGGGTTGAGCGTTGCACCTCGTGCGATCTGCACCGTACGCGCTCCCAGGCCGTTTTCGGAGTGGGTAACCGGCAGGCACAGTGGATGATCGTGGGCGAAGCGCCGGGTGCCGATGAGGATCGGCAGGGCGAACCGTTCGTTGGCCGGGCAGGGCAGTTGCTGAATCGCATGCTGTTAGCGCTGGGTCTGGCGCGCAGTGAGGTATTTATCGCCAACGTGCTGAAGTGCCGTCCTCCCAACAATCGGAACCCGCACCTGGATGAGGTGGCCCACTGCCAACCTTACTTGCAGCGCCAAATCGAGCTCGTGCAGCCCGGTGTACTGTTAGCGGTCGGGCGCGTTGCAGCCCAACACCTGTTGGGAACTCAACTCAGCCTGTCCCGATTGCGTGGAACTGTGCATCAATTGCCCGGAGGGGCCACTCCCCTGATAGTGACCTATCATCCCGCCTATCTCTTGCGTTCACCCGCGGACAAACCCAAAGCCTGGGCAGACCTCTGCTTTGCAAGACAGGTGCTGCGTGAACGCTCAGCCCAACAATCCGGGGTTGCTGAAACGCCATGAGCGCGATCCCCAAACCCTACGCCCTCGAATCCCGTCCGATGACTGAACAAGACATCGCTGCGGTGATGGCGATCGAGCGCGATGCCTACACGCACCCCTGGACGGAAGGCATCTTTCGGGACTGCCTGCGGGTCGGTTACGGCTGCACGGTTTTCGAACAGTGCGGCGTGATCGATGCCTACGGGATCGTGTCGGTAGTGGCGGGTGAGTGCCACATCCTGAATCTCTGCGTACGCCCCGAAGTGCAGGGGCGCGGGATTGGTCGCAAGGTGCTCACCCATGTTCTGGCGCGTGCCCGGCAGACAAGCTCCGAAGCAGTGTTCCTCGAGGTGCGACCCTCCAATCGGGTGGCAATTAACCTCTATTTGGGCATGGGCTTCAATGAAGTCGGAGTGCGCAAGCGCTACTACCCGACCCATGGCGGGCGCGAGGATGCCATTATCATGGCGCTGGATCTTTAGTCATCGTGGATAGTCTGTCTATTCTCAAAGATTGATCTGCTATACTTCGCCGCTTTTCAAGGCACGCCTTATTGTGGTCATTGCGACTGCCTGGGCGTTTGGAGTCATTCTCTCAACGGGTTTCGGCCCAGTGCGCCGAACAGCCGTCACCGAGTCATAATTCAGATGTCGGAAATTGCCCGCCAGGCCCAGCGCCGGCGTACTTTTGCCATTATCTCGCACCCGGATGCCGGCAAAACAACGCTCACCGAAAAGCTGCTGCTTTTTGGCGGCGCTATTCAGCTCGCCGGTACCGTTAAAGGGCGTAAAGCAGCACGCCATGCGACGTCTGACTGGATGGAGCTCGAGAAGCAGCGCGGTATCTCGGTGACAACTTCGGTGATGCAGTTCAACTACCGAGACCGGGTGGTGAATCTCCTCGATACGCCTGGCCACGAAGATTTTTCTGAGGACACTTACCGCACGCTGACCGCAGTCGATTCGGCGCTGATGGTCATTGACAGCGCCAAAGGCGTGGAGGACCGCACCATCAAACTTATGGATGTGTGTCGGCTGCGCGACACGCCCATCATTACCTTCATCAACAAGCTGGATCGGGAGGGGCGTGAGCCGGTGGAACTGCTCGATGAGATTGAGTCGGTGCTGAATATCCAGTGTGCCCCGGTGACCTGGCCGATTGGGATGGGTAAACGGTTTCGCGGTGTCTACCATCTGCTGGACGACGCGGTCTATCTCTACGCACCCGGCAACGCAGAACGGGTACAAGCCGGCCGGGTAATCCAGGGGCTCGACAATCCTGAACTCGACGCGGTGCTTGGAGATCAGGCGGATGAATTGCGGGTTGATATCGAGCTAGTCAGGGGGGCGAGTCACGGATTCGATGCCGATGCTTATCTGGAAGGCACGCTGACCCCGGTATTTTTTGGTTCTGCAATCAATAACTTCGGGGTAAAAGAGCTGCTCGACAATTTTGTGCGCTACGCACCGCCGCCCCGCGGGCGGGATGCGGGAGAACGTCGCGTAGAGCCTGACGACGAGTCATTCACGGGGTTCGTCTTCAAGATACAAGCGAACATGGATCCCGCCCATCGTGATCGCATCGCGTTTCTGCGCGTCTGCTCGGGGCGCTACACCAAAGGTATGCGACTGCGCCATGTGCGCGCCGGACGGGATATTCAGATCGCCAATGCGATTACCTTCCTCGCCTCCGAGCGCGAGCGGGTGGAGGAGGCATACGCGGGCGATATCGTCGGCATCCACAATCACGGGACGGTTCGTATCGGGGACACATTCACGCAGGGCGAAGACCTCAAGTTCAGTGGAATCCCCTCTTTCGCACCCGAATTGTTTCGCCGGATCATTCTAAAAAACCCCATAAAACTCAAAGCTTTGCAGAAGGGATTGACCCAGCTAAGCGAGGAAGGGGCTACGCAGGTTTTTCGTCCCTTGAAAAACAACGATCAGATCGTCGGCGCCGTGGGGATACTGCAATTTGATGTAGCCGCCTATCGCCTGCAGAACGAATACGGGGTGGAATGCAGCTTCGAGGCGGTACCCGTCTATTCGGCCCGATGGATCGAGAGCGCCGATGCACGGGAGTTGGAACGGTTTCGTGAAAAACACTACGAACATCTTGCCATCGATGGCGCCGGTGACCTGGTATTCATAGCACCCACACGCGTAAATCTGGAGCTGACGCAGGAGCGATGGCCCGATGTCCATTTCCACCAGACACGTGAGCACTGAGGTGACCAGTGCCTGTCGCAGAAGAGGGAACGAAATACGATGGCTGAGGTGAGGATATTGACCATCGATGGCCCCAGCGGGTCGGGCAAAGGAACGATCAGTCGCCGCATCGCCAAGCAGCTCGGTTGGCACTACCTCGATAGTGGCGCGCTCTATCGCGTCTTGGCTATGGCCGCTCAAAACCACGGGTTGACCCTTGAAGATGCAGAATCGCTGGCGACCCTTGCGGCTCATCTCGACGTTCAGTTCGAGCTGGCGGCTGATCCTGCCGATGATGCGGTACAACTCGAAGGTGAGAACGTCACAGCAATGCTGCGCAGCGAGGCCTGCGGGAAGGCCGCGTCTCAGGTGGCCGCGATACCCAGTGTGCGTCAAGCGCTGCTGGAGCGCCAAAGGGCATTTGCCGAACCTCCCGGTTTGGTGGCTGACGGACGGGATATGGGGACTGTGGTTTTCCCCGGTGCTCAGGCCAAGGTATTCCTCACCGCCAGTGTCCAGGCGCGCGCCCAAAGGCGATATAACCAGTTGAAAGAAAAAGGGTTGAGTGCTAATCTGGCCGATGTTCTGAGGGAGATCGGTGAGCGCGACGAGCGTGATTCCAGCCGCGCCGTCGCACCGCTGAAACCCGCAGAGAACGCCATCATTCTGGACACCACCAAGCTTTCGATAGACGAGGTGGTAGCCACAGTGATGGGGATCGTCGAGGGTCGACCAACTTCGACATTTTCAGGGGTCTAGGTTGCCACTGGCGATACTAGGCATTTTTTATAACTGACTTGCGGCGTTTTGTGCCGCGTAAGCAATCGAGGGGATCACCAGCATGCATGGTGAGTCCAGGACCTTTTAACCATGACCGAAAGTTTTGCTGAACTGTTTGAAGAGAGCATTGCCCAGACCCAGATGCGTCCGGGCAGTATCTTGACCGCTGTGGTACTGGAAGTTAGGCCCGATGTCGTCATTGTCTCGGCGGGCCTCAAGTCTGAAGGTATTATCCCTGCCTCACAGTTTTACAACGAAAATGGCGAGATCAATGTCCAGCCCGGCGATGAAGTCGAAGTCGCCCTGGATACTGTGGAAGATGGGTTCGGCGAGACCCGTCTGTCCCGCGAGAAGGCCAAGCGCGCCAAGACCTGGATGAAGCTGGAGGCCGCTTTCGATAAGGGTGAGACCGTTGCCGGCCAGATCAATGGCAAGGTTAAAGGCGGGTTCACAGTCGACATCGACGATATCCGCGCTTTCCTGCCCGGCTCACTGGTGGATGTGCGCCCGGTACGTGATGCGACCTACCTGGAAGGCAAGGATCTCGAATTCAAGGTCATCAAGCTGGATCGTCGCCGCAACAATGTCGTTGTTTCGCGCCGCGCGGTGGTGGAAGACGAGTACAGCGCTGAGCGTGATGAGTTGTTGAAGAATCTGCAGGAAGGTCAAGTGGTTACCGGTGTCGTCAAGAATCTCACCGATTATGGCGCGTTCGTGGACCTGGGTGGCATCGACGGTTTGCTGCATATCACCGACATGGCCTGGAAGCGCGTCAAGAACCCCTCCGAGATCGTCAATATTGGCGATGAGATAGAGGTGAAGGTTCTCAAATTCGACCGCGAGCGCAACCGCGTCTCGCTGGGCCTGAAACAGCTTGGCGAAGATCCGTGGATGGATATCGCGCGTCGCTATCCAGTCGGTACTCGGTTGTTCGGTAAGGTCACCAATCTGGCTGATTACGGCTGTTTCGTCGAGATCGAGGAGGGCGTTGAGGGCTTGGTGCACGTTTCCGAGATGGACTGGACCAACAAGAACATCCACCCCTCCAAACTGGTGCAGATCGGTGACGAGGTGGGGGTGATGGTGCTCGATATCGATACCGACCGTCGTCGCATCTCGTTGGGCGTGAAACAGTGCCAACCCAATCCTTGGGATGAGTTTGCCGCCATGCACAACAAGGGCGATAAGGTCAGCGGCACCATCAAATCGATTACCGATTTCGGAATTTTTGTTGGTCTGGAGGGTGGGATCGATGGTCTTGTGCACCTCTCCGACATCTCATGGAATGACGGCGGCGAAGAAGCTGTTCGCCGCTTTAAGAAGGGCGATGAGATGGAAGCGGTGGTGCTGGCCATTGACGCAGAGCGTGAACGCATCTCGCTCGGCGTCAAGCAGATGGAGCAGGACCCCTTCTCCAACTACGTAGCGGCTCACCCCAAAGGCAGTATCGTGACGGGTAAGGTGATCGAGGTGGATGCCAAGGGCGCCGTGGTGAATCTTGCCGAAGGCATCGATGGACATCTGCGCGCTTCCGAGATCGCCCGCGACCGCGTTGAGGATGCGCGTACTTTGCTCAAGGTCGACGATGAAGTCGAAGCCAAGTTCATTGGTGTCGATCGTAAGAGTCGTACCATTACGCTATCGATAAAGGCCAAAGATTCCGAGGAAGAGGCCGCGGTATTGCAGGACTACAAGGCGCCAAGCACCGGTGCTACGCTGGGCGATATCTTCAAGGAGCAGTTGGAGAGCAAGAACGACTGACGCTCCTTGCGGGGAACAAGGTTTGCGGGGGTCGCAACGACCCCCGCTCCGATCCGGGAAAACTAGAATGACGAAGTCGGAATTGATCGAATTGCTGGCTCGTAAACAGAGTCACCTGGCACAGAAAGATGTCGAGCTGGCAGTAAAAAGCCTGATCGAACAGATGAGCCATTCGCTCTCGTCGGGCGAGCGTATCGAAATTCGTGGATTTGGCAGTTTCTCTCTTCATTACCGCCCGCCACGGATGGGACGCAATCCCAAGACCGGCACAGCCGTCGCCCTGCCGGGTAAGTACGTGCCGCATTTTAAACCGGGCAAGGAGTTGCGTGAACGAGTCACCGAAACTGCCGATATCGCGGCAGACGATCGTCATGCTCAGCTAACCGCGGGTTAGTCATCCTTTCGTTTGATTCTGCCCCCTCCTAGCGACACAAAGCACCCCTTCCCTCGAGAAAAGTTACCGGTTCGTCTCTACTTGTCAGTTAGGGTGGGGCACCTGTACCTTAGGCAGTGCAATTCCAATACCTGATCTTCCGGCGCTGCCTGTCGTCTGCGCATGGGCGTCTAGCGGGAGGTTTAACGCAAGCAATGAGAAAAAAGACTTGGGGAGTGCAGCATGCGTATTGTCCAAA
This sequence comes from Pseudomonadota bacterium, assembly GCA_008501635.1. Lineage (NCBI taxonomy): Bacteria > Pseudomonadati > Pseudomonadota > Pseudomonadota bacterium. Next base: position 322,874 of record QQUJ01000018.1, read on the forward strand.
GCATCATACTTTTCCTGATCTTTGTGGTGGCGTTGGCATTCGCGGTTATCAATGCCGATGCAGTCAAGATTGATTACTACGTTGGCAGTATAGAGATGCCGCTGTCAGTGATAGTGGTGGTGACCTTCGCGCTGGGAGCAATTGTGGGTTTGCTGGTCAGCCTCGGCCGGATGTTGGGATTGAAACGCGAATTAAACCAAGTTCGACGTGCAGAACGCATTTCGCAACAAGAGCTCACTAATCTGCGCTCCATGCCTATTCGTCAAGATCATTGAATGTTCGTGTCTCGGCATTGCATGGCAAAGCGGTCAACAGTCGGACGTTCGCTCGTGGTAACACTCATGATGAAATGAGTACCGGAGACGGATAAGGGTTAGTCGTTAAGCATATGTATGACCTACTGTGGTTACTATTGCCGGTCGCGGCAGCTTCGGGTTGGCTTTTGGCGAGGAAATTACCCGCCAGAGGCGTGCAGACTCCTGGACTGGGCATGCGGCAAGCCTATTTCAAAGGGCTCAACTTTTTGCTCAATGAACAGCCCGACAAGGCCATTGAGGTTTTCATCAAGCTGCTTGAGGAAGACAGCGAGACAGTGGAAACGCATTTGGCGCTCGGCAATCTGTTTAGGCGTCGCGGTGAGGTAGATCGAGCAATCCGTATCCATCAGAATCTGATTGCACGTCCCAGCCTAGATAGATCGCAAAGATCGCAGGCACTGCTTGAATTGGGACAAGACTATATGCGAGCGGGGCTTCTTGATCGCGCAGAGAACATTTTTCAGGAACTGATAGGCATGCGCATGCATGTCGACGCGGCGCGTCGTCACCTTCAGGATATTTATCAACTAGAGAAGGACTGGGAAAATGCGATCTCGGTCACTCGCGCTTCAACAGCTTTGCCCGAAGGAGAGCGCCGCCTTTTGATTGGACAGTTCTATTGCGAATTGGCGGAGGAGGCCCTTGCGAGTGGTGATCGCCGTGCGGCACAACAGATGATAAGGAGAGCTTTGGCCAGCGATGCACATTGTGTGCGAGCCAGCCTGATAGCGGGAGATTTGCAGGCAGGCAGTGGTGACTGGAAAGCTGCAATTGGATTTTACCGAAGTGTCGAAGATCAGAATCTCGACTATCTCCCGGAGGTGATTGCACCTCTGAAGGAGTGCTACAAGAATTTGGGTGATCGCGCCGGATACATCGCCTACCTGCACAAGCTTCAGCTACGGTATCAGGGTATATCGGTATTGTTGGCCATGGCGGAGGTAATCAGGGATACCGAGGGTGAGGCGCGAGCCACGGCTTATCTTGTTGAGCGTCTGCGGCAGAAGCCGTCAGTACGTGGCCTGGACTGGTTATTGAGGACCAAACTCTCAAATGCGGACGAGAGGGCTCGTGGCAACCTTGATGTCCTGAGACAGATTACACATGCTTTGCTACAGCACAAACCGTCGTACAAATGCACGCGTTGCGGATTTTCAGCCAAGGCGTTGCATTGGCACTGTCCAAGCTGCAGAAGCTGGAGCAGTATTCGGCAGATCCAGGGTGTGGAAGGCGAATAAGGTAGCGATGGAGCCATGACAACGATTAGTACCGCCCCGCGGGTAATAGTCGCACTGGATTTTCATGAGGCCACGCAGGCCCTCTCCTTTGTCGAGCACCTCGATCCCGGGGCATGCCGATTGAAAGTGGGAAAGGAGCTTTTTACATCGACTGGTCCAAGTCTGGTTGAGTCGCTGGTTGAGCGAGGTTTCGATGTCTTTCTGGATCTCAAGTTCCATGATATTCCGAATACCGTAGCAGGCGCTTGCGCGGCTGCAGCCCATTTGGGTGTATGGATGATCAATGTTCATGTGTCGGGTGGCCGGCGGATGATGGAGGCTGCGCGAGAAGCGCTCGACAAGTTTGATATACGACCTCTGCTGATCGGTGTAACCGTTTTAACCAGCCTGGGTGACGAGGATTTGGCCGAGATCGGCTTTTCCGGCACTGCGGCGTGGACCGTCGAACGTATGGCCGCTTTGGCCAAGGCAGCATCATTGGATGGCGTCGTGTGTTCGGCGCACGAAGCAATCCGGTTGCGCAGTTCGCACCCTTCGGAGTTCTGTTTGGTCACGCCGGGTATTCGTCCTCGTGGTTCAAATGACGACGACCAGATACGGATCATGACGCCCGATGCAGCCATCGAAAACGGGGCCGATTATCTGGTGATCGGACGCCCCATTACACGTGCCGCGAACCCGGGTCGAGTTGTGGAAAGCATTAATACCGAGATCGCCAACGCGCTGCGTCGACAGCGAAGTTGAAGGACTTCGCTCCTCGTGACATGCGAAAAAATAGCGCCAGCGGTACATGCCTCGTATACCGGTCGTGGCATGGCGTAGCCGCCGAGATGTGTTTCAGTCTCACTCTCTCGTACACCAGCACATGGATTCATGATCGCTTGGTGTTCCTGCCATGAGCAGAGATTTCATGTCACTGAGAGTCGATAAATGGCTCTGGTTCGCAAGATTTTTCAAATCACGCGTGCTTGCTGCTCAAGCACTACGCGGTGGGAAGGTCCGCATTGCCGGGGCACGTATAAAATCTGCGCGAGAGTTGCGGGTAGGTGAGGTTCTGGAAATCACCCGCGGGATAGAGCGGTTTGAAGTGTGCGTGATGGAACTGGGTCAACGCCGCGGTCCGGCTTCGGAGGCACAGCGTTTATATCAGGAAACGGAGGCGAGCAAAGCGCGGCGGGCGGCGATACAAGCGGCTCACGATGCCGCGAAATCGAGCCAGCTCTTCAGTGATCATAAACCTAACAAGCGCGAGAGGCGTCAGTTAGAGCGTTTCCGCCGGGGCTGATGGTTGAATCGATAAAGGTTCTAGAAGCGCCATCCGAATTTGAGGCTATAGGAGGTGGTATCTCCGGTTCGATCGCCTTCCAAATCCATATTGAAGATCCCGAAGTTGAGATTCACCCCGAGGAAATACTTCTCTTCACTGAAGTCCTCCTCCACTAAGCTTCCGGCGTAGGGCGTGCTCTTTACCCAAACCTTGCCGAGGCCGGCATACGGAGTGAAGTTGGCAAAACCTTTGGAGACGGATAACTCGAGCCCCGTGGTATCTATATCCAATTGGTCAACGCCGGAGAGCCTGGAGTAGGTGCCTCTCAGCGAAAGTGCGGGAGATAGAGCACCCCCTTTCAAGAACGCGTAGCGTGCCTCAGCGCCCCAAAAAGCGATGTTGCTGCCGGGCATCGCAGAATAGAATGCGCCAAGATCGATGCCGCCCGGCAAGCCTTTGTGCAGGTGTAATCTCGGGATGTAGATAGTGTCCGAGACATCATCTGAACTGGCACGGTCAAAAAGATCGCCGTTCTCCAATCGAGTGTTTACGATCGCAAGGCCGAAGTCGAAACCGGTTGTGCCCAAGGGCTCTGCAGGGGTTACCGCCTTGTAGCTCAATGCAGCGCCCAGGTCTCTCGAGAAGAGGCGGAACTCTGACTGCGAGAGTAGATTGAGTTGGTCAATATCGCCTTCTGCCGCAACATGGGTACAGGCGGAAAGTGCGAGTAAACCGATTAAAACCCTACTCTTCATATCGGGGCCCTCGTGACGAGGTGCTTGTTTTGAGTATAGCGTCCGGATGGGGATCTGGCCGTCTTACCTTTGACAGCCCACAAAAGCGTAGGCGTTTGTACCGGATATCGATGTGAACCGGTGCTCACTTTCAGGCAGTCGTTGCGGATTGGCAGGGCGGGCTAGAACGATTCACCACTGAAGTCGAATGTTAGCTCCTCGCTCGGTTCCTGGAGAAAATAACCTTGGATATAGTCCACATCGGATTGCCAGAGCAGAGGCAGCGAGCCCGCATCCTCGACAAATTCGGCGATGCACTCCATGCCTAGTTCGTGCGCGGTCCTGGCGATATCAGCGACAGCGTCCTGGCTCTCTTTGTTGGTGGGTAGATTGACCATCAGCGCCCGGTCGATTTTGACGAAACTGGCGGGAACATGCTTAAGGAAGTTGAGTGAGTTCAAACCACTGCCAAATTGCGCAAGCGCAAGCCGCGATCGCAACGCTTTCAAACCTTTGATCAGAAGTTTCAAGCCTTGAATATTGGCGCTGGCGGCTGGCTCCTTGACCTCAATGACCAGGTACTCCCCCGACAATCGATAGTCCTTAAGACGTCCCGCCAATCGCGGCAGATAATCCTCATCGGCCAGTGTGGATTCCGACAAATTGAGGAAAAAGTGGACCTTTTTACCCTTGGCGTGCTCCTCCGCAAGCTTCTCCAATGCGCGCTCAGCCACCCATCGGTCGATTTGCGGCATTATGCCGTGGCGTTCCGCGGCGGCAAGAAGCGGCTTGGTAGGGATTTCATTGCCTTTATCGTCACTCAGGTGAACATAGACTTCGTAGTACTCATGCTGTTCACCGCGCAGGCTGCTGATAGGCTGATAAAGCAGTGTGAAGGCGTCCTTTTCCAGCGCCGACTTCACCACTTTGGACATGACATCGCCGCTGCTTTCGATCGCCTGCTCCACTGTCGAGGGCGTGTAGAGTTGCGTGCGATTGCCACCGTCAGCGCGCGCCTGATCGCAGCACTGATGCGCGCGGCGCAATACTTCCTGGGCGCTGGCCGCGTTTTCACTGACGAGCGTAATACCTATGCTGGCCGTGGGGTTGATCGCATGGCCACCTACTTCCGATACATGGTCTTCCACTTTCTTACGTAAGGCATCGGCTAACTGTTGCATATCATCGGGGGTTTTGTAGTGGGTCAGAACAGCGAATATCTGGTCCGAAAAACGCGCCAACGTTTGCGTCTCGTCGAGGTTTTCGTTCAAAAGATCTGCCATATCCACCACCACCATGTCGCTGGCGGCGATTCCGACGCGATCGACGATGGTATCGAAACTGTCGATGGCGATAAGCAGCAACGCCAATTGGGCATTGCCGCTGAGCACTTCGGCCACTTTCAATTCAAGCTCTTCGATAAAGTACTGACGGTTGTAAAGCCCGGTCAACAGATCACGGTCGCTGAGAATCTTGATCTTGTCTTCCAACTCCTGGTTATCGGATTGCGTCGGAGCGGAGGCCGCGGTCTGGGCGGGGATGACCACCTGGAAGCACTCTTCCTCGTCAACCACGGCCGGGCTGAAGACCAGGGTGATGGGGAACGTCTTGCCATCGATGCGCTGACCCAGAACTTCCAGTCTTTGCGACCCTTTGTTCAGCTCGGGTAAACCGCGAAGAAACTGCTTTAGTTTGGGGTGATCGTCCGGAGCGATCATGTCCATCAGGGGCATCCCCTCGATCTCTTCCGGGTCGGTAAATCCAAAGAGTTTGAGATACGCATCGTTGGCGCGGATATGCATCCCGTCGATCACGTAGGTAATGGCATCGCGTGCGGTATCGAGGAGTGCCCGACTGCGGCGCTCCGCCTCGCGGTAGCGCTGCTGCATGTCGCGTAACGCACGACGTGCCTTGAGGTCTTCCAACTCGCGATCGACAACCAGCCGCAGGTGTTCGTTCTGCCCCTTGGGGATCGCATCGCGCGCCCCGGCGCGCAGCGCCTCTATCAGGGCATCCTGAGTGGGGCGTTCGACGATTGCCACCAGCGGTATATCCTTTTCGCTGCGGGCGATGACGGTGATCGCATCCTCGACGCGACAGCCGTTTAACGGGGAAGAGCAGATGGCCATTTCGTACTGGTGTTCGGCCAGGGCGGCCTGCAGCTCGTCTGGACTTTTCACCTGCTTGGCGCGGACGGCATGACCACCACCGCGCAAGGTGCTGACGTAGGTTTCAGCTTCGTTAAGCGAATCCTCTATGATCAGTACCCGCAAAATATCCTGGTCGTCTACCATGTACAGCCCTGTCTCAGCGTTAGTATTGTGGTTGTTAGCTTTAAATCGAACTGGTCGCGCTGGCGGCTAACTGTCTGCCCAGCAGGCGATATTCAATAACTATCCCGCCCTTGGCAACCATTATAGGGGGGGTGCCCCGGAATCCCAATTCAGTGTTCGCAGTGGAAACTATCCGCATTCACCCAATAGTGCCACGAGACCTTCGTCGGGAGAGCACTGGTAGTGGGAGAAACTGCCGGTGGACTCCAACATGCGACTGAGGTGCAACGTCACATCCCCGGCCGGACTCTCCACTGACAGGCTGGTACCGACCGGATAACCCGACAGAGCGGTTATCAAGCTGATCGGTTGCATCACCGCTCGCACCGCGGGCAGTATCAGGGCGGATTCCCCCGCGATGCGTCCAGTATCTGACTCGCCACTGCCAATGCGGATGACCCGAGCGCAGGGCGCGATCATCTGAACGCCGAATTCCATGTGCTCGCTTTCGCTGTCCCGCATCCAGCGTATGACACCGATCTCCCATTCACCGCGGGCCGATTCATCGCGAATGCCCACCAGTTCACCCACCCGCGCACGCAGTTGACTCTCTTTGTGCGTGACGAGACAGAATCCTCCGGCGCTCTCATTGATAGTGCCACACCGGTGGGTTTCGAGCGGTAGCTCATCCTGATCGGGTGAAGTTCCCGAGCTGGTGTATACCAGACTCCACACGTCCTGCGATTTCGGTTCAATGACGTACTCTCCGGTTGCGCGGGGTCGATCGTCAGGAACCACATCGAGAGGTTGAGCGGATGTTTCCACGCCGCGGCCTGCGGCGATGAGACGGCACAACGATGTAAACCCGATGGTGATGTCGAGGCTGTGTGCCCGTTCGCTGCGCGAAAAACTGCGCTGCGGCGAGGTGCCCCAGGCCTGGGTTAGCCGGCGGTAGATATCGGCGGAAAGTGTGCCGCCGTCACTGGTCTTGGGCAGCGTGCCGAGTTCATGGAAGGTGGTCAACTCCTGGCGCAGCACCGGTAGCAGATCGATCGTCGTCACTATGCGATGGCGTGCGGGGGTGATTTCCGAATTTTCGAGTGATTGGTCGGTGGGCTCGTCACTTTCAAGATCAATCACCAGGGTTCCGATACCGGTCTCGTGAGAGGGCGGGGGGCGTACCTCGCACAGGCCTACCCAACGCGCCAGGGCTTCGTTGACCCAGTCGAGTTCGCCCGGGCGCAAACGATAGGGCGAGGCAAGGGTCAAGAGTAGCAAGCGCAGGTAGAGGCGTTGGAGGTTGGACTCCTTCCCATAGGGTGTGTGGAGTTCAGTGAGCCTGCTGCCAAGCAAGCCGTGCTGTTCTGCATAGCGATACAACTGATGCAGATCGCGCCAAATGCCGGTTTGCGGTGGTTGGTAGGTTTGAAAATAATCCAGAACCAGTTCACCCAGATAAGCCATTGCACCATGCAGGGCCAGCGCCGATGCGCGCTTGGACAGGTGTCCAAACAGTCCGGCTTCCGCATTGTCCATGAGTACGCGTTTGTAGCCCAGCGCCAGTTCCCGGTGCAGACCGCGAATCAATCGCGCGATTTGATCGCCGTGGGGGGAGAGCGGCAGGAGGTGATGGCGTATCCGCTGGCGCAGCGACGCCAACAGGGTGCCGGCCGTTTCATCCACGTACCCCAGATAAGAGAGACGATCGGTCAAAGTCAGGCGTTGGCGGTTGACGCTGGCGATGCCCTGGATCAACGCCCCGGCCGCGCGTTCGTGATCGGCCATGGGCAGTTCGCTCAACCAGGCCCGTACCGCTTTCGCCTGATAGGGCATAGCGGTATCGCCTGCGGCCTGCAGGTCGGGTAGGTGTAGCTGCAGATTGGTATCGGCGGACATACGGATCGCTTCGCGCTTTTCCGGAAAGGCAACTCCCACCGATCCCCTTTCCGGTGGGCGTGCACACGGCGATTACGGTACACAAGAAATTGGCCTGAAACAAACGGTCCGAGCGATGCTGGTCGCATCGGTTCCTGGGTGATCAGTCGATCAACGGAAGCTTTGCCGCAGCGCCGGGGAGTTCCTGAACCAGCCGCGGCACCAGATAACCCGGCAGGTGTTCACGCAAGGATTTGATCAAGGCGCACGCTCGTGCCTTATCGACCGCAAAGTGGGCCGCGCCTGCCACCGGATCGAGTTGGTGGAGGTAATAGGGCAGCACGCCGCATGAGAACAAGCGCTCGTTGAGGCGTTGCAGGGTCTCGACGCAATCGTTGACGCCTCTCAGCAACACCGCCTGGTTCAGCAGCGTGACTCCCTGTCGGCGCAGCCGCCACAGCGTGTCATGCACCGCTTCGTCGAGTTCCGCCGGGTGGTTGGCGTGGATGACCAGTACCGTGGGCCGCGGGTGACTTTTCAGCACCGTCTCCAGGTCGGGGGTGATACGCTCCGGGCTGACCACCGGTACCCGCGAGTGGATGCGCAAGCGCTGCAGATGGGGAATGGCGGCCAAATGGTCGAGGAGTTGTTGCAGGCGCCGGGCGCTGAGCGTGAGCGGATCGCCACCACTCAGAATGATCTCGTTGAGCGAGGTGTCCTCCGTGATCTCCCGCAATGCGGGCGCCCAATCCTCGTCCAGGGTGAGATGGTCGCCATAAGGGAAATGCCGGCGAAAGCAGTATCGGCAATGGATGGCGCAGGCGCTGGTGGCGATCAGCAACGCCCGTCCCTGATATTTCTGCAGCAGGCCCGGTGCCGTAATTGCGGCATTGTCGCCCACCGGATCGGTCACGAACCCGCATGCTTCGATCTCCTCCTCTGGTGCAGGCCAGATCTGCCGCAGCAACGGGTCGTCGGCGTCGCCGGGTTTGATGCGATCGACAAAAGCGGGCGGTGCCTTGAGGGCGAATTGCCCCTGTGCCGGGCCGCTAGCCGGAAGCTCCAATTCGGACAATGCCAATCGCTGGCGCAGCTGCTGATAGTCGCCAGTGGCGGAAGGCAGATTTTGCTGCAGGGGTGTCTGACAGGGCGCGCGCATTCGCGCTATTATACGCGCTCGCTCGCGTACCCGGTTGATGCGGCGACCAAAGGGCGGGGTTTTGCACTCGTCCTTTTCGTTTGTTCGAGTCTGTCGCCAGCGCCGCGGGAGTCACTATACAAATTGTATCAATGAGGAAACTATGGGCACGGTCAGCACGAGTGAATTTCGCAGTGGCTTGAAGGTGATGGTGGACGGTGATCCTTGCGCGGTCGTCGAGAACGAGTTCGTCAAACCGGGCAAAGGCCAGGCGTTCAACCGTGTCAAACTGCGTAACCTGAAAACCGGTCGCATATGGGAGCGCACCTACAAGTCCGGCGAAACCCTCGAGACCGCTGACGTCGTCGATACCGAGATGCAGTATCTCTATGCCGACGGCGAATTCTGGCACTTCATGGATCCTGGCTCCTACGAGCAGTATGCCGCCGACGCCGGCGCCGTGGCCGACGCGGTGAAATGGCTCAAGGAGCAGGCTGTCTGCACCGTCACCCTCTATAACGGTTCGCCTTTGGCGGTTACCCCACCCAACTTCGTCGTCATGCGTATTACCGAATGCGATCCCGGCCTGCGCGGCGATACCGCTACCGGTGGCGTCAAGCCAGCCACCCTGGAGAGTGGCGCCGTGGTGCGCGTGCCGCTGTTTTTGGAGCAGGGCGAACTGGTCAAGGTCGATACCCGGTCTGGCGAGTACGTATCGCGCGTCAAGGAAGAGTGAACGTCGGCGTGTTGCACGATTTACTGCAGGGGCCGGTCGAACCGGCCCTTTTTGTCGTCTGATGGAGGGGCGCGATCCCTCCTTATGGCGGCCCGCCGCCGATCGCGAGCTACTGATTCAACGTGCCCGCCTGCTGCAACGCATCCGCCGGTTTTTTGCCACCCGGGAGGTGCTTGAGGTGGAGACGCCCGTACTCTCCAGCGCAGCCGCCGGCGAGCCTCATCTGCACAGTTTCGACACCCCTTATCATGGCCCGGGTGCACCGGCGAGCGGGCGGCTGTTCCTGCATACCTCGCCGGAGTTTCCCATGAAACGGCTCCTGGCTGCGGGCAGCGGCCCCATCTTCCAGCTTTGCAAGGTATTCCGTGATGGCGAGGCCGGGCGTCGCCATAATCCCGAATTCACGCTGCTGGAGTGGTATCGGCCGGGTCTCGATCACCATGCGCTGATGGATGAGGTGGAAGCGCTGCTGCGCGCGGTGGCGCTTGGCGATCCGCCCGCTCCGGCGGAGCGCCTGAGCTACCGCGAGGCGTTCCAGCGCTACGCAGGCATCGATCCCTTCGTCGCCCTTGAGCATCTCAAGGTCCACGCCGCAAGCTACGCGCCACCCGCGAGCGACGGCGAGTCCGATATCGATTACTGGCGCGATCTTATCCTGGTGCACGAAGTGGAGCCGCAGCTCGGCAGGGAGCGTCCCTGTTTCGTCCATCATTACCCCTCGACCCAGGCCTCTCTCGCGCGGCTGGATCCCACTGATGCCAGCGTCGCAGAGCGCTTTGAACTCTATTGGCGGGGGCTGGAGTTGGCCAATGGCTTCAACGAGCTGGCCGATGCGGCTGAACAGGCGCAGCGCTTCAAGGTCGATCGCCAGCGCCGGGAGAGCCTGGGGTTGCCGCCGGTCCCGGTCGACACGCGCCTGCTGGCCGCGCTGGAGAGCGGTCTGCCGCCCTGCGCCGGTGTCGCGTTGGGGGTGGACCGACTGCTGATGGCGCTGACCGGCGTCGACGATATCCGCCGGGTGCTGGCCTTTCCGATCGATCGCGCCTGATCAGGCCGGTCTGGCGTTGCCGCGGGGATCGATACCCGAAAGCAGGAGCTGCAGCAGGTCGCGCACCGAGCGGATTTCGTTGCCGAATGGCAGTGCTTCCGAGCCGCGGAAGAAGAGGCCACGCTCGACGTTGCCCTGCACCGCCGCCGCGAGCTGCGTATCGATGCAGAACTGGCCGGCCTGCGGATTGGCATCTTTCAGCCCGCAGTGGCTGAGGCACTCCAGGCTCATTGCGCAAACCGTCTGCCTGGGATTGACGCGTGCTTTGAGGCGCGCCTCGCGGCCAAGATACTTCTTCAGCCATGGCGTGAGTACCGCACGGGCGGGTAATCCTGCGGCACTGAGGAAGGTGACGATGTCTTCAGCCTTGGCCTCCGCCAGCACCCGCTTGAAATTGGGGTGAGCGTCGCCTTCGGCGGTCACCGCGAACGGTGTGCCGATCTGCGCGCCCCGCCAGCCATCAGCGATCAGTTTCTTCAGCTTCTCGAAGGAGTTGACCCCCCCGGCGGCGATCAGCGGGATGTTATCCAGCGCCACCTCCACCTGCCGGAACAGCCCTTTCAATTCTTCGATCACACGGGCGAAGAGGAACCTAGGATCGTTGACATCGGCGAGCTTGGGACTGCCCAGGTGGCCGCCGGCGTGGTGCGGATTCTCGATGATGATGGCGTCGGGCAGCCGGCCCTTGCGCTGCCACTTCTTCAGCACCGCCTTGACGCCGCGCTCTTCCGAGAGGATGGGGATCAGTGCCACGTCAGGGTAGTCGGCGACCAGGTCGGGCAGATCGAGCGGCAATCCAGCGCCCATGACGATGGCGTTGGCGCCGCTGGCGCAGGCCTGGCGCACCAGCTCGGGGTGCTGGTTGACCGCTTTCATCACATTGACCGCCAGGTAGCCTTTGGGGCCGCAGATTTCGCGGGCGTCGCGAATCTCCCGATCCAACGCCTCCAGATTTGCCGCATCCATCTCTGCCGCACTCTTACTGCGTCGCGTGCGTGCCATGAGATCGGGGTGCAGGCGGCGCAGATCGATGCTGGCGATGGTGCCGATCGCCCCCTCCCTGGCGACCGCCCCGGCCAACTTGTGGGCCGAGACACCGATACCCATTCCGCCCTGGATGATGGGCAGCAGTTTGCGGCCACGGATGACCAGTGAGGGCAGTGCGCTATTGATCATGACGGTTCGGTCTCAAGGCCGTTGGCAGGGCGGCCGAGCTGGGGCCGAGGAATCGGGTTTTTGATCTGCGTCAAAATACAGGAGGCGTGAATCTTAGCAGAGCGGATCAAAGCCGCGCAAACCATGGCTGTGGACCACCAGACCCCGGCGCAGCGCTGTTTCAGCCGGCTCTCCCGGGGGCCGTCGCGATCCGTTCACCGAGCGCGAGGTGCTGCCCCGGTTGGAGCAGCGACTCCCAGCGCAGTGCGTCGGGGCCGGTCAACACGATCACTGTCGAACCCATGTTGAAGCGGCCGATCTCCTCGCCCTTGGCAATGCGGCCGGGGCCGCTTTTTGGATCGTAATGCCAGCTGCGGGTACGTCGCCCCGGTGGAGGGGTGATCTCGCCTGCCCAGACGGTCTCGATGCTGCCGACGAAGAGCGCACCCACCAGCACCAATGCCAGAGGCCCCTGGTCGGTGTCGAACAGCAGCACGACCCGCTCATTGCGCGCGAAGAGGCCGGGCAGGGCGCGGGTGGTCGCCGGGCTGACGCTGAAGAGACGCCCAGGCACGTAAACCATCTCGCGCAGAGTGCCGTCGATGGGCATGTGGATGCGGTGGTAGTCGCGCGGCGAGAGATAAAGGGTGGCAAAACCGCCGTCGCGAAACGCCTGCGCACGGGTTTTATCGCCACCCAGCAGATTCACCACGTCGAAGTGTTTGCCTTTGGCCTGGAGGATGGCACCGTCCTCCAACCGGCCCAGTTGACTGATGGTCGCATCGACCGGGGAGACCAGCACATTGTCGCCCGCGGCGATCGTGCGTGCCCCGGCGCGCAGCGCGCGCGTGAAAAAGTCATTGAAGGTCCTGAAGGCATCGGGGTCCTGAATCTCCGCTGCGCTGAGGTCGATCTTGAACCTGCGCAGAAAGAACCGGATCAGGCCTTTGCGGATCAGCCGGTTGCGGCTTCGCGCCAGCACATGCATGCCGCGCGACAGCAGGTGGTGCGGCAGTAAGCGCTGCGGGATCGCCTTGCAGTGATCGATCAGCTGGGCTGGTTCACCGGCAGGGGTGTCGGATGCTGAGTCGGCGTCGTTCATGCGGTTGCGTGGTGTGGGCCCAAGGGCACAAAAACGGCTGCGATTGTGTCAGCTTGAGCGCCGATTATCCAGGCATGACACCGCGATAGGGATCTATTCGATGGGGAGGTCGGGGGTGTTGCCCCATTCGGACCACGAACCCGCGTAGGCGCGCACCCGTTCATAATCCAGCGATTTGAGCACGATGTAGAGGTGGGCGGAGCGGTGGTGGGTCTGGCAGTAGACGATGATCTCGCGGCTCGGGATGGCGCCGCGCACCTCCAGCATGTCGCGCAGCGTATCGCTCGCCTTGAGCCGCAGGTTGCGCTGGCTGTCCATGGTCTCGGTCCACTCCAGGTTGACCGCGCCGGGGATGTGGCCGCCGCGGGCTGCAAACACCTTGGTACCCCCGTACTCGGCCGGGGAGCGCGCATCGAGCAGTTTCACCTCGGGATCGTTGAGATGGTTGAGCACGTACTCCCTGGTGGCCAGGGGTGCGTCGTTGAGTTCTACCGGATAGCGTGCAAGATCACGCAGCACCGTATCACCGTTCAGCGGGTGGCGTTCGTTGGCCCAGGCGTGTAGACCGCCGTTGAGCAGCGAGTAGCTGGTGTGACCCGCCAGCTCCAGTGTCCACAGCAGCCGCGCCGCGCGCCCGCCACCCTCGTCGTCGTAGGCCACCACATGCGTTTCCGGGGTGAGCCCAATGCCGGAGAAGAGCGCGGTGAGACGCCCGGCATTGGGTGGCAACCCCATGGCCGGCTTGCGGGGTTGAATGAGTTGACCGTAATCAAGGTGAATCGCGCCGGGGACGTGATACTGGTGGTAAACCTCGGGTTTGCACAGATCCACCACCAGTAGTCCGTCACTGCCCAGGGCAGCCTCCAGTTGGTCGGGTTCGACGATCAGGGGCAGGTCGGAAACATTCATTGACACATCCTCGGTACGATCAGCTTACCCGCAATGATCAGGGTCGATGGAGCAAGAGCGATGGGGTGTTGCGAAAGAGCGCATATTCTACCGTTTTTGTCAGGTAGCGGTAAGGCGCGCGCGCTTGTGGTTGCGGTGGCGGTTCGCCTACATTGGTAGTTTATGGAGAAGTCGTTGACGGTACGAAAGACAAACAGGACACGGCGTACGGCGTGGTCTGAGGGTGCGTGGTGAGCGGTTTTCGCAGCTCCCGCCAGCAGGTGTCGGGTTGGCTGCGTCGGCTTGCCGAATCCTATACGGTCCATTTCCCGCAACCCGAGGGAAGTGCCAACTGGAACTACCACCCATTGGCTCCCGAGAGCGCGGTGACTCTGGCGGGCTACCGTCCCACGATCATCCCGCCGGGCCGGCATCTGATGCCCGACCAGGAGGTGCTGTTTGGCTTTCGTCGTCGCCCCGAGGGGGGTATTGAATTCATTGAGATGCCGCCCGCGCCGTCGCAGATCATTGCCGGGGTACGCCCCTGCGATCTGCGCGCCATCGTGCAGATGGACGCGGTACACGCCGATCCACCCAGCGATACCCACTACCTGCGCCGTCGCGCCGCCACCCGTATCATCGCGTTCAATTGCCTGCAACCCTGCGATGATCGCGCATTCTGCGCAGCCACCGGCGCCTTGTCGCAGCGCGAGGGGGCCGATTGTTTCGTCACGCTGATCGGCGATGAAGCGGTGATCGAAGCGCTCACGCGCGCGGGCGAGTCGCTGTTGGAAGCCGCCGGTTTCGATTCCTGCGAGGATGCCGTCGCGCGTCGTCAGGCTGCCGAGGCCGGTCGCCCGCAACCCTTCGGCCGCCAATTGGAGGCGCCTGCGCAGCAGATGCCGGAATTGTTACGCAAGGCGTACCACTCGCCTGTCTGGGCGTACTACGCTGAACGCTGCTTTTCTTGCGGCACCTGCAATCTGGTCTGCCCCACCTGTTACTGCTTCGAGGTGTGCGATGAGATGGCGCTGGGCGGCCAATCGGGCCAGCGTACCCGCACCTGGGACGGCTGCATGGTGCCCGGGTTCGCGGAAGTGGCCGGCGGCCACAACTTTCGCGCCGCAGCCGCCGAGCGCCAGCGCCACCGTATCAAGCGCAAGTTTGAATACCTGCCCGAGCGCTTTGGCCTGGGGAGTTTCTGTGTCGGTTGCGGGCGTTGCGGTCGCCAGTGCACCACCGATATCGATATCTTCGACATGGTCAACGACATCGCCCGTGAGGCCTGCGGATGAGTGCGCAACCCACTGATCTTTATCGCCCGCAAGTGGCGCGCATCGCCGAAGTGCGTGAACTGACCACGCGCGAAAAATACTTCCGACTCGAGCTGGAACAGCCGCTCAAGCACAAGCCGGGGCAGTTCGTGATGGTGAGTCTCTTCGGCATCGGCGAGTGCGCCATCTCCATCACCTGCGGACCGCATGCTCGGCCGGAAGTGGAGCTGGTGATCCGGCGCGCCGGCAACGTGACGGGCGTGATTCACGGCTACAACGTGGGTGATGTCGTCGGCATCCGCGGTCCCTTCGGCAATGGTTTCGATCTTGACCGGTTTGCCAGGCGCGAGCTGGTCGTCGTTGCCGGTGGCCTGGGTCTGGTGCCGCTGCGTTCGTTGTTGCAACCGGTGGTGGCGGATCGTCTGCGCTTTGGATCGTTGACGCTGGTCACGGGAGCGCGCACACCGGCCGAGACGCTGTTCCGCGACGAGTTGACCGCCTGGTCGAAGATCGACGGAGTCACGGTGATCGAAACCGTCGACCGCACCGAGCACCAGCCATGGAACGGGCGGGTCGGCCTGGTGACGGGACCCATCGGTGAGTTGACGCTCGATCCTGCCAATACACGCGTTGTGTTGTGCGGACCGCCGGTGATGTACAAGTTTGTACTGCTGGAGCTGGCGCAGCATCACGCGATTCCTGCGCAGCATATCTACGTCGACCTGGAACGGCGCATGCGTTGCGGCGTCGGCAAATGCGGTCACTGCCAGATCAATGAACTCTATTGCTGCCAGGATGGACCGGTGTTCCGCTACGCCGATCTGGCCAACTATCCGGAGGCGCTGTCATGAGCGCCATGAAGCCCAAAATCGCCTTCTTCGATTTCGCCAGTTGCGAAGGTTGCCAGTTGGCGCTGCTCAATTGCGAAGACGTACTGCTGGAACTGTTGGAACATGTCGAACTGGTGGAGTTTCGCGAGGCGATGAGCGAAAAGGCACCGCGCTACGATATCGCCTTCATAGAAGGCAGCATCCATCGCGAAGAGGATGTGGAACGGCTGCACGACGTTCGCGCGCGTACCAGATATCTCGTCGCCCTGGGTGCCTGCGCCGACACGGGTAACGTGCAGGCGCGCGCCAACGCCGTTGCGCCGGCGGTGAATTTTCAACGCGTCTACGGCGAAGAGGCGCGCAACAGCGTACAGGCCGACGGTAACTACTGGCCGTTGTGGGCGCACACCCGCGTGCGTGCCGTGCACGAGGTGGTGGCGGTCGATTACACGCTGCGCGGTTGTCCCATGGTGGCGGAGGAGTTTCTGCGGCTGGTCAAGGCGCTCATCAGCGGGCAGATCCCGCGCTTTCCCGCCAATGCCGTGTGCGTCGAGTGCAAGAAGAACGGCAACGAATGCGTCTACGATCGTGGCCTCGCCTGTCTCGGCCCTATTGCCTACGGCGGTTGCGACTCGGTCTGCATCAACGGCGGTCACGTCTGCGATGGTTGCCGTGGCCTGTTGCCCTACGCCAACGTCGATGCGCATCGCGATCTTCTGCGCAGCATGGGCATAGGCGATCGCGCGATTCTGCATCGCTACAGCCTGCATTGCAGCAGCGACGCGCGCCTCAAGGGGTCGGCGCAATGAGCGGCACCCATCGCATTCACATCGAACACGTGACCCGCGTCGAGGGACACGGCAGTATTCGCATCAACACCCGCGCAGGCGTGGTGGAAGAGGTGAAGCTGGAGGTCGTCGAGGCCAACCGCTTTTTCGAGAGCGTGGTGCTCGGAATGCCGGCGCAGGATGTGGCGCAGACGGTGAGCCGCATCTGCGGCATCTGCTGCGTCGGGCATCAACTGGCAGCGTTGAAGGCGGTGGAGGCCGCGCTCGGCATCGTCCCCAGTACACAGACCATCCTGCTGCGCAAGCTGCTCAACGAATCGCAATTTCTACAAAGCCATTCGCTGCATCTCTACTTCCTCGCGGTGCCCGATTTCGTCGGCACCAAGAGCGTGTTGCCGCTCGCCAGTTCGCATCCCGAGCTGGTGCGCCGCGCGTTGAAACTGAAAAAGCTCGCCAACGATTTCACCGCAGTGATCGGCGGGCGCACGCTGCACCCCATGACTCCCGCACTGGGTGGATTCCGCAAATGGCCGGCGCAGGATGCCCTGGCCGCTATCCGCCGCCGCCTGGCCGAATCACTGCCCGAAGTACAGACCATGGTGGAGTTCATGAGCGACCTGAAACTTCCCGAACTGGAGCGCGAGACCGAATACGTCTCATTGAAGCACCCCGACGAGTACGCCCTCTATGACGGCACGATCCACAGCTCCGATACCGGCGAACAGGTCGCCGTGGCCGACTATCGCCAGGCGACCAACGAGTTCACGATTGCACACTCCACCGCCAAATGGGCGCGCTGGCACCGCGACAGCTACATGGTTGGAGCGCTGGCACGGATCAACAACAATTTCGCGCAACTGCGACCCGAAGCGCAGGAGGTGGCCATGCAGCTGGGGATCAAGGTGCCGAGCTACAATCCCTATCAGAACAATCTCGCGCAGTTGGTGGAACTGGTTCACTGTACGCACAACTCGCTGGCAATGCTTGACGAGGTGCTGGATGGAAACTCTGAATCGGCACCACCCGCGGTTAGGGCAGCGGCAGGTTGCGGCGCCGGCGCGGTGGAGGTGCCACGCGGCGTGCTGTTCCATGAATACGGCTTCGACGACGATGGTTGCTGCATCAGCGCCGATGCCGTGATTCCCACCAGTCAGAACGTCAACAACATCGAAAAGGATATGCACGCCTTCGTGCCGCAACTGCTCGGCAAGGTGGAAGAGGGGGAACTCGCCCACACCATGGAGATGCTGGTGCGTGCTTACGATCCCTGCATCTCCTGTTCGGTGCATCTACTGGAGGTGGAGTTCGTTTGACGGCGGGTGATGATGCTATCCGCTTGATCGTCGCGGGGCTGGGCAACCGCGCGCGCGGCGACGATGGCATCGGGGTGCACCTGGTGGAATCGATGCGATACACGCTGCCTCCTGGAGTGGAAGGTGTGGTATGGGAGGGCGCCGACGCCTACACGCTGGCGCAGGAGTTGATCGAGCGTGAGCGGCCGGTGCTGTTTGTCGATTGTGCGCAGATAGGGGGTGCTCCGGGGACATCGCGCTGGTGGGCGGAAGCGACGGCGAACATGGTTCTGTCTGCCGAGGGAAACTCGACGCATGGCTTGACGCTGGGTGACGGCATCGATCTGGCGCGTGGCCTGGGGTTCGGGCAGCCGCTCTACTTCTTTGGCGTGCAACCCGCGAGCATCGGCCACAGTCTGCATTTGAGCCGGGAAGTGCGGGAAGCCTATGCAGTGTTGGAGCAATCCTTGCTGAGTACCATCGACGCCTTGCTGATAAGTATCGAGCGTGAGCACTGAATCGATCATCTGCTGCGTGCAGGATGTGCACACCCGCGAACTGGTGGACCGCATCGGGTGGGCCGTACGCCTGCGCTGGTTTTTTGTCGTCGCCTGCTTTGTCGCCGCAGGATTCGCAGCGCTGCCGATGGCGCCCTTGAATCTGGAGCCCGGCTATTTTCTAGCGGTTGGTGGTGTATTGCTGTTCGCCAATCTTTTCTACCGCTGGCAGGCGCATCAGGCCAAGGTGCGTTGTCCGGGCACCGGCGATCTGCGCAGGCTCTGCCTGCTGCAGGTGATGGGTGACTACATGGCGCTGGCGGTGGTTGCTTACGCGCTGGGTACCGTCGAGACTCCGGTGCTGTTTCTGGTGTTGCCCAACATCATCGTCGTGGCGCTCTTTTTTACACCGCGCCAGGGTTTGGCGGTGACTGTGACGGCGTTACTCATGGTCACTTCGCCACTGCTGTTGGAGACGGTGGGTGTGCTGCCCGAGCGTGTGTTGTTTGCCTCGCCGCTCAAGCGCCTGTTGCTCGATCAACCTCTGGCTCTGGCGGCCTTTCTCGGTGTGCTGGTCGCCTGCGTATTGGTCTGTTGGTATCTGGTCAGCGTGATCACCGAACGCCTGGTACACAATGAGCTCGAGCTGGAACAGAGTTACGAGCAGATGGTGCGCCTCGACGAAGAACGAACACGTGCCGTGCTGCGCGGCACGCACGAACTCAAGGCACCGCTGGCGGCGATCAAGAGCTACGTATTCACGCTGCGCGACGGCTACGGCGGAGAGTTGCCCGACAAGGCGCAGAAGATTGTCGAGCGCATCGGACGTCGCTGTGACCGGCTGCTGGCCAAGATTACCGATATCATGCGCCTCAGTAACCTGCGTACCTACGTCTACACCGGTACGCAGTTCGAGAATGTGGATCTGCTGGAGGTGATGAGTCAGTTCGTCAACGAAGCCGAAGAGCTGGGGCGCACGCGCAATGTCACCATTGGGCTGGAAAACCGCATTGATGGCAGCGCGCTGGTGCGGGCGACGCGTGAACATCTGCACACGCTTTTCTCCAACCTGTTGGCGAATGCTGTTCAATACTCGCACGACGGAGAGCAGGTGATGGTCCGCTTGCTGACCGCGGAGAAGCGCATCGTCGTCGAAGTCGAGGATCACGGCATCGGAGTCCCGCCCGATGCGCGGCAAAGCATCTTCGATGAGTTCTACCGCGCGCGCAACGCTGCTGCGCATCATGAGGGTGGCACCGGGTTGGGTTTGCCCATCGTCAAGGCCACCGCGCGGGTGCTGGGAGCGACGGTGGAAGTGCTCGATGCTCACCCGCAGGGGAGCGTGTTCCGCGTCACGCTACCGACGGGGTGATGCGAAATTCCTGGAAAGAGGGGTAATGCCATGGCGCGCATACTGATCATCGACGACGATCTCGACATCATCGACAGTATTACTTTGATCCTCGAAGGGCACGGTCACCAGGTCGTTGCCAAGACCGATACCGAGGGTCTGAGCGAGTGCGTCAAGGCGCAGCATCCGGATCTGATACTGCTCGACATCATTTTTCCTGACGATCCTCAGGCGGGTTTCAAAGCGGCACGTGAACTGGCGAATGACGTCGATCTACGGGCGATTCCCGTGCTGGTGCTGAGCGCAGTCAACGAACGCACCAATCTCGGCTTCAGTTTCTCAGAACGCGATATCAGCGATGATTTTCTGCCGGTGCAGGGTTTTCTTGAGAAGCCTGTCGAGCCGCAGGTGCTGCTGGAGAAAATCCGGGCATTGATACCGGTTGGCGGGTGATCGATTCGCCATGCGGCGCCATGCGAGCTATCCTAAAGGGGCACCGAAAATGCGCCACCGGTTCAATTCAGTCCCGCGGTCGTTTAGAGCCCCGTGCGTTGTCGTACGCTGTTTTGAGTTGATCTTTGCGCTTTTTCACTGAATCCTACAACTGGAGAGATTTCATGGCACAAGCAGCGGCGGGCGATTCTGTCCGTGTTCATTACACTGGCCGACTGAACGACGGCACCGTGTTCGATTCTTCCGAAGGGCGCGACCCACTCGACTTTACGTTGGGGTCGGGTCAGGTGATTCCAGGCTTCGATGAGGCGGTTACCGGCATGACGGTCGGGGAGAGTGTCACTATCACCATCGAACCGGAAAACGCCTACGGCGAACGGCGCGAAGAGATGGTGCAGCAGGTTCCGCGTTCCGACATCCCCGACGACATCGATCTCGCCGTCGGTATGCAGCTCCAGGCATCAGGCCCGCAGGGTGATATCGTCGTGACCGTCATCGAGATGTCGGACGAAACGATCAAACTCGACGCCAACCATCCGCTGGCTGGCAAGGCGTTGACCTTCGATCTGCAACTGGTTGAAATTGGTTGATTGCTCGACTCAACAGCGCATAAATTTATAGATTAAGGAGTCGGCCCTGCGGCCGACTTTTTTTATGCACCGCATGGAGCCTGCTGGCAGCGCAGGCGATGATTTTGATGTCCCTGCTCGCTGCGACAGGGAGTTGTTCAGGGAGAACGGCACCGTACCGCCGACGATTTCAGAAGAGATGTTACCGGGAAACGGTACTCTGTTCCTGGGGTCTGGAGTCACTCGCAACCGACAGCAAATGGAAAAGGTTGCGCTCGATGAGCATGTGGAATCCAGGAAAGGCCCCGTTTCCCGGCCGTGATTTGGCATTCAACTGTTTGCAGTTTTTCGTTTGCCGAAAACAATGAGAGGGGGGTGGTATAGCCATGGCAAGTGTCGAGCCATCGCACCGCAGTTGCCACGCAACAAGCGGACCCACGCGACCGGCCACGCCGGCGCGAGAACCGGTGCGTGGAGCACTGCTTTTTCGCTGCTGCAGCCCAGGAAACAGCTATCCTTCGAGGGGTGTCGCAGCTTGCAACAGAACTTGTGCGACCAGTGATCGGACCTCCGCCCTGGATCGGGAGCAATAGTTCAACGCCTTTTGGCAGTCATCAAATGGACAAGCGAGTCATACAGAGGGGCATGACCGCGCTGGCGCAAATCGACCCCCAGGTCGCCGGGGCTTTTGCGCGGCTTGGCCCGCCCCAACCCCGCCTGCGCCCCGCCGGTTTCGAAACCCTCTTTTCCACCATTGTCAGTCAGCAGATTTCTACCGAGGCCGCGCGTGTCATCTCGAGGCGCGTGAAGGCGTTGTTGCCGGAGGTGTCAGCACCGGCACTGCTCGGCGTAGATACCGAGGCGTTACGAGGCGCGGGGATGTCGTACCGCAAGATCGAGTACGCCAGAGGTCTGGCGAAAGCGATTGTTGAAGGTCGTTTGGACGTGGACGGACTGCCGAAACTATCCGATGAGGATGCTATCGGCGCTATCACCGCGTTGCGCGGTTTCGGCCGCTGGAGCGCGGAGATCTATCTGATGTTTTCATTGCGGCGCCGCGATGTATTCCCGGCGGACGATCTGGCGTTGCAGATTGCCTTGGGACGGCTGAAGGGATTGGACGGCAAGCCGACGCCCAGGCAGGCGCGGGAGTTGGTGGCGCATTGGGCACCGTGGCGCAGTGTCGGTTCGCTGTTCCTGTGGCACTACTATCGGGGTGCGCCGGCTTAGAAAGATTGAACTTTTAGGAAATCATCTCTTCGCCGGCAAGCTTTTTGAACGGCATTCCCGCGCAGGCGGGAATCCAGGTAATTGGCCACATGGGTCCCGGCGTTCGCGGGGATGACGGATGGAATTACCCCGTGCTACGGACAGGTTTCGTTTTTGGCGGAGCGGCGTTGTCGAGCAGAGATCCAACGGCGCAGCGCAGCCTTCCACGCACCGGGTCCCGAGAGGACACCCACGCTGACGACCAGCATCCCCAATCCGATCCACTGCACCGGCGCCATTACCTCATCCAGTAACCACCAGGCGACGGCGACCGTGATCACCGGTCCGGAGAGGGTGATCAGGCTGGTTTGAGAAGCGCCGATTCGGCGGATGCCTTCGAACAACAGGAAGAAGGGCAGCACGGTGCAGAGCACGGCGATCAGGCTGCCCCACTTCAGGGTCTCGGCGGATGGCCAGCGTTGCGGTGGATCGACGATTCCCGCGTAGGCCACCATCAGCACCAGAACCACAATGTTGTAGAGCGCGGTAAAGCGCATCGAGCCCATGCGGGTCATGACCACCTGGCTGGTGACCAGGAAGGCGGCGTAGGCAACTGCCGAACCCAGCGCCCACAGGACACCCAACCATTGCGCCTGATCCAGCGCGTCGGGACCGTTCGGCATCACCACCAGCCAGAGTCCGGCATAGACCACGGCAAAGAGCACGACGTGACCCGCTGGCGGCGGGCGGCGATCACGCAGTGCAGTCAACAGGATGACGAAGATCGGGAAGGTGAAGAGGATGATGCGCGACAGCCCCGCGCCGATGCGCTCGATGGCCGTGAAATCGCACAGTGTCGCCACGAAGAAGAGTGCCCCAGCGATCAAGCAGCCCCGCCACCCGTCGCGATCCAGCCGCCCAAGGCCGCCGGGTGCCGCGATGCGGGCGATCAGGAGAAACAAAGGTGAGGCGATGACAAAGCGCAGCAGCAGGAGTTCGGTGACGGTTGCCCCGTCGAGATAGGCGAAGCGGGCGAAGATGCCTTTGAAGGCGATGGCAGCGGTGGCGATCGTGACCAGCAGGATGGCCGCGCGCTGCGGGGAGAGGGAGGTGTCGTGGTGCATGATGAATCAGTCTAGTCGCGCCGAGATATCAAACAATGGCAATCTGACTCTATCAGCTATGCGTATCGCTGATATCATTGCGCCATGAATCTCACTCATCTGCGCAGCTTCGTACACGTCGCCGAACTGGGCAGCCTCAGCCTGGCCGCCGAACGGCTGCGGGTGTCGCAGCCGGCCCTGAGCCGTCAGATCCATCTGCTGGAAGAGCATCTCGGCGTCAGCCTGCTGCATCGTACCGGCCGTGGCGTGGTGCCCACCGAGGCGGGCGAACGGCTGCGCGACAGCGCCTACAGCCTCTTTGAGGATATCGCCAAGGTGGAACGCGACCTTGGCAGTCCCGGGCAGGTAGGTGGGCGCCTCAGCGTCGGCATCCCACCCAGCGTCAGCACCGCTATGGCGGGAGAGTTGGTGGAGGGTTACCGAGCGAGATATCCCGAGGTGTCGCTGCAGATCATCGAAGACCTAACCGGCGCCATCCAGGACGGGCTGCTGGGTGGTCGGTTGGATCTGGGGATTCTCTATGAGGGCGCGCTCAGCGCTGGTCTGCAGACCGAACTGTTGCGGATCGAAGCGCTGGAGTTGATCGGACCGCCCGATGCCGGGCTGTCAGCCGCTACCCCGGTGCGTTTCGAATCCCTGGCCGCGCTGCCGATGATCCTTCCCGGCTACCGCCACGGACTGCGCGCCATCGTCGAGCAGTCCGCGTTCCGCGCCGGGGTGCGATTGCAGACGGTGATCGAGGCCGATTCGTTGCGCATGCTGCTGGATTTCGTGCATCGGGGATTGGGTTACACGGTATTGTCGCGTGAGGTGTGCGGTCCGCTGCTCACCGCCGGCGAACTCACCGCCGCGCCCATCGATGCGCCGCCGTTGCGTCGTACCTGGGTGCTGGCGTGGCGTAAGGAGGTGGTTCTGGCACCCGCAGCCGTTGCAATGGTGCAAGCCATAAAACAGCTGCTCATAAAGGGCGCTCCGGCACAGTGAGCGAGCACGGGACGTTATCGGGTTATTTTTTTGCTATAAAGTTCGCAGCTGTGCTGGTCGTTTAATAGTGATCAAGCGCCAAACGATGTCTTACGAATAGCGTTGGAGGAGAATAACGGCGTCGCGTTGGACTGCATCCGGAATCCATTTGCTCATCAGTGTTGGTATCGCGCTGCTGTTTGTGACGCTGATGCTGCTGATCTGGTATCCACAGCCCTATTTCAGGGCGAGTGGAGCGGATCAGTTGCTGACGATTCTCATCGGTGTCGATGTCGTGATCGGCCCACTGCTGACTCTGGTCGTTTTCAAATCGGGTAAGAAAACCCTGAAGTTTGATCTTGGTGTCATTGGTTTTCTGCAGATCGCAGCGCTTGTCTACGGCGCATCGATCGTCTGGCAGGCCAGACCTGTTTTCTTGGTGTTTGCGGTGGATCGGTTCGTACTGGTGGCAGCCAATGAACTGTCTGACGAAGATTTATCACAGGCCGAACTCCCCCAGTTCAAATCATTGTCCTGGACCGGCCCACGGGTGGTCGGTACCAAACGACCCACGACTATCCAGGAACGGAACCAGTTGCTCTTCTCTTCGGTGTTCGAGCAGAAAGATATCGATCGCATGCCCAAGTACTACATTCCTTTCGAGGAGCAGGACGGGGATTTACATAATAGAGTGATCCCCCTGGACAAGTTGCTCTCAAGAGATGCTGGAACACGCGATCTGATAACGCGTGCGTTGCATAAAGCGGGTCGCGAAAAGGATCAGGTAGGTTATCTGCCACTGCTGGCGCGAAAATTCTATATGGCGATGCTTGTTGACAAAACCAGCGGTGTACCCTTGAGCGCAGTTCATGTCGATCCGTGGTAGTGCTGTTCGGTCTTTTGTTTCCCGGTTCGTTCACCGGCGGTTATCGGTACTGGCGAGCAGTAGCCCCGCGCCGATCAGCACACCGCCGGTAATGCGGTTCTGCAACCGTACCGCCTTTTCATTGCGCAGCAGCGAACGCAGGCGCGAGGCGAGGGTGCTGTAACCGGACATCACCGCGACATCCACCGCGATCAGGGTTGCGCCGATGATGGCGATCTGTTGCGCCTGATCGGCATGCGGATCGATGAATTGCGGCATCAGCGCCACCAGAAAGACCAGCGACTTGGGATTGGTGAGATTGACCAGCACCGACTCGAAAAAGGCGCGACGATGCGAAAAAGCGAGTGTGACGCGGCCCAGTTTCAGCTCACCGCCTTCGCGCCATTTGCGGAGACCCAGGTAGATGAGATAGCCCACCCCGATCCACTTCACCGTCGTGAAGAGGGTGACCGAGGCGGCAATCAACCCGCCCAGGCCGATACCAACGACAACGATCTGGGTGATGAATCCACACTGCAGGCCGAGCACCGCGGAGAAGGCATTGCGCGCCCCGTGGGTCAGACCATAGCTCATGGCGGTAACCGCACCGGCGCCTGGCGAGATACTGATCGCCAGGGCGGTGAGCAGCATGGTCAGCCAGGTATCGAGCGGCATGGTGCGGGTATCAGACGACGCCGGTTCGCGTGGCCTCGGGCTGACCGGCAGCCACCAAGAGTGACTCGCCGGTCATGGTCGTCGGGATCTCCAGGCCCATGAGCTCCAGGATCGTGGGTGCGATGTTGGCCAGCCCGCCGCCGTCGCGCAATGTCCAGGGGCGATCGTCCACCACCAGGCAGGGAACGGGAAACAGCGTATGCTGGGTCTGCGGATTGTTGGTGACAGGATCGACCATCTCCTCGCAATTGCCGTGGTCGGCGGAGATCAACGCCGAGAAACCGTGCGCTACGGCGCTGTCGAGCAGCCGGCTCACCTCGTCGTCAACGGTGCGTACCGCTTTGAGGATGGCTTCGCGTACTGCGGTGTGACCCACCATGTCGCAGTTGGCGTAGTTGACGACGATGAAGGCGTAGTCGCCGCTCTCGATCGCCGCGATGCAGGCGTCGGTGACCTCGTGCGCGCTCATCTCCGGCTGCAGGTCGTAGGTGGCCACTCTGGGTGAGGGGATCATCACCCGCACCTCGCCGGGCACCGGCGCCTCGTGACCGCCGTTGAGGAAGAAGGTGACGTGGGCGTATTTCTCGGTTTCCGCGCAGTGGAACTGCTTGAGGCCGGCGTTGCTGATGATCTCGGCGAGCGTGGTCTGCGGCACCTCTTTTTCGAAGGCGACGGGTAGCTTGAATGCCGGGTCGTACTCCGTGAGACACGTGACCACCACCGGCTGAAAATCACCTCGGTCGAAAGCGTCGAATGTGCGCTGACTCAGCGCGGCGGTCATCTGCCGGGTGCGGTCGTTGCGGAAATTGAAAAAGATGACCGGATCGTCGGCGCTGATCGGTGTCGCGGCGCCGATCACGGTCGGCACGATGAACTCGTCACTCTCATCGCGGGCGTGGGCATCATCGATGGCCTCGCGTGCGGTTGCGGCAGTGCGGCCTGCGCCGTTGACGAGTGCACGAAAGGCGAGTTCGGTACGCTCCCAGCGCTGGTCGCGATCCATGGCGTAGTAGCGACCGGAGACGACCGCAATGCGGCCACCCGCGGCGGCAAGCGCTGTCTCCAGCGGCGGCAGATAATCCTGCGCGCACTTCGGTGCCGTGTCGCGCCCATCGGTGATCATGTGCACGACGGGGATTCGGCCCGCTTTGCCGACCATCTGCACCAACGCAAGCAGATGGTCGATGTGACTGTGTACGCCGCCGTCGGAGACCATTCCCAACAGATGGACGTTACCGCCCGGTGGCGCGGCATTGATGGCGGCGTTGAGCGTGGTGTTCAAGTACAGCGAGCCGTCGGCGATGGCGTCGTCGATGCGCACCAGGTACTGGCGAATGATGGAGCCGGAGCCGATGGTCATATGCCCCACTTCGGAGTTGCCCATCTGCCCCTCCGGCAGCCCCACCGCACGGCCCGAGGTCTGCAGCTGGGTGTGCGGGTAGCGGTCGAACCAGGCGTCGAGCTTGGGCGTACCGGCGATGGCGATGCCGTTGCTGGTTTCATCGGGATTGATCCCGAAGCCGTCGAGGATGACCAACAGGGTGGGGTGGATCTGGGGCATTAAAAAATCCTATGCGGGCGAATTGCCGACTATTCTACTGGAGATTCAAAGACCTTACTCGCGCAAAGACGCCCCACACCGTCATTCCGGACGTAGCGCAGCGAAGATCCGGAATCCACAACGTCGGGTTACGCTGCGCTAACCCGACCTGCATAGCAAGGGAGATTGTAGGAGCGGCGGAAGCCGCGAATGACTGCGGAGATTGCCAGATCTCGTTCGCGGCTTCCGCCGCTCCTACGGTGAAGTTCTTTTCCTTTGCGCTCTTGGCGACTTGGCGGGAGAAACAACTCAACTCGCCTTTTTACCCAAGCGCTTCTCCTCTTCCAACACCACACCGCTCATATCGAGCACGCTGTCGGGGTTGAGCGAGAGTGACTGGATGCCCTGATCCACCAGCCAGCGGGTGATCTCGGGGAAGTCCGAGGGCGCCTGACCGCAAATCCCAATGTACTTGCCGTTGCGGTTGCAGGCGGCAATCGCCATGCCCATGAGTTTGCGCACCGCTTCGTCGCGTTCGTCGAAGCCGGTGAGGATGCCCGAGTCGCGATCGACGCCGAGTGTGAGCTGGGTCAGGTCATTGGAGCCGATGGACATGCCGTCGAAGTGCTCCAGGAACTGGTCGGCCAACAGCGCATTGGAGGGAATCTCGCACATGATATAGACCTCGAGTCCGTTCCCGCCGCGTTCCAGCCCGTTGGCCTTCATCACCTCGAGCACCTTCACGCCTTCGTCGACGGTGCGCACGAACGGCAGCATCAGCTTGACATTGGTAAGGCCCATGTCATCGCGCACCCGTTTCATCGCCGCGCACTCCAGCGCGAAGCACTCGGCGAAGTCGGCGGAGTAGTAACGCGAGGCGCCGCGATACCCGATCATCGGGTTCTCTTCATCGGGCTCGAAGGTGGTACCGCCGATCATCGCCGCGTACTCGTTGGATTTGAAGTCGCTCATGCGCACGATGACCGGCCGCGGGTAGAAGGCGGCGGCGATGTTGCTTACCCCCTCGGCCAGTTTCTGGACGAAGTAGTTGGTGCGATCACCGTAGCCGGCGACGATGGCGTCGATCTGTTGCCGCACATCCGCCGGGACGCGGTCGTATTCGAGCAATGCGCGCGGATGCACCTTGATGGTGTTGTTGATGATGAACTCGAGCCGCGCCAGACCCACGCCGTCGGCGGGCAGCTTGCTCACCTCGAAGGCGACTTCGGGATTGCCGACGTTGACGTAGATCTTGGTCTTGGGCTTTTCACGGTTGCCGAGGTCGATGCGCTCGATGGAGTACTTCTGCAGGCCCGCGTAGATCATGCCGTTGTTGCCTTCGGCGCAGGAGATGGTGACGTCCGCCCCCTCTTCCAGCACCTGGGTGGCGTTGCCGCAGCCGACGATGGCGGGGATGCCCAGCTCGCGGGCGATGATGGCGGCGTGGCAGGTGCGCCCGCCGCGGTTGGTGATGATCGCGCCGGCGATTTTCATCACTGGCTCCCAGTCGGGGTCGGTCATGTCGGTGACCAGGATCTCGCCGGGCTGCAGATCGGTCATCTGCTCGGAGTCCATGATCACCCGCACCCTGCCGGCCGCGATCTTCTGCCCGACGCTCTTGCCCTGGCACAGCACCTTGCCGCGGGTCTCCAGTTTGTAGATCTCCTGATAGGTGCCATTGTCGGTGGACTGCACCGTCTCGGGGCGGGCCTGGACGATGAACAGCTCGCCGCTCTGGCCGTCTTTCGCCCATTCGATATCCATGGGCATGGCGCGGCCCGTTTGCTGCGAGTAGTGCTTCTCGATGGTCACCGCGTAACGGGCGAGCTGCAGCACCTCGTCGTCGCTGATCGAGAACTGCTGGCGTTCCGCGGCCGGAACTTCGACGTTCCTGACCGGGTTGTCGGCCCGCGGATCGTCGGAATAGACCATGCGTAGCGCCTTTTCGCCCAGGTGGCGGCGGATGATAGGGCGCTTGCCCGTCTCCAGTGTCGGCTTGAAGACGTAGAACTCGTCGGGATTGACCGCACCCTGCACCACGTTCTCGCCCAGGCCGTAGGCGGCGGTGATGAAGACCGCGTCGCGGAATCCGGTCTCGGTGTCGAGGGTGAACATGACCCCTGAACCGGCGAGGTCGGAGCGCACCATCTTCTGCACGCCGATGGAGAGCGCGACATCCATATGAGTGAAACCCTGGTGGACGCGGTAGGAGATGGCGCGGTCGGTAAAGAGCGAAGCGAAGACCTTGCGGCAGGTGGCGACCAGCTGTTCGGCGCCGCGGATGTTGAGGTAGGTGTCCTGCTGGCCGGCGAACGAGGCACTGGGCAGATCCTCGGCGGTGGCGGAGCTGCGTACCGCCACGTCGGGATTGTCGCCGTACTCGACGGCCAGCTCACCGTAGGCGGCGACGATCTCGTCGGCCAGCTCCTGCGGCATCTCACCCTCGAGCACCCACTGGCGGACCTGTCTGCCGGTGGCGGCCAGCGCTCTGACGTCGTCCACGTCGAGCGCTTCCAGCACCTCGGAGATGCGTTCGAAGAGCTGGTTGTGCTGCAGATAGTGATGATAGGCGTCGGTGGTGGTGGCGAATCCGTTTGGTACCTTGACTCCCTTCCCCGACAAGGCGCTGTACATCTCGCCCAGCGACGAATTCTTGCCCCCCACCAGGGGTACATCCTGCATGCCCAGTTCAGCGAACCGTTTGATGTAGCGCATCGCAATACCCTCCGTAGCCTAAGACCAAGAAAATCGAATGATGCCGTGCTCTGATTCTGTACCTTGTTGGCGGTAGATACGAGGGCCGGGTCATGGGCAAGGGCCGGGGGTGCGCGGGCTTGTGGGTACTGCCGGTAAGGACGCGCTGGGGAGGCTTTGTCAATGGTGCAGGGTTTGACGCCGCTCTTGTGGGTCCTCTTGCCGGAGAAGGGGTGATTTTAAACACCCGCCGATTGTGCTGCAACTGCACATTTTCAGCAGAATATGGTCCCATCGGTGGCGATTGGGGGTTGAAAAGTGCCAAACGAACCCCAACTATCTGCCCGAGCTGAATCAATAATCCTGCCTAATCTACCTTTGACCAAGGAGTTTGAGTACCCATGAGTGTAGAAGCCCACAAGGAGACCCTGGATTTTCAGGCTGAAGTGCGTCAGTTGATGCAGCTGATGATCCACTCCCTCTACTCCAACAAGGAGATCTTCCTGCGGGAGCTCATTTCCAACGCCTCGGATGCCGCCGACAAGCTGCGTTTCGAGGCCCTTGCCGACGATGCCCTGTTCGAGGGTGATGCCGACCTCAAGATCCGCATCGACTACGACAAAGAGGCCCGCACCATCACCGTGCGCGACAACGGCATCGGCATGAATCGCCAGGAGGTGCTGGACAACCTCGGTACCATCGCCAAGTCGGGGACCCGCGAATTCTTCAAAGCGCTGACCGGCGAGCAGGCCAAGGACGCCGAGCTGATCGGCCAGTTCGGCGTCGGCTTCTACTCCTCGTACATCGTCGCCGACAGGGTGGTGGTGACCACGCGCCGCGCCGGCCTCACCGCCGAGCACGGCGTGCGCTGGGAATCGGACGGCGAGGGCACCTTCTCCATCGAAACCGTCGACCGTCCCCAGCGCGGCACCGAAGTGGTGCTGCACCTGCGCGAGGGCGAGGATGAGCTGCTCACCAGCTACCGGTTGCAGTCGATCATTCGCCGCTACTCCGACCACATCAGCCTGCCGATTCTGATGCGCAAGGAGGAAGAGGATAAGAAGACCGACGAAGAGGAGACTATCAATCAGGCCTCTGCACTATGGCAGCGGAATAAAAAGGACGTGAGCGACGATGAGTACAAGGAGCTTTACAAGCACATCGCCCACGATTTCGAGGAACCGCTGGATTGGGTGCACAGCCATGTCGAGGGCAAGCAGGAGTACACCTCGCTTTTCTATATCCCGAAACGTGCGCCGTTCGATCTGTTCGATCGCGAGCAGCGCCACGGCGTAAAGCTCTACGTGCGGCGCGTCTTCATCATGGATGACGCCAAGCACCTGATGCCGAGTTATTTGCGCTTCGTGCGCGGTATCGTCGATTCGGCGGATCTGCCGCTCAACGTCTCGCGCGAGATCCTGCAGCACAACAAACTGATCGACTCCATGCGCTCGGGCTCGGTCAAGAAGGTGCTGGGACTGCTGGAGGGCATCGCCACCAACGATCCCGAGAAGTATCAGGCGCTGTGGAAAGAGTTCGGCCGGGTACTGAAAGAGGGGCCGGGCGAAGACTTCACCAACAAGGAACGCATCGCCAAACTGCTGCGTTTCGCTTCGACCCATGCCGATACCGAGGAGCAGAATGTTTCGCTGGACGATTACATCGGCCGCATGAAAGAGGGGCAGGAGAAGATCTACTTCATCACCGCCGAGACCTTCCTCGCGGCCAAGAACAGCCCGCATCTGGAGGTCTTCCGCGACAAGGGTATCGAGGTGTTGCTGCTCTCCGATCGCGTGGACGAGTGGCTGGTCTCGCACCTCGACGAGTTCGGGGGCAAGTCGCTGGCATCGGTCACGCGCGGCGAGCTCGACCTGAAGGAACTCAGCGGCGGGGTCGAGACCGCGGGCAAGAAAAAGAAGGTTTCGCGCAAGGAAAAAGACTTGATCAAGCGTATCAAGGGGGTGCTGGAAGGCAAGGTAAAGGAGGTGCGCGCCACCGAACGCCTGAAGAATTCACCCGCCTGCCTGGTGGTCGACGAGACGGATATGAGCGCCAACCTGGAGCGCATGCTGAAGTCGCTGGGGCAGAGTGTAGGCGGCAGCAAGCCGATTCTCGAGATCAATACCAGCCACCCCCTGGTCGAGGGACTGGCGCAGGAAAAAGAGGATGCGCGTTTCGGCGATTGGGCCAACATACTATTCGACCAGGCGCTGCTCGCCGAGGGCGGTCAACTGGAAGACCCGGCCGGATTCGTGCAGCGCTTGAATCAGCTGCTTCTGGAGTTGGCCGGCAAGCCGGGCGTTGCTGAAGAAGCCGGTGCGGACGGGTAGAAATTCGCCGTTAACGCAGAAACAGAAACGCCGCGCGGAGTCGCGGCGTTTCTGTTTGCGCTAAGCTGATGCCGAATCGCGTGGCTCACGGCGTTCACGCCGCGAGCCGCCGCTGAGCTGACCGTTTAACACCGCGTACGCCAGGCGGGTATTGGATCGATCCCTCATGAGCCCCTGCAGAATCGTTGTCGCGTCCTTGATCGTAGGGCTGCTGCTGGGCGGTAGCGCACACGCTCAGGGCACAACGCAGGTCACTGCGCAGGGGCGCGCGCTCGCCGAGTCATTCGGCCGTGGCGAGGTGGCGATCCGCACCACCGCAGGACGTGAGGAGCGCTTCGACGTGTTTCTGGCCATCGATCCCGTGCAACGCGCCCGTGGCCTGATGTTTGTCCAAGCGCTCCCGGACACGGTCGGCATGCTGTTCGTGCACCCACACGAGCACGTTGTGATCATGTGGATGAAAAACACACCGCTCCCCCTCGATATGCTGTTTGTCGACAAGGGCGGGCGCATCGTCCACATCGCCCGCGGCACCACACCCTACTCGCTGGGCAGCATCAGTTCGCTCCGCCCGGCGATCGCGGTTCTTGAAATCAATGCCGGGCTGGCGGAGCGTCTGGGAATTCAAGTCGGCGACCAGGTCCTCCATCAGTTCTTCGCTGCGCCCTGAGCGAGGTTGCTCCGGGGTGGTGCAGGCTGCGCCGAGCTGCTTCACTTGACCCGATCACCACGATGGAATCGTCATGTCGTACTACGTTCTGGTTCACGGAGCCGGGCACGGGGGATGGTGCTGCGCGCGGCGGGGCGCGAGGCATCCGCCGTCGCTTTGACCGGAGCGGGCGCATCTGATCAATGCCGATATTCGACTCGCGACGCACGTCCAGGACGTGTTGAATCTGATTCGCAGCGAGGAGCCGGACGAAGTGGTGCTGGTCGCGCACAGCTACGCGAGAATGGTGATCACCGGCACGGCAGACACGCTGGAGCGGGAGTGTCCGGGGTTGATCCGGCACCTGATCTACGTGGATGCCGTGGTGCCCAAGCCGGGGGAGCGTTGGAGTAGCCGGCATCCTGCGGAGATCATCAAGGGTCGCATCGAGGCTGCCCGTCAAAGCGGTGGGGCAGCCATACCACCGCCGGATGCGCAGCTCTTTGGCTTGCAGGGTGCCGACCGGGAGTGGGTGAGCCGGCGCCAGACACCCCAGTCGGTCGGGGTCTGCCAGGATCCCTTGTCATTCGATATCCGGCGTATCGCGCAATTCCCTCGCACCTAGAACCTATCTCAGAATCCCGCGCGAGCTGTGATTGATGTTATGCGTCGGCGCGTACGCGAGGAAGCGGGCTGGAACGTGGTGGAACTGAGAACTGGCCATGACCCGATGGTGAGCGAGCCCGAAGAGCTGACCGCGATATTGCTCGCCGTTGAGGTGTGCAGCGAAACCGTCGGTGTGCTGTGTCAGCGAGCCACCCGCGGTCGCGGCGGATCGCCGGCAACGCTGCAAGCTTTGAGGGTCAGAGATTGTTGTCGCATTGCCATTCCCGTGCAGGTGGAAGTTCGGGGTTCAAGGCGCGATGACAAGCGGATCGCCGCTTGCGTGGGGTGATGGTGAAAACCGAGTGTCGCAGATAAACCGCTGATCGTGCTGGAGGTCGCTCAGAACGGCTCCATGCCCGCCTTAATCGCGCTGATGATTCTCTGCTCCATCTGTTCGCCAAGTTCTTTGGCTTTCGCGCTGGGCTCGTGCTGGACAAGATAGCTCGGCCGGATGGTAATGACGGTAACCTTCCGCGGTGCTGCCCGCGTCGTATAGGCAACCAGTTTGAAGGGACAGAGAACCGCGAGATCGATATCGGTATTGATCGCGTCCAGGTTGAACAGGAGCGAGCAGAAGTGCACGGCCTGGACATGATCGAAGCCGATGGTGTTCCAGCGCATCTCCCCGAGCGCCTCCTTGTTGCGCTCCAGTGCTCCGGAGAGATTTTGCTCGCTGGTGATGGTGAACTGATGCGTTTCCAGCCCGAACTTGATGGCATCCAATACCTCGGCAAAATCGCCGGTGGTGTGGTGTTTCCACAAGGCTGGATTCCGCGTATCCGCTGCCGTACCCAGGCCGCTCATGAGACTTGCAATCAGGAGCGTCGGAATTGCTGCAAATATTGGTCGCCACATGGCCACCACCTCCTCTGTACCGAACGATGTGGATTTCTGCGCTAGCGGCTCCTCGATACCCGCCACTATGCTTGAGTATAGATTGGTTTTGCGGCAGGGAATGCTTTTTCAGGGTGCTCAGTGCGAGGTGTTGCGGACCGAGCCGGAACGCATGCTTAGTTCAGTATCTCGTAATCCCGTAACCCGATCAGATAGAGAATTCCGTCCAGCCCGAGCGTGGAGATGGCCTGCCGGGCGTTGGCTTTGACGATGGGTTTGGCGTGGAAGGCGATGCCGAGTCCGGCGGCTTCCAGCATCGGCAGATCGTTGGCGCCGTCACCCACCGCAATCACCTGCTCGAGGTTGATGTGCTCCTTGACCGCGATCTCCTTGAGCAGTTCCGCTTTGCGCTGGCCGTCGATGATCTCACCGGCGACCCGGCCGGTTACCCTGCCGTCGGTGATTTCCAGCTCGTTGGCGTAGACGTAATCAATACCGAGTTTTTGCTGCAGGTGCTGGCCGAAGAAGGTGAAACCGCCCGAGACGATGGCGGTTTTGTAGCCCAGCGCCTTGAGATTGGCAAACAGCCGTTCGGTGCCTTCGGTGAGTTGCAGTCGCTGCGCGATCGTTTCCAGCACGCTGGCGTCGAGACCTTTAAGCAGCGCCAGGCGTTGGCGAAAGCTCTCCTTGAAATCGATATCGCCACGCATGGCCGATTCGGTGATGGCCGCAACCTGTTCGCCGACACCGGCCTCCTTGGCGAGTTCATCGATAACCTCATGCTGGATGAGCGTCGAGTCCATGTCGAACACCACCAGCCGCCGATTGCGCCGAAAGACGTTGTTGCGCTGGAAGGCGATATCGACACCTGATTCGTGAGAGATCTCCATGAACGCCGATTTCATGGTGTGTTCGTCGCGGGGTTCGCCGCGCACAACCAGTTCAACGCAGCGGCGGTGTTGATCCAACGCCGGGTCGAGCGGCACGCGCCCCGACTGGCGATGGATTTCGTCGATGTTGAGCCCATGACCGCTGATCACCTTGGCGACGCGTGCCATGTGATCGGGAGTGACTTCGCGACCGAACACAGTGATGACGTACAGTGATTTTCCGCGTCCGCCGACCCAGCGCAGATACTCGTCGTCGTCGACCGGCGTGAAGCGCGCGTTGAGCCCCGCCTTGTGCAGGTGGAACAGCACCTCTTTAAGCACCCCGTCTTCGCCCGGCCCGATCTTGACCAGCATCGCCAGCGACAGGGTGTTGTGGACAACCGCCTGACCGATATCGAGGATTTCCACATCGAATTGGGCCAGTACCTCCATCAGCGAGGCGGTCAGACCCGGGCTGTCGTCGCCGGAGATCTGGATCAAGACGATGTTGTTCATGCCATTCCTGGACGGTTCGCACTGGTTAGGGCGGGGATGATAGCAGCAAGGGCTTGGCGTTGAAACGCAGAGGATACCCAAGGATGGGGGGGTGTAACGCAAAAGTGCACAACCGCTCCTGCGGTTGGTTTGAACCGGAAACGTGGAGCGAACAGGTTCTTTCAGATCTCAGTGACCACGCTAGACCAGACCCCGTGTGTGAACTTCTCGGCATGAGCACCAACATCCCCGCCGACATCTGTTTCAGTTTCTCCGGACTGATGAAACGCGGCGGGGAGACAGGCCCGCACCAGGACGATTGTGGTATTGCCTTCTACGAAGGGTCGTGCTGTCGCGCCTTTCATGACCCGAGCGCCAGCATACAACGGGAGATCGCGCGCTTGGC
The DNA here is from genome assembly GCA_008501635.1 of Pseudomonadota bacterium. Taxonomy (NCBI): domain Bacteria; kingdom Pseudomonadati; phylum Pseudomonadota; species Pseudomonadota bacterium. The sequence goes on from QQUJ01000018.1 coordinate 359,018, forward strand.
GCCCTACGTCGTTACCGCAACAGCGTTCGGTCTAGGTTCGGGATTGCTGGAATCGTGCACCAGCCTCACGGTGGTTCGCTATCTTGGGCAAGGATCTGTGGCGTTTACCTGGGAGCGGACCGACTCGGCAGTAGACGGCAGCCATTCGCACTCGCTCGCGGTCGCCTGGTCACAAGCGCTCGACGAAGCCTGGGCGCTGACGGCACGAGCCGGACAGCTCGACGCCGCAGGGGGTGACGGTACGCCTTTCGGCAGCGTCGCGCGCGGCTACGCCTGGTGGCGCCGCTCAAGCGGCGGTGTGGAACGATTTGGCCGAGGTTGCCAACGCCGCGCGCAATGCATTGATCTCGCGCATCAATTCGTTGAAGTAACCGGGGGTCAGCGCCTGCGGACCATCGCACAACGCCTTGGCGGGTTCCGGGTGTACTTCCACCATGATGCCCGCCGCACCGATCACCAACGCCGCCTTGGTCACCGGGCCGATGATTTCGCGCCGACCTGTGGCGTGGCTGGGGTCGACGATAACCGGCAGGTGGGTGATTTGGCGGAGATAGGGCACGATGCCGAGATCGAGCGTGTTGCGCAGCGCGGTTTCAAAGGTGCGGATACCGCGTTCGCATAGCACGACTTGATCGTTCCCTTCGCTGACGATGTACTCGGCAGCGGCCAGAAATTCTTCGATTGTTGCGCTCAGTCCGCGTTTGAGCATGACCGGTTTTTTGAGCTGGCCGATCTCTTTCAGAAGATCGAAGTTCTGCATGTTACGGGCGCCGATCTGCAGAAAGTCCGCGGATTCCGCCACGCGCTCCAACTGGTCGATACGCATCACTTCGGTTACGAAAGGCAGACCGGTTTCAGCGCGCGCTTCCTCCAGGAGCTGCAGTCCGTCGTAACCCATGCCCTGGAAGGTGTGGGGACCGGTGCGCGGCTTGAAGACACCACCGCGCAGCACCCGCGCGCCGGCGGCCTTGACGGCGCGGGCGGCGTTCAGCAGCTGATCGCGGTTTTCCACCGCACACGGACCGGCGATCATCACCGGTTCTTCAGACCAGCCGAAACGTACGTCGTTGCCTACGCCGACGACGGTATCCTGGGGATGAAAGTCGCGACTCACCAGTTTGTAGGGCTTCGAGACGTGGATCAGTTCAAGAATCCCCGGCAAGCCGCGAAACGGTTCCTCGTCGACATACCCATGATTGCCCAGTACACCGATGGCGACACGGTTCTCTCCGGGTATGGGTTGCGGGGTATACCCCAACTCACGGATTCTGTCGGTAACGGCAGCAATCTGATCCGGAGTGGCGGCATGGTCCATAACGATGAGCATTGCGGGGTCCTGCGGCTTCAAAGGAGGGGCAATAATACAGGATCTCATTTCGACGTGCCTGTCGATGCGCTCTACAATGCAGGCTCTGAATCAGGGAGTCACTATGCCGCGACCCGAAACACCGCAGCTTGCCGCGGATGCCATCATCGAACTCATTGACCAGCCGGGAAGACCCATTGTTTTGATCCGACGGCGTAACGCTCCGTTGGGTTGGGCATTACCCGGCGGCTTCGTTGATGTGGGTGAGAGCGTCGAACGGGCGGCAACGCGCGAAGCATTGGAAGAGACCGGGTTGGCGGCGCAGCTGGTGGTGTTGCTGGGTCTGTATTCGGAACCTGCGCGCGATGTCCGTGGGCATACGGCAAGCGCGGTTTATGTGGCGCAGGCACAGGGTAAGCCGTCGGCAGGGGATGATGCGGCAGATGTTGGCGTCTTTGCGCTCGATGCACTACCTGAACCGTTGGCGTTCGATCACGCGCGTATTCTGGATGACTATCGTGTCTATCGCGAACAAGGGCGGCTGCCCGGGCCGCGCACGTGATACTCTCACCCTGGCGGGTAAAGTAAATCCCGCCTTTCATACCTCGCACGTTACGAGAGCGCTATGGCAAAGAAACGCAGTGTCTTCAAGGTGGTTTTTTTTAACCAAGGCAAGGTGTATGAGCTCTACGCCAAGGGGGTTTCCCAGTCCAGCATGTACGGCTTCGTGGAAGTCGATGGACTGATCTTTGGGGAGCGTTCGGCGATGCTGGTGGATCCGGCGGAGGAGCGTTTAAAAAGCGAATTTGAAGGCGTGAACCGCACCTACATTCCCATGCATGCCGTGGTGCGTATCGACGAGGTTGAGAAGGAAGGTGTGGCCAAGATCACCGAGGTAAAGGAGATCAAGGGCGGCAGCGTAACGGCCTTACCTCTCTCGGCGTACAGACCCGGGGATGACTCCACTTAAGAACTTGTCAGTACTCTTCGCCCAACTCTTCGATGCGATCGACCAGGTGGACCACCAGCTTGAGGAAATCCGCCTCGGTAAGAATACCGATCAGATAATCGCCGGTAACCACCGGTAGGCAGCCAATCTTTCTTTCCAGCATCAGTCCCGCGGCTTCGCGCAGACTGGTCTTGGCGTCGACGGTGAGCGCGTTGCGGCTCATCACTTCACGCAACGTGATGTTGGTATCCAGGGCTTCGCGTTCCTCGGCGTCCATGTCGGCCAGAGAAGAGACGGTCAGCGCCAGGACATCACGCTGCGTCAGAATGCCCAGAAAGCGATTGTCCGCGTCGACGATGGGAATATGGCGAATGCGATGCTCAGCCATGGCGAGTCTGGCGGTACGCAGGGTATCGTTCTCGCTCAAGGTGTAGAGATTGGTCGTCATCAGATCGTTGACGTTAATCACGGCGCTCTTCCTCCCGTCTGCCGGCGCATTGCGGCGGCCATTATACGCGCATACGCCGAGATTCCGCTTCCTTGTGTATTGCGAATCGTTTCGGCAACTACTCGGGGGAGATACGCTGTTGGCCGCTGCGTTGCGAGACGGCGAGGCGTTGCTGGTGGACCTTGCTGGCGTTGAGGGTGGCGCGCGCCTGCACAGCGCTTTCAAACGCGTGTCCACCGGCAACTACCAAATGTCGAGGCAGATAGCCCGAGTGCGCCAATTGGGTGCGGATCTGCGCTTGACTGCTGAGGCGTGAATCGACTTCCGTTTGCCAGGGTTTGGCGAGTCGCAGCTCGGGCAGCGCGGTGTAGAGCGCCGCTTGCCGCCCTGCCGGTTGTAAGGCCGTGTGCGTGTCGCGAGCGGCGTGGCGGTCACGCGGGGCATCTTCCTGGGCTTTGCGGCGTTCCTCTGCCCAGCGCGACTCCTGTTCGGTGCCGCGATCCTGGATCACACTGGGAACCTGACGTGGCGGCGCGATCTCGAAAACGCTGTTTACGCCGCGTTCGCCACTGAAATAGGGCGGCGTCTTCAGGTAGCTGTTGAGGGCGTTGTTGTCGCTGACAATCATGAGGTCTGGATCATCCGCCGTTTGGCGTGCTTATGGCCGATGGAGCTCTCCTCTGGGCTGTAGACCGAAGCGTGATTACCAATGCAGCCGGTGCTAGTCGCGCGAATCGCCTGGGGCTCGTTGCCAATGGCACGGCGGCGGTGTCAGGAATCAAGAAGGCTCGAAAGTGCCTCGTCGGTACGGCGTATCACCGACACAGAGGCTTCGACTTGGGTGCGATTGGCGCTTAATTGCACCAGTGCCTTGAGGACATCCCCATCGAGGACGCTGGTATCCTGAGTATTGGCATGGGCGATGGTGTGGGCGTTACGATTCAGCCCCTCAAATCCGCGCTGAATACCCTGGATAGCACTATCGTAGATCGGATTGATCGCCATGGTTGGCAGCTCCGCAATGGCATCGTCAATGGGCGCCAGTATACCACCCGGGCCAGGTCATCCCTATCAACAACGCCCTGCCGGCGGGCTCGTGCCGACCAACGGCAGAGCCCGGCCGATGAATAGACCCCTAACCGGCGGCTTTTAACGCCTGATCGATGTCTGCCAACAGATCATCGATGTGCTCGATGCCGATCGAGAGACGCACCATGTCCTCGGTAACCCCCGCTTTGACCAACTCGTCGGGAGACAGTTGGCGGTGAGTGGTGCTGGCCGGGTGGCAGGCAAGTGATTTGCAGTCGCCGATATTGACCAGGCGGGTGATCAACTGCAGGGCATCCTGAAAACGTGCCCCGCCCTCGCGCCCGCCCTTGACGCCGAAGGTGAGGATGCCGGAAGCGCGTCCCCCCATATATTTCTGCACGAGTGCGTGATCTTTGTGATCGGGCAGCCCGGCGTAGTTGACCCAGGAAACCTGCGGGTGCTGGCGCAGGAATTCAGCCACCCGCAGCGTGTTGTCGCAGATGCGATCCATGCGCAGCGGTACGGTCTCGATCCCCTGCAGCAACAGGAAGGCGTTGAAGGGGCTGATCGCCGCACCCATGTTGCGCAGCGGCACCACGCGTGCGCGTCCGATGAATGCTGCCGGGCCCAATGCTTCCGTGTAGACCACTCCATGGTAGGAGACATCCGGTTCGCTGAGACGGGGGAAACGCGCCTTGTGCTCGGCCCAGGGAAATTTGCCCGAGTCGACAATGGCACCCCCGATGGAGTTGCCATGTCCGCCCATGTACTTGGTGAGCGAATGGACCACGATGTCGGCGCCGTGCTCGAAGGGGCGGCACAGGTAGGGGGTGCAGACGGTATTGTCCACCACCAATGGGACACCATGGCGATGCGCGATCTCGGCCAGGTGCTCGAAATCGGTGATGTTGCCCAGGGGATTGCCGACCGATTCGCAGTAGATCGCCTTGGTGCGATCGTCGATCAGTCCCTCGAAACTTTCCGGTTGGCGGTAGTCGGCAAAGCGTACCTGGATGCCCAGCTGCGGCAGGGTATGAGCAAACAGATTGTAGGTGCCGCCGTAAAGAGTGGCCGCCGAGACGATGTTGTCTCCGGCTTCGGCGATGGTTTGGATGGTGTAGGTGATTGCCGCCTGACCGGAAGCCAGTGCCAGACCCCCGATACCGCCCTCCATTTCGGCAACGCGCTTCTCCAGTACATCCTGTGTGGGATTCATGATGCGGGTGTAGATGTTGCCCTGCACCTTGAGGTCGAACAGGTCGGCGCCGTGCTGGGTGTTGTCGAAGGCGTAGGAGGTGGTCTGGTATATGGGCACCGCGACTGCCTTGGTGGTGGGGTCGGGGCTAAAACCGCCATGCACGGCGATAGTTTCAATTTTCATGCAAACTCCTTGAATTAAAACAGATTATTTGAGATTGTTGGGTACTGTGGGGCCCCGACTCATCCGCCGGCTAGCATACCGGCCTGGCACCCTCATGCAAAGATCACCGGGCCGCTGCGCCCGGCGGCGTCTGCTGAGGCCAGTTAGCACTTCATATTTTGTCGGATCCGAGGTTATTATTTCAGGTCCACGGTTCGTCCTTGCGATGTGCCGTCCAGCAGAGGGGGTGTTATGGGAGCCACGCAGTCGATCACGGCCGACGTTACTCTGGATATGACGGGTTCGGTGTGCCCGGGGCCATTGTCTGCCGCCAAGAAAATGGTCGAAGAGTTGGACAACGGTTCGATAATGCTGTTGATCTCGGATTGCCCGGGTACCGGAGATGATCTGCTTGCCTGGGCGCGGCACACCAGCAACCTGCTGTTGAGTACCGATGCCTTGGGTGACGGTCGCAAGGGTTACCTGATTCAAAAAGGTGACCTCTGGCCCGCCAATGTGGTGCTCGATATGCGCGGCACTCGCTGCCCGGGGCCGATCATCGAGGCACGCCGCCTGTTGGACGGGCTGCAGGACGGGGAAGTGCTGAAACTGATAAGTAACTGCAAGGGAACTCCAAGTGACGTCGAGAGCTGGACACGCAAGACCAGCCACGAGTTACTGGGCCAGGTTGAGGATGCCAACGGAACCTATCAATTCTTTATCCGCAAATGAGTCGGTCGAAACATCGGTAAGCGAGGCACTGGAAGCAACCTCCGGGCAACGTTACGACCACGCTAAGAAGGCGGGCAACCAGGGCGACCTGGTCAAACACGCGGCGCTGCTCGCTGCGGTGTCGTATATCGCCTATCGGCAGCATTGCGAGACATTCGTCTACGCCGAGAGCCACGCCGGCCCTGCGTGCCATACTTTGCAGCCCGGTGGGGCGTGGGAGGCGGGCATCGGTGCTTTCGGCAGGCGGGTGGCGGGAGTCGATGAAGCGGATCGACGCTGGCCCGCGCTGCATCCCTATACAGCCACCGCTTTTCGGCACACTCCCTGCGCCGGATCGACCTACCAAGGCTCGCACGTTCTGGTTCATCGTATGCTGACCCGGGCGGATGTCACGCCGCGCATGCACTTGTGGGATATCAGTTCGCATGTCTGCGCGGATTTGAGATTGCGCTACCGCAGCGAGCCGGGCGCGCACATCTCCCGCAGCGATGGTTACAGTGGGCTGGCGATGCTCCCCTACGTGGATTTGGCACTGGTCGATGCGCCGGCTTTCGAACCACGCCGAATTGCGCAGACGATTGCCGGCCTCAGTATCAAGGAGACACCGTTTCTTTGCTGGATTCCGCGCATCGGTGTCGACTCGGGCGAAGATCCGGTGGTTCGCGAGTTCCGTGATCTGGTGGCGGAGGACTACTTCGTTGGTACGGCCCAGTGGCAGGATTGGACGCCCGGTCTATGCGGTTGTGCGGTCGTTGCCAGCCCGGAGTTGCAGGAACCGCTCTCGGCGGTGATGACGGAGCTGCTTTGGGCGATGGGCTGGCGCCCCTGACCGATCCGTTCCTGTTCCCGATTTCCGCAGGAGATATGGCGACCCGCCGTGCGTTGGTTTAGTGGCGGGCTCCTGTTACAGTGGCCCGCCGGTTCCCTACGACACGTTTCATGGCTGGTCCTGTTTCCCAATCCCGTAGCCCCGGTCCTGCAGTACTGCCAAAGTGGTTGGCGGAGCTGCGCGCTGAACTCGAGGTTTGCAGTTGGCGTGACCGGGGTGAACTGGAAAAGCTGTTCGCCGCCATCGCCAGGCGATTGAATGACGGCAAGCCTGCCGATCGACTTCGCACCAAACTCAACGCATTGATAGCCGCTTCCCGGGAGCGCCGTGCGCGCCGTCTGGCCGGACGCCCGGTGGTGACTTTCCCCGCAGAGTTGCCGGTCAGTCAGCGTCGCGATGAAATTGCAGAGGCTATCGCCGGGCACCAGGTCATTGTGCTGTGCGGGGAGACGGGCTCAGGCAAAACCACGCAGCTACCCAAGATCTGTCTCGAGCTGGGACGCGGTGTCGATGGCCTGATTGGCCATACACAACCACGACGTATCGCCGCGCGCGCCGTTGCCGCGCGTATCAGCGAAGAGCTCGAGTGCGAGCTGGGACAGCAGGTGGGTTACAAGGTGCGCTTCAGCGATCGCACCCGACCCGACAGCTACATCAAACTGATGACCGACGGAATTCTTCTGGCCGAGACCCAGGGCGATCCGCTACTTTTGGCCTACGATACGTTGATCATCGATGAAGCGCACGAACGCAGTCTCAACATTGATTTTCTGCTGGGTTATCTCAAACGTCTGCTGCCCAGGCGGCCGGATCTCAAACTTGTTATCACCTCGGCCACGATCGATCCTGAGCTGTTCGCACGGCATTTTGACGACGCGCCGATAATCACCGTCTCGGGTCGAACCTATCCTGTTGAAGTTCGCTATCGGCCCATCGCAGGTGAGGACGAGGACGAACGCGATCGTGATCTCGGTCAAGCCATCCTTGATGCCGTGGATGAGGTCTCGCGCATTGACCGGTTCGGTGACGTGCTGATCTTCCTGCCGGGTGAACGCGAAATACGTGAGACGGCGGAGGCACTGCGCAAGCACCATCCACCCGGCACCGAAATAGTTCCGCTCTTCGCCCGGTTGTCCGCGGCGCAGCAGCAGCAGATTTTTAAACCCCACCAGGGTCAGCGCATCGTCCTGAGCACCAATGTTGCGGAGACCTCGCTGACGGTGCCGGGTATTCGCTTTGTCATCGACCCGGGCCTGGCGCGGATCAGTCGTTACAGCTACCGCACCAAGGTGCAGCGGCTACCGATCGAGAAAATCGCTCAGTCCTCGGCCAATCAACGGGCCGGTCGTTGCGGGCGGATCAGTGCCGGTGTTTGTATTCGCCTCTACTCGGAGGAGGACTTCATCAATCGTGCCCAGTTTACAGAGCCTGAGATTCTGCGCACCAATCTCGCGGCGGTGATTCTGCAGATGAAGTCTTTGCGCTTGGGTGATATCGAAGCGTTTCCTTTCGTTGAGGCGCCGGATTCGCGCTACATCCGCGATGGGATGCGTGTGCTGGAGGAGTTGGGCGCGGTCGATGCGAAAGGGCATCTCACTGAAATCGGTACGCGGCTCGCCCACTTGCCCATCGATCCGTGTATTGGCCGCATGCTGCTGGGTTCCTCGAGCGAGGGGAGCCTCCAGGAAATGCTGGTAATCGGTGCCGCGTTGAGTATTCAGGACCCGCGCGAGCGTCCACTGGACGCTCGACAGAAGGCCGATGCGAGTCACCTTGAATGGCGCGATGAGCGCTCCGATTTTCTCAGCTACCTCAATCTGTGGCGCTGGTTCGAGGAGCAACGCCGTCACCTCACACAGAGTAAACTGCGGCGACTTTGCCGCGAGCGCTTTCTCTCCTACGTGCGAATGCGCGAGTGGCGCGATATTCATCAGCAACTGCACCACCACGCCATCGAGCTTGGAATGCGGCCCAATCAGCAGCAGGCCGATTACGCCGCCATCCACCGAGCGCTCCTTAGCGGAGTACTCGGTGGCATCGCAATGAAAAGCGAGAAGAACGAATATCAAGGTGCACGCGGTATCAAGTTGATGTTGTGGCCAGGTTCGGGATTGTTCAATCGTGGACCGAAATGGATTGCCGCGGCAGAACTGGTGGAAACCACGCGACTCTATGCGCGTACGCTCGCTCAAATCGAGCCAGAGTGGGTGGAGCCGCTGGCCGGGAACCTGGTCAAGCGCAGTTACTTCGAACCTCACTGGGAGAAGCGTCCTGCTCAAGTCGCCGCGTATGAGCAGATCAGCCTCTATGGCCTGGTACTGGTAACGAAACGGCGGGTGAACTATGGGCCGCTGGACCCCGGGCTCAGCCGTGAGCTCTTCATCCGGCATGCCCTGGTACAGGGCGAGTACAACTCCGCGGCACCCTTCCATCACCACAATCGTCAATTGATCGAAGAGATCACGGCGATGGAGCATCGCGAGCGGCGACGCGACATCTTGATCGACGAGCAGGAGATGTACTCGTTCTTCGACGCACTGTTGCCGGTAGGGATCTACAGCGGCAAATCGTTCGAAAGCTGGCGCAAGCAGGCCGAGCAGGAGAATCCACGGCTGCTCTTTCTCGATAAGTCGGATTTGATGCGCCGGCCTGAAGAGGCCAGCGAACGAGAGTTCCCTGCTCTGCTGGAGGTGGCGGAAGGTTTAAGGTTGCCGCTCAGTTACCACTTCGATCCGGGGCACGGCTGCGATGGCGTAACGCTGATTGTACCGGCTGCGGCGCTCAATCAACTCGATCCGCGACGTCTTGAATGGCTGGTTCCAGGGTTGTTGCAAGAGAAGGTCACAGCCCTGATTCGCGCGCTTCCCAAATCGTTGCGGCGAAACTTCGTGCCCGCTCCCGATTTTGCGTTGGCCTGTCTGAACTCGGTGGAGCGAGGGCAAGGTGACTTGAGGGATGCACTCGGTTCCCAACTCAAACGCATGACCGGAGTCGAGGTACCCAGCGATGCCTGGGAATGCGCAGCGCTTCCAGACCACCTGCGTCTCAATTATCGGGTGATCGATAGCCATGGAAAACCATTGGCGGAGGGACGCGATCTGGCTGAGTTGCGCCGGAATCTGGATACACAGGCCCAGGTCCATTTTGAATCGCTTCCCGAATCGAATTGGGAGCGGAGCGGAATCGAACGCTGGGACTTCGGTGAACTCCCCGAGCGTATCGAGATTACCCATCATGGGGTCACACTCAATGCCTTTCCGGCATTGGTGGACGAGGGCGACAGCGTCGCCATCCAGTTGATCGACGCTCCAGCACGCGCTGCACAACTGCATCATGCCGGATTGCGCCGACTGATACTCTTGTCACTGCCTCAGCAAGCGCGCTATCTCCGTAAAAATCTGCCGGGTTTCGACAGGATTGCCATGAATTACCGTGGGATAGGTACTACGGATTCGTTACGCGAAGACCTCACTCGCGCAATCGTCGATGAAACATTTCTACGCGGTGCTACAGCGGTGCGCGATCAACGCACTTTCACCAGAGTACTGGAAGCGGGACGTGGCCGCATGATGGAGGTGGCCGACGAGATCTGCGGCATCGTTGCCGAAATCCTCACTGCCTACCGTATTATTGATAAGCGACTGAAGGGTTCAATGTCGCCGTTGTGGATCGAAGCTGCACGCGAGATACGGAACCAGCTTGACCATCTGATCCACCCCGATTTCATCAGTCGCACTCCGGTGTGTTGGCTGCGCGAGTTGCCGCGTTACTTGCGCGCGATCGGGCTGCGGCTGGAGAAGCTGCCCGGCAATCTGACGCGCGATCGCAGAAACGCGGCTGAGGTTGAGCGTTTCTGGACGTTGTACTGCGATAGACATGAAAAAAATGGTCGCAAAGGCGCTGCAAACGACGCCTTGGAACGGTTTCGTTGGTTGATCGAGGAGCTCCGCGTATCGCTTTTTGCCCAGGAGTTAGGGACCTCGCGGCCCGTTTCCTGCGAACGACTACAGAAACTCTGGGTGCAAATACGCTGAGCATCCCTGGTACGCGCTAATGGCGCGTATCTGAATGTTCGCCTCCACGGGTCCGCTCGAACCCTACCAGGGTGGTCTCCAGATCCTCCATTACATCGCTGTCGCCGCGCGCTTCCAATGCCTCGGGCTGGAACAGGGGGCGTGGCGGGCTGATGGCCATGCCTTGTGCGTAGTCGACGCCGATGCGTTGCAGGATTTCAATGGAGTCGCGGTCCTCCACCATCTCGGCAATAGTGCGGATGCCTAATGCGTGGGCAGTGCGGTTGATCGATTCAATAATGGTCTGATCGACAGTGTCGCGAACCAGATCGCGCACGAAGCCGCCATCGATCTTCAGATAGTCTACCGGTAGATTCTTTAGGTAGTTGAACGACGACATTCCGCTGCCGAAATCGTCCAGTGCCAAGCGGCAGCCCATTTCGCGAACCTCGCGAATAAAATTACGCGCGCGTTCCAAAGAGGCCATTACCGCGGTTTCGGTAATCTCGAAGCAGATGGTTTCCGGAGGTATGCCAAACTCGGAAAACTGATCGCGCAGATAGTGGACAAACAGTTCGTCATTGATGCTGGCAGCCGAGATGTTTACCGAAATCATGCCCAGCGTCTGCTGCAGGTTTTCACCGTTGGGATGGGCGCGCATGTGGGTCGCGAGGCTCGAGAAAAGGTTGGTAACGACCCAGCGGTCTACCTTGGGCATCAGGTCGTAACGCTCCGCGGGTGGGATAAACGCCCCGGGTGGGATCAATGTGCCATCCTTTTCCAGGATGCGGATCAGTATCTCACGGTGGGGCGCCGCACCGTTGCCGTCGCGCAGCGGTTTTATGGTTTGAGCGAACAATATGAAACGATCCTGCTGGAGCGCTTTGTTGACGCCGGCCACCCAGTGCATCTCTCCGTGGCGGCGTGCCAGTTCCTCGTTGCTGGGGTGGTAAACCTGCACCCGATTGCGGCCGAGATCTTTCGCCGCGTAACAGGCTACGTCCGCAGCGCTTAACAAGCCCGCGACGGTGTCGCTTTCAAAGCTGATCGGCACCAGGCCGATACTGGCTCCCACGGAAAACGACTTGCCGTTCCAGTTGAAGGTGAATCGGTCGATTTCGCGACGCATGCTTTCCGCCACGTCTTCGGCCTTTTTCAGCGGGCAACCCTCCAACAGCAGCCCGAACTCGTCGCCGCCCAGTCGCGCCAGGGTGTCGTTATCACGCACCTTTTCCCGCAACGCCGCCGCCAATTCGCGCAACAGGGCATCGCCGGCGATGTGCCCGCAGATATCGTTGACCACCTTGAATTGATCGAGATCGATGTAGGCGAGTGCATGATCATCGTGTTCCAGGCGGGCGGAACGCAAAGCACTCTCGAGGCGACGTTCGAATTCCCGACGATTGACCAGACCTGTCAGCGGATCATGGGAGGCGTGATAGCGCAGTTCGTCGGCCATACGCTGCTCCTGGGTGACATCGTGGAGAATCATCACGGTTCCGGTCGGATTGCCCTGCTCATCGCGCAACAGCGCTGTGGCCTCCTCGACTACCAGACGCCTCCCGTCACGACGGTGCAATACAAAGCGTGTACGGGCCGTCCCGCTGTGTTCACGGAAACCAGGGTCAAGCGGTTTTACGGTCGTTTCGGTGCGCGGGTCATCGAACAGGCGGCACACCTCCGGGAGGGCACGGCCATGGGCCTCTTCCGCGCTCCACCCCACCAGTCTTTCTGCCGCGGGATTGAGGAACTCGACCCGGCCATCGCGATTGGTCGTAAGCACCGCATCGGCGATGGAGCTGACTGTGATCAGCGCCCGTTCTTTCTCTGCTTTCAATGCAACCTCGGCGCTCTCGCGCGCCTTGATATCGCGTTTGAGCAGATTGACCGCCTCGCGCAAGCGCTGCGTGCGTTCCCGCACCTTTTTTTCCAGATCGGCCCGAATCGCGTCCAACTCCTGAGCGTGGTTCTTCTGACGTTCGGCGATGCGGCGATCGATGGCGGAGGTGGCGAGAACGGTAGCTAAAACAAGCAAAGAGATTGTGGCAATGATGGTGGCCAGTGATAACGGTTCCAGCCCCTGCAAGCCCGCCGCGGAACTCGACTCCGCGGTAAAAGTGGCCGAAGCCATGGCGGTGTAGTGCATACCTGCAATAGCCGACCCCATAATCAGCGAGCCGCCCAGCGTTTCGCGATCGAGTTGCAGCGGTGATTTTTCCCGCAAGGCAAAGGAAAGCTTCAGCGCAGCCATCGAAGCCACGATCGCAATGATGATCGACAGGGCGAGTATCGGGAGATCGTAACCGACCGTCGCGGATATTCGCATCGCGCTCATGCCGGTGTAGTGCATGGTGGAAATACCGGTGCCGAGGCAAAGGCCGCCGACCGCGAACCGTTTGAGACCATCTCCGGGGGTATTGGCGATATAAAGCCCGAGCAGTGCACCGAGGGTGGCGGGTATCATCGAAAGCAACGTCAGCGGAGTATCGTAAGTGACAGCAACCGGCAACTGGAGCGCCAGCATCCCCACGAAATGCATCGACCAGATGCCAGCCCCCATTACCAGAGCGCTGCCGAGCAGCCAGCGATTTCGTGCCGGTCCCGTGGTACCGGCGACGCGCCCCATCAAACCGAAGGCGATGTAGGATACGAATACGGCGATGACAATGGAGAGTGTGACCAGCCGAAGGTCGTAGGATCCATCCAGATTCATAGCTCGCCCTTACGCGAGTAGGCCAGCGCCACGGGAGTCCGACGCGCCTGGATAATATCAGTATGTTTATTATGATCCATTAAATTACTTTGTATTACACTGGAAAGCAATCTCCCCGACCTACACTTGAAGAGCCTTTTCCACCCAATGTCAGCTTATCCCTCAATGTACCCGTTGCCTATCCATTATCACGAACCACTGTTTCGTCCCCCCAGTGAGGCCGATTCGCTGATCATCCAGGCCACCCTGGGCTGCTCCTGGAACCGCTGTACGTTTTGTGAAATGTACACGAGCAAGCGCTTTCGTCCACGGCCTGAGGCCGAACTCATGGGCGAGATACAACGCCTGGGCGAGCACTGCCAGGACGTGCGGCGGGTTTTCCTTGCCGACGGGGATGCCATGACGCTATCAACAAGGAGGCTGCTGGCGATTCTCCATCAAGTTGGCACCCACCTCCCGGGAATCCAGCGGGTATCCTGCTATGCACTGCCCAGGCAGCTGGCGCGAAAATCCGCGAACGAACTCAGCGAGCTGCAAGATGCGGGTCTCAAGCTGGTCTATGTGGGCGTGGAGTCCGGTGACGATGAGGTGCTTCGTCGGGTTCAGAAAGGCGAGACGCAGAAAAGCAGTATTGCGGGTCTTCAGCAGGCGCATGCGGCGGGCATGGAGACCTCGGTGATGATACTGAACGGGCTCGGCGGCACCACTTTGTCACAACAGCATGCGCGCAGTTCGGCGCTGGTCCTCAACGAGACCCAGCCGCGCTACGCGGCGGTTCTGGTGGTGATGCTCCCCCATGGTGAGGAGCGGTTTCGCGCGGCCTTCGGTAACGAGTTCCAGCCGCTTGATCTGCGGCAGTCGATCGAGGAGATGCGGTGCTTTATAGCGGCTACCGACCTTAAGGCCACGATCTTTCGCAGTGATCACGCCTCCAATGTTCTGGTGCTGAAGGGAGTGCTGGGCAAGGACAAGGCCAGGTTGCTGGCGCAGATCGAACGCGCCGGAAGTGATCCCACACTGCTGAGACAGAATGGGAGGCGCAGACTGTGAGATCAGATGGGCGCCCAGATGCTCGTGGTTTCAGTCTTGTGCGTTGGCGGTGGGTACGAGTTGCGTGCGAACTCGAGGGAATGGTATCGAGGGGTGATGCTGGGGATTCGGGAGGCTGTCTGACAGGGACAGGATCACCGGTTTCCAGTGGATCAGCAGCCAACAAACGAATGGCGGCCTGGTAAAAGCACCGTTACCGGTTCGGGGCGGATCAAATCAGCTCGGGTTTTATATGGTGCCAAAGGCGATCGATCTCGGCGTTGAGACTGTGATCCGCGGGAAAAAGGATCAATTCGGCCTGAGGATTGGCGTTGAGGTACTCGATGCTGCCCTGGTAGGGCACCGTATCATCGTAAATGCCATGAAAGATCAAGGCTGGCAGCGTCCGGTTCAACACACAATTTTCGTATTGACGCGCATCTTCGATGATCCCGTAGTGAAGTCTGCGTTTCTCCCCGTACTGATAGTGGTCGACCTCCATCCACCCTGTCTCGCGCCAGCGCGCAGCTTGCTGCTTGCCGATCAGGTCGAGGTAGCGCTCGAGAAAGCGGATCGCAGGCGCGATCATTATCAAACGCGCAATGATGGGAGAATCCTGAGCTATCAGGCAGCCGAGATAACCGCCCATGCTCGATCCGATCAGCGTTGTGGGCTCTTCGCTCTCCTGGAGAACATTCCGGATAATGGCGAGTTGGCTGCTGATCGTCAGCTGCTCAAAACCCGGGCTGTTGAGGTCGGGTGCCTGGAGCTCGATGCCGTGTTCGGCAAAGCGCCGGCGGAAGTAGTTGCCCTTGAAGGTCGATGGGCCGGAGCAGAATCCGTGGAGATAGAGGTAGCGCATCTAATGGTTGATCCGAAAAGCGCTGAACATACTGGTCGCGAGGCTGGCTAACAAGCTTACGTGAGCTGTCGGGTAAAAGGGATCGCCTGACGGGCAACCCGGTGAGGTCAGTGCGATCGGTTCTGCCGGTAGGGCGCGAAAGCGAAACTGATCAGCGCCGTTGCCCAGCGTTTTTGCCAGTGCAGCATCTCCGCCTTGGTCAGCTCGGCGATTTGCAGTGAATTGCGAACATTCTGCACGACGCGGTTCTGGCACTCTTCGGCCAGGTGGTGCTGACCGTTGATAATGCCGGTTACGCTCTCTGGTTCGGCACTCATCCGCAGGACAGCGAGCCCGTTGCTGACGCAGGCAAAGGCGGTCGATAATTCGCGGCCCATGCCACTGGTGGCGGCTTGGGAGGTCAGCTCGACCATTCGCAACGTATACTCGCGTGCGGTTTTACCCAGTTCGGCATAAGCCGGAGCCGCGCCATGAAAGTGCATTGTGTTATCCCCTTGAAGCAGCCAAATCTTATCCTGATGCTGCGTCGCAGCATAGCATGCCAGAAAGGACCGGAGCAACAATGCAGTGTCGGAAGGGGAGTAGCTATCGTACCTGTAAAATTGCTACTAATCTCCGTAAAAACAATGTGATACTCAACCTGCGGAGATGGCCTCAGTACAGCTGTCATCCCTTGGCGTAACCCCCGATGATCTTTTAACGCTACGGCGGGGCCTGCTGTTCCGCGCGGGGGTGAGGCGGGATCCGGGAGGTTCGATCGCGAGGAAGCGGCCGCGGGAGGGGAGCTATGGATTACGAAATCGTGATACTGCTGGGCATGCTGCTGCTTGCCGCCACTCTCTACAGCGCGGCTGGTCAAGGAGGTGGCTCGGGTTATCTGGCGGTAATGGCCTTGTTCGGTTTGACCCCCATGGTGATGAAACCGGCCGCGCTCGCCATGAATGTTGCGGTAACCCTGCTGACACTGGGAATAACGCGTGGGATCCGACACATTCCCGTAAAACTGTGCATGGCGGTCACCGTACCCTCTTTCCCAACTGCGTTATTGGGGGGCTATTTTCTTCCCCCCGCAGCCGTTTACGGTTATCTGGTGGCGGGTGCACTGGTGGTGGCGGCGCTGTCGCTGTGGCGGGAAAGGCGGGAGCTCCCGCTCGTCACGCCGCCACGACCAATCACGTTGGCCCCCATCGGGGGGCTTCTAGGATTGATCTCAGGCTTGACCGGGGTCGGAGGAGGGATCTTTCTCGCGCCAATCCTGCTGATCAAGCGCTGGGCGGATCTTCGCGCAACCTTGGCGATGTCATCGGCCTTTATCCTGATTAATTCCATTGCGGCGCTGATCGGCCATGCGTTCAGCAACTATGAGTGGCCGAGCGAGATGCCCATGATGATTGCGGCCGCACTCCTGGGGGCTCTCCTCGGCAGCGTCTGGGGGAGACGCTATTTAGGTACTGCGGGAGTTCGCTGGTTGCTAGGCGGTGTTTTGCTCGTGGCAGCGGCGCGCATGGTTTTCTTTGCCCACCAATAAGGGGGGGGCTCGTGGCAGGAAAGCAGAAGTTGATTAAATATTAGAAAACGTTAATATACTTATTAACGTTCATTTCAGAAACTGACGGCCACAGAATATTCCTTGAAGGAGTAACGACTTATGAGTATCGACCGTATGGTTTTGGCCTTTGCCGGCCTGTTTATTTTGGTTAGTCTGGCACTGTCCCAATTACATCACCCCTACTGGCTCTGGTTTACCGCGTTTGTAGGTGCAAACCTTCTCCAGGCCGCTTTTACCCGCTTTTGCCCCCTGGCGCGTATCCTCGGATTGCTTGGCGCCCGTAAAGGCGAGGCACTCAGTTGAGTCGCATCGCCGCTCTCTTCCCAACCTCCCAGGTCCAACCCGCCGTTCGGCGGGTTTTTTTTCGAACTCGCGTACTATTGTGTGGTCCGAAACATGGGTGCCGGCAGTTACTGGCGGGAGTGTTGAATGACCGGTAAGGGACGGGATAGTACGCGCGGTATCGGGCGGGCGATGATCCTGACCGGATGGGTCGTTGCCCTCGTGTTGCTCAGCCTGGGGTTTCATCGTTGGTTTGAACAGCAACACAATCCGAACCAGGTGGTGAATAGCCACTTCACCGCCGATGGGAGTGCCGAAGTTGTTCTCCTGCGAAATCGGCACGGACATTACGTGGCCAACGGTAAAGTAAACGGGTATCCGGCCGCTTTTCTACTCGATACCGGTGCCAGTGATATTTCGGTGCCCGGTGATCTTGCTCAAAGATGGGGTTTGAAGCGGGGCTTGCCCCGCCAATATCGGACAGCCAACGGTATGATTACTACTTTTAGTACCCAACTCGAGCGGGTTGAACTGGGCGATATCGTGCTCGACAAAGTTCGCGCGCACATTAACCCGCATTTAGGGAATCATGAGATTCTGTTAGGTATGAGTTTCCTCAAGCATCTCGAATTGATTCAACGCGGCGATACGCTCACTTTGCGGCAACACCGTCGTCCCGCATCTTTGTGAGATCTAATTGGCGGTAACGGATGCACTGATGGATTACACTCTGAATTGAGTAATGACTACATCGATGAATCAGAGCTTTAGCATGTAGCGATGCACGACAGGATTGCACAGTGGTTGAATTCGAAACCCGACACGGAGGTGTCTGCTTTGCCGATGTCGGCGGGTGACTATCGCCTTAATCCCACCGCTCCCGTTCGTACCGGATACACTCAGGCTGCCGTGCTTGTGCCCCTGGTGGATCGACCGGAGGGTATGACGGTACTGCTCACCCTGCGCACCGAACATCTCAATGACCATGCAGGGCAGGTGAGCTTTCCAGGCGGTCGCGTAGAACCAAGTGATCGCAGCACCATCGAGACCGCTCTGCGCGAGACCGAAGAGGAGATCGGCGTGGGTCGACAGCACATCCAGGTGCTCGGGTATCTGGATCGTTATCGGACTGTAACCGGTTTTGACATCGAACCTGTGGTGGGTGTCGTAACACCGGGTTTTACCTTGAAGCCCGACCCTTTCGAGGTGGCCGAGATTTTCGAAGTTTCCCTTGAGTTGGTGTTGTGCGAAGAGAGCTTCCGCCGTGAAACCCTTCTGCACAAAGGTTGCGAACGCCATTTCTACGAAATTCCCCACAAGCGCCACCACATCTGGGGAGCCACCGCGGGTATTCTGCGTACCCTCTGCCTGCGCGCCCAGGCCACCGTCGGCTGACCTGGAAACAAAGCCAACCCGCAGTACCGGGCGCTCGAACCGCGAGCGACCGGCACAGCTCGCGGGGGATTTTGAGATAGGTTCTAATTACGCCGGCAAGGCCGCGGCGTGCATCGACGGTCTGCAACGCCACGACATCATGTGCGTGTATGTCGAATCCCCCGATGAGGCGGGCCATGCCGGGCGGCTCGATTACAAGCTCCAGGCGATCGAGGATTTTGACCAGAAAATCGTCGGCCCGGTGCTGGATTACCTGGCCGCACAGGGTGGCTATCGTGCGGTGGCCTGTCCCGGCCATCCCACCCCGGTGGCTGTGAAGACGCACGCGCGAGAGCCGGTCCCGTTCGCCATGTGCGGCACCGGCATCACCGCCGACACCAACGATGCCTATGATGAATGGTTGCTCAGCAACGGAAGTGTTTCGTTCGATCCGGGCTACCGCATGATGGAGTTCATGCTCAACGGATCTGCGCCCCGCCGCTAGTCATCAGGGGATATAATCGCGAATCCGCTCGGCGATCTGCTGCGGCGTGGCGCTGTGGGCAAACTTGGTGAGAAAGGTACCGTCGGGCCCCATCAGGAAGACCCCCGCACTGTGATCCACCCGATAAACATCGGGAGGATCGGCCGGTAACCGCACCTTTTCGAAGCGGATCCGGAAATTCTGCGTTACCCGTTCGATCATCTGGTGAGAGCCCGTAAGCCCGATCAGCCGTGGATTGAAGTAGCTGACGAAATCGCGCATCACGGCCGGCGTGTCACGATCCGGGTCGACACTGATCAGTAACGGTTGGACCTGTTCGGCCTGGTCACCCAGTAACTCAAGTGCCTGATTGATGATCACCATCGCGGTGGGGCAGACATCGGGGCATGCGGTATAGCCGAAATAGATCAGCAGGAACTTACCGCGAAAGCTGCGATCCGTCACGATCTCGCCGTAGTGATCGAGAAGCATAAAACGGCCCTCAATGCGCCCCTGCGCCAGGGGCTCAGAATCGGGCGCCGGATTGCCGGTCTGCGCCTGGGCAATGGCCGCCATCAGGAGCACAGCCGCGCCTGTGATGCCGATACGTTGAAGTGTGGACATGACCAATCGTTCCCCTGTTACTCCGCAAACGATCCTCTGAGTCGCTCGATACCTGCAGATACCTGCTGTGTAAACTCCGCGGCTGAGGGACAAGGTTGGTTGCTCTCAAGCGCTTTCATGAAGCCCGCGTTCGTCGTGTCCTCGAACAGGGCGCCCAAGGCGCGGATCTTGGGCACATTGGCGACCATCGCCTCCTTCATGCGCCTGGTCTCGTCGTAAAATTTGCAGTGCAGCGCCACCCCGTTGAGCCCGCCGAGGTGATTGATCGCATCATGCTGTGCATCGCTGATGGCAGATGCGGCCATAGGCGTCCAGCCGGCGACCAAGAGGATGATGACAAGCAAGGGATGGCGGATTGTCGGCATGGTGCAGTTTCCAATGATCTACCGTTGACGTTCATGCCGCGCACCGCGATAGCGCTGTGAGCGGCAAAGTTTGTATTAAGCGGCAAAGCGGGCGCTGTGTCCTTGCGTTGCATCAAGGCCCGAGGCGCCGTGACCGCAGTCAGGTCAATAGGTGCAGCCAGCCGTGGCGGTCGGGGATACGTCCGTACTGGATGCACAGGATTTCGTCGTAGAGCCGCCGTGCCAGGCCATTCTCCATGGCAGCCGGCACCGTATGATCCTCACCCCGATAGCCGAGACGACCGATCGGTGCCACCACCGCGGCGGTGCCGCTACCAAAGGCTTCGTGCAACTGGCCGTTTTTGCTTGCGTCGATGACTTCATCGATGGTGATGGGGCGCTCTTCGATCGGGACCCGCCACTCGTTGAGCAGGGTGATGACCGCATCGCGGGTCACGCCGGGGAGTATGGTGCCACCCAGCGGTGCGGTGACTACTTTCGCGCCCAGGTGAAAGAAGATGTTCATCTGCCCGACCTCCTCCACATAGCGATGTTCGCGTCCATCCAACCACAGCACCTGGTTGTAACCGGCTGCCTGCGCCTCAGCTGTGGGAAGCAGGCTGGCGGCGTAGTTGCCGGCGGTTTTGGCGAAGCCCATCCCGCCGGGGGCCGCACGGGTATAGCGCTCCTCGACCTTGAGGGCGATGGGGGAGAAGCCGCCGGCGAAGTACTCGCGCACCGGTGAGGTCATGATGATCAGGCGATACTCTCGCGAGGGGCGCACGTCCAGATGGGCTTCGGTGCCAAGGATCAACGGGCGGATATAAAGCGCTTGCCCCGGCCGGGTGGGTACCCACTGGCGATCGACGGCCACCAGGGTTTCGATGGCCTGACAGAAGAGCCCACGATCGACCGGTGGAATGCAGAGGCGCTCGCAGGAGTGATAGAGCCGCGCCGCGTTGGCATCGGGTCGAAACAGGCGCACCTGCCCGTCGCTGCCGCGAAATGCTTTGAGTCCCTCGAAGACCAGCTGGCCGTAATGCAGGGCAGCGGTACCGGGTTCCAGTGTCATCGGTCCGTAGGGTTCGATGCGCGGGTCGCGCCATGCACCATCCCGATAATCCATGGTGAAGAGATGGTCTGAAAAACAATTACCAAAGCCAAGATTGTCGAAATCGACCTGATTGATGCGACTTTCGACGATGGGTTGGACCGGGATGGTTGAATTCACCGCTTGAACTCCTTAGCGCATAGTCCGGTGGTAGCTCACTGCCACATCATAACCCAAGGTTATCGAGTAGCGGGCGCACGCGGTTCACCCCGGCCGGGGTTCGCAAGTCGATAGACGGAACGGTTCTCCCGCCATCGGTCGCGTTGGAGGGATCGCGGGCTAAGGACTAACTGCGTAGTGTTGTGTAGAGACTGTCCTTCAGGGTGACGCGTTTCTTTTTCAGATCTTCCATCGTCTCGTCGCAGACGGGTTGACCCAGCTCTTCGAGACGACGAATCTCGGCATCGAGCTGGTCGTATTCATCCATGAGTTGCGCAAAGCGCGGGTCGCTCGCGCGTTTGGCCTCAATTTTGCCCTTCAGATCGGGGAACTCATGGATGAGGTCGTGGGTTTCGCCAAGCATCGTAGCCTCCTGTTATTGGTCACCGGGTCTTAACCCAAGCATAGTGCAGTGCACCATGAGGAACAATGCCTGGACGGCCTACTGAGGATTCTCCGGCTTGTCGCCGCTGAAGAACGCCTTGGTTCTCTCCCACAGGCTTTGCGACTTGTCTTTGCTCCAATCCGCGCCCTTCTCGACCTTTTCCGCTGTCCAGTCGGCGGCGCTGTTGACACCCTTAGCGGTCGCATCGACCCCCTTCTCGGCTTTGTCTGCGCTCCAATCCGCCGCTTTACCGGCACCCTCCCTCGTTGCGTCCCACCCTTGCCGGGCTTTCTCCTGACCCCAGTCGGCGGCCTTGTTGGCACCCGCTTTGGTCGTATCCCAGCCTTGCCTGGCCTTGTCCTTGGCCCAATCGGCCGCTTCGCTGGCCGTCTGTTTGGATTGCTCGACAACGCCGGGCTGGGCCGGGGATTCAGCCAGGGTCGGGCTGTTGACAATGAACAGGGCGATCAATAGCGCAAGGGTTCGTAGGTGAGGCGTCATAGAGGCTCCCATGGTGAATTCACTGCTTTGATTTACAGACGTTCGAGCGTTCTGCGAGGAAATCGTTCAGGAAACGTGCGGTATGCGATCCTCGTTTGCGCCCGGCGACCCGCGTCGGAGTGCCCTGCGCTACCACGCGCCCGCCGTTTTTCCCGCCTTCGGGACCCATGTCGATCACCCAATCGGCCTCGGCGATGATGTCGAGATTGTGCTCGATCACCACCACGCTGTTACCCGCGGCAACCAGGCGATGCAGGACGCGGATCAACTTTTCCACATCGGCCATATGCAGGCCGATGGTGGGTTCATCGAGCAGGTAGAGGGTGTGTGCCGGCGAGACCGTCCGGCGTCGCCGATCGTTCTGTTCACCACCGGTCCGGGCCTTGGCCAACTCGGTGACCAGCTTGATACGTTGCGCCTCGCCGCCCGAAAGCGTGGGGCTCTGCTGGCCCAGGGTCAAATACCCCAATCCCACATCCTGCAGCAGGCACAGGGTGTGGTGAATGGCGGGGTGGGCGGCGAAGAAATCCACCGCCGTGTCGATGCTCATCGCCAGCACATCGGCGATGCTTTCATCCTTGAACAGCACCGCGCGGGTCTCCGCATTGAAGCGCGCGCCGCCGCAGGCCTCGCAGGCGACACGCACATCGGGCAGAAAACTCATCTCGATCTTCTGAATGCCCTGGCCTTCGCAGACTTCGCAACGCCCGCCTTTGACATTGAAGGAGAAGCGCCCCGGACCGTACCCGCGCAGCCGCGCTTCGGAGGTCTGCGCATAGAGTTTGCGGATCGCGTCCCAGATACCCACGTAGGTGGCAGGGCAGGAGCGGGGTGTTTTGCCGATGGGGGTTTGATCCACCTCCAGCAGCCGCTGCACCTTTTCCCAGCCTGCGATGTCCGCGCAGCCCTGCAACGGCAGCCGGGCACGACGTTTGCGTCGCGCACCCAGGAGGCGAACCAGGTTGTCACCCAACACATGCCGCACCAGGGTACTCTTGCCGCTCCCGCTGACGCCGGTTATGCACACCAGGCGCCCCAGGGGAATGGTGGTGTCGACGCACTGCAGATTGTGCAGATCGGCCCCGTGAATGGCGATGGCTCCGGCATTGGGGTCGAGCCACGGCCGCTCCCGGACCAGGGGATGGGGAAGGGGATGCGCCAACATCCGGCCGGTGAGCGACTCTTTGCTGCGCATCAACTGTTTCAGACTGCCCTGGGCGACGATACGTCCGCCGCCGCTTCCCGCCCCGGGGCCCAGATCGATCAGGTGCTCGGCGCGGCGGATGGTCTCCTCGTCGTGTTCCACCACCACGACACTGTTGCCCTTGGCCAGCAACTCGGCGAGGGTGTCGAGCAGCAGACGATTGTCACGCGGGTGCAGACCGATGGTGGGTTCATCGAGGATGTAGCAGACACCGCGCAGATTGGAACCCAGTTGCGCGGCCAGGCGGATGCGTTGGGCTTCGCCACCCGACAAGGTAGGGGCGGCACGATCCAGCGTCAGGTAATCGAGCCCCACCTTCTGTAGAAAACCCAGACGGCTCAGCAGTTCGGCCCGTAGATCGCGCGCCACCGCCTCCTCGCGGCGATTCAACTTGAGGCGCCGCAACCAGCGCTCCGCTACCGCAACGGGAAACCCGGCAATGGCGGCGATGGAGTGGTCGCGAAAGCGCACCGCCAAAGCCTCGGGATTCAGGCGCGCACCCCCGCAACCGGCACAGTTGTGGGTCTCGCCCTCGAACCAGTCGTTCCACCAGATCTCTTCGCCGCTCTGCTCGGCGTCGAAGCCCTTGATGGCGAGCCCGGTGCCGAAACAGTCTGGACACCAGCCGTGCTTCGAGTTGTAGGAGAAGAGGCGCGGATCCAGTTCGGCAAAACTGCGGCCGCAACCGTGGCAAGCGCGACGCGACGAGTAGAGCGTCTCCTGGTGCGAGCGTTGCTCGACGATTTTCACCACGCCTTTGCCGAAGTCGAGAGCGCTGTTCAGCAGGGCCCGCAATTGGCTCTCCGAGCCGGGCGTCACTTTCAACTTCGCGACGGGGAGATCGATAGTGTGCTCGCGAAAACGGTCGAGGCGCGGCCAGTCAGCGGTGGGCAGCAGTTCGCCATCGACCCGCAGATGCGTGTACCCCTTGTTCAAGGCCCACTGGGCGAGATCGGTGTAGTAGCCTTTGCGATCCACGACCAGCGGCGCCAGCAGTTGGATGGTTTCGCCGCGATACTCCTTGAGCAGACGCGCCGCGATGGCTTCGGGCGATTGCGGCTCGATGGGTAGATCGCACCGGGGACAGTGTTGCGTGCCCAGTTTGACGAACAGCAGGCGCAGAAAATGGTAGACCTCGGTGAGCGTCGCGACCGTGCTTTTGCGTCCTCCGCGGCTGGTGCGCTGTTCGATGGCCACCGTGGGCGGAATACCGTAGATGGCGTCCACCTCGGGGCGCGCCGACGGTTGCACGAACTGCCGTGCGTAGGCATTGAGTGATTCCAGGTAGCGCCGCTGCCCCTCGGCGAAAAGGATGTCGAAGGCCACTGTACTTTTTCCCGAACCGGAGATGCCGGTGATCACGGTAAACTTCTCTTTGGGAATCGTGACATCGATGTTGCGCAGGTTGTGCTCACGGGCATTGTGGATCTGGATTGCTTTGTTATTGCGGCGCGCACCCCTGACGGATTTTGCTGTTGGCGGGCGCTTGGCGGCGGGTGATCGTTCATCGCGATTCGCCGTCGAGCGGTAATCGCGCAAAGCGCGTCCGGTGTGGGAGGAGGCCGATTTCGCCGCTTCCATCGGCGATCCTGCGAAAACAATTTCTCCGCCTGCTTCACCGCCTTCGGGGCCGAGGTCGACCAGCCAGTCGGCGGCGTTGATGACGTCCAGATTGTGTTCGATCACCAGCACCGAGTGTCCGTCGGCGAGCAGCCGTTCGAACGCCTCCAGTAATCGGGCTATATCGGCGAAATGCAGGCCGGTGGTGGGTTCGTCGAAGAGGAAGAGGGTGGAGCCATCCGATCTTGCGCGCCGTTTGGCAAGATGGCCGGCGAGCTTGAGGCGCTGCGCTTCGCCGCCCGATAGGGTCGGCACGGGCTGGCCCAGCCGCAGATAGCCCAGACCCACCGCCGCCAGCGGCTCCAGACTCTTGTGTACCGCAGGCTGATCGGTAAAGAACGCTACCGCCTCGGTAACGGTGAGATCCAGCACATCGGCCATGCACTTGCCGTCAAGCTTCACCTCCAGGACCTCGGAGCGGTAGCGGCGTCCGTCGCAGTCGGGGCAGCGCAGGTAGACGTCGCTCAGAAACTGCATCTCCACATGTTCGAAACCGGTGCCGCTGCAGGTGGGGCAGCGGCCGGTGCCCGAGTTGAAACTGAAGGTGCCCGCCGTGTAGCCGCGCTCCCGGGCCAGTGGTTCGGCGGCGAACAGCTTGCGGATGGCATCGAGCGCGCCCACGTAGCTGGCGGGATTGGAGCGTGTGGTCTTGCCGATGGGGGACTGGTCCACCATCACCACGTCGGTCAACGACTCATGTCCGCGCAGTTGCGTAAACGGTCCAGGCGCTTCGGTTGCTCTGCCCAGCTGTTTGCAGAGCGCCCGGAACAGCACCGTCTCGATCAAGGTCGATTTTCCCGAACCGCTGACGCCGGTGATGCAGACCAACTGCTGCAGCGGGAAACGCAACTCGATCCCCTTCAGGTTTTGCGCGGCTGCGCCGGTGAGCGTCAGCCAACTGGTTGTTGAGGGGTCGCGAGTTCTTAAGGTTCTTAAGGGGTCAGAGCCCTTTTCTTCTATCCGACCCAGATCCGCAACGCAAGTGGCAGAAAAGGGCTCTGACCCCTTAAGAAAATCACCGCGCAGGTAGTGCGCGGTGATCGAATCCCGTGAGCGCAACAATTGCTTCGGCGTTCCGAAATAGACCACCTGACCGCCGTGCTCCCCCGGTCCTGGCCCCATGTCGATGATGCGGTCAGCTGCCAACATGATTTGCGCGTCGTGCTCCACCACCACCAGCGAGTTACCGGCATCGCGCAGTCGATGCAGAATCCCGATGACCCGCTCCATGTCACGCGGGTGTAGCCCGATGCTGGGTTCGTCCAGTACAAAGAGGGTGTTGACCAGGGAGGTGCCGAGCGCGGTGGTTAGATTGATGCGCTGCACTTCACCGCCGCTCAAGGTGCGCGACTGGCGGTCGAGGGTGAGGTAGCCGAGACCGACTTCCTCCAGGTAGCGCAATCGCGAGCGGATTTCGCCGAGCAGCAGGTCGGTCGCCTCATCGAGGGGGGCGGGTAACTGCAGGGTATCGAAAAAGGCGCGGCAACGATTGATCGGCAGGATCATGACATCGTGCAGCGTGAGGCCCGGCAGTGAAGCCAGCGTCGCGCGGGTATATTCGAAAGACGCAGCGTGGAACCGCTGCGTATCGGGCAGGACGCTGTCGGCCTCGCGCTTCGTGCCGATGCGCCAGTTGAGGGCCTCGGGTTTAAGCCGTGCCCCAGCGCAATTTGCGCAGCGATCGTAGGATCGGTACTTGGAGAGCAGCACACGGATGTGCATGCGATAACTTTTGGTCTCCAGCCAATCGAAGAAACGCCGCGTGCCGTACCAGACGCCCTCGTCCCAGTGGCCTTCACCGTCGATGACCCAACGCCGGTGCCGGTCGCTCAGTTCGCGCCACGCCTTGTTGATGGGCACCCTGCGCTGCCTGGCAAAGCGGATCAGGTCGTCCTGGCATTCGCGGTAGCTGTCGGTCTGCCATGGTTTTACCGCTCCGGCGGCGAGGCTCTTGCTTTCGTCGGGCACCACCAATCCGTAGTCGATGCCCATGGTGCGTCCGAAACCACGGCAGGTCTCGCACGCACCGAGGGGTGAGTTGAAGGAGAAACTGTTGGGGACAGGGTCGCTGTATTCGATGTCGCAAGATGCGCAGTGCAGCGTCGCCGAGTAGGGCAATGCCCGGTGTCCGTCGTCGAGCGGAAACACGCGAATGTGGCCACGACCGTGATGCAACGCGATTTCCAGGTCTTCGATCAGGCGATCGCGCCGGTCGGGTGCCAGGCGCAGTCGGTCTTGAGTCACCAACAGTGTACCCTCGAACTCATCTTGAATCCGGCTGTAGCCCTGTGCCTCCAGATTCTTCAGCACCTCATCGCGGGTGAAGTTGCCGGGTATGCGAATGGGAAAAGTGATGGCGACGCGTTGATCGGTGTGTTTTGCGAGCAACTGATCGGCAATGGTATCGGGTGTGTCGCGTACCACCGGCTGCCCGCAGCGGTGGCAATAGAGCTGGGTGGTACGCGCGAACAGCAACTTCAGATGATCGTTGAGTTCGGTCATGGTGCCCACCGTTGAGCGCGAGGTGCGTACCGGATTGGTCTGGTCGATGGCGATGGCCGGCGGGATACCCTCGATGCGCTCCACCTGCGGCTTGTCCATGCGGTCGAGGAACTGACGCGCGTAGGGTGAAAAGGTCTCGACGTAGCGGCGTTGCCCCTCCGCGTAGAGGGTATCGAAGGCGAGCGAGGATTTGCCCGAGCCGCTGACGCCGGTAATGACGATCAGTTCGTTGAGCGGCAGTTCGAGATCCAGGTTCTTCAGGTTGTTCTGAGTCGCGCCGTGGATACGAATAGTCAAGTCGCTCATGGTGTGCAGAGGGTGGCCGGGTCGAAAAGGACGCCCACTATAACAAGTGGCGCCGGTGTTCGCCCGTGCGGATTCATCGCCCCTCCAAAGCCACGTCAGTGCGTTCGTGGCGGCAGCGCAAACTATGCTTTCCCTGCTCTGTATGCGGGATTCCTGCGCCCGGTTGGAGCGGTGTGCAGTTAACTCGGCTGACGATTACCACGACATATCCAACAACCAGTGGCGGGATGCGGAATTGCTGTACGGCTGGAGTGGTCAGTGTTTACGGCGAAGGAGACGATGCTATGAGCCGACGTGCCAGATGTGCAGTGGGAATAGTGGTTGCCCTGCTTGCAACCTCTGTGGTTGCGGACAGCCATAAGAGTCCGGGCGGTATCATTGCGATCCCGGTGGGCAAAGCGACGGGGCGGCTCACGGTCCAGTTCGAACTGTTCGACAGGAAACCCTTTGTCCACCGGGTGCGCGCTGGAGATCAACCGCATTGCGGCGGGCAGACACGTGGTCAATGTCAGCGTAGCGGGTGGATGCGGTGGTTTCGGTTGGCTGCCGAGTGCCAGGCAGCGTGTCAATCTGATTGAAGGCAACCGATACACGGGCCTGGTGCGGTTTACGTATCACCGCGTGTCTACGCAATTGCCGATCAAACCCCTGCCCCGGTTGCCGCGATAGTGATGGGTAACGACTTCGCCCGCACCTCTAGTCGAGTGTGCGGGCGATTGCTGCCACCTCGTCGAGTATGTGCGGATTGGCGAGGGCGTCTTTGTTCTTGACCTCCTTGCCCTGCAGGATGTTGAGCACCGCCAGCTCGACCTTCTTGCCGCTGATGGTGCGCGGGATGTCGCTGAGCGCAAGGACGCGGCGCGGGACATGACGCGGGGTGGTATTGTCGCGGATCAGGGCCTTGATGCGTTTGACGAATTCGTCGTCGAGCGTGACGTCCGCGCGCAGTACCACGAAAAGCACGATCTCGACGTCGTTGTCCACGGGGCGCCCCACCACCAGCGAGTCGATGATCTCGTCGATCGCTTCCACCTGGCGGTAGATATCGGCGGTGCCGATACGTACACCGCCGGGATTGAGCGTGGCATCCGAGCGGCCGTAGACGATGACGCCACCGCGCGGCGTGATCTCGATATAGTCGCCGTGGTGCCAGACGCCGGGGTAACGGCGAAAATAGGCATCCAGATACTTCTCGTTGTCGGGATCGTTCCAGAACGCCACCGGCATGGAGGGGAAGGGCGCCGCACAAACCAACTCGCCCTTTTCGCCGATCAGCGCCCTGCCGTCATCGTCCCACGCCTCCACCTGCATGCCGAGCCCGCGTTTCTGGATCTCCCCCGCATAGACCGGCGCGGTGGGGCAGCCAAGCATGAAACAGGAGATGATGTCGGTGCCTCCCGAGATGGATGCGAGTTGAATGTCGGTACCTACCTCCCGGTATATCCATGCGAAGTTTTCCTCGGACAGCGGTGATCCGGTGGAGAGCACTGTGCGCAATCGCGACAGATCGAAACCGCGACTGGGGTGGATGCCGGATTTTTCGCAACCGGAAATGAACTTGGGACTGGTGCCGAAAACGGTAATGCCGAGATCCTGCGCCAGACGCCACAAGATGGTCATATCCGGGTGACCCGGGCTGCCGTCGAAGAGCACCACGGTCGCGCCAACCGTCAAAGAGCTCACCAGCCAGTTCCACATCATCCAGCCGCACGTGGTGAAGTAGAAGATCACATCCTCGCGCTTCAGATCGGTGTGCAGCAACAGCTCCTTGGCGTGCTGGATCAGCGTTCCGCCTGCGCCGTGGACGATGCACTTGGGTACGCCGGTGGTGCCCGAGGAGTACATGATGTAGAGCGGATGATCGAAGGGCAGTTGGGCGAATTCAATGTCTTCGGCCGGGTTGTCCAGGGCGTCGTCCCATAGCAACGCACTCCTGATGCCGGTGATATCGGGTTGCGCGTAAACATAGGGCACCACCACGACGCACCGAATGGCGCCGATTTCGTCGGCCACCCTGGCGATGCGCTCACGGGTATCGAAACTCTTACCGCCGTAGAAATACCCATCGCTGGCAATCAGTACCTTGGGCTCGATCTGACCGAAGCGATCCATCACGCCACGGAAGCCGAAGTCGGGACTGCACGATGACCAGAGTGCGCCCAGGCTGGTGGTGGCCAGCATGGCAACGACGGTGGCGATGCGGTTGGGCATGAACCCGGCGACGCGATCGCCGATCCCCACTCCCTGGCCTTTGAGAAACCGAGCAAGCTGCGCGACCTGGGCATAGAGTTCGGCATAGGTGAGGCGCTGGGGTGAGCCATCGCGCTCGTCGACACCGATCAGTGCCGTCTGCTCGTCCCGGTAGCGCAGCAGATTCTCGGCAAAGTTGAGGCGCGCACCGCGGAACCACTGGGCACCGGGCATGCGCGGGTCTTCGAGCACCGCTTCGTAGACACGACTCGCGCGAATCTCGGCAAAGCGCCACATCATTGCCCAGAAGGTGGCCGGTTCGCGTATCGACCAGTCGTAGAGCGCGTCGTAGTCGCGCAGTCCGGTACCGTGCGCATCGTTCACACGCTCCGTGAAGCGGGTCAGATTGGAGTGCGAGATGCGTTCCGTGCTTGGTGTCCAAAGCGGTGTGTTCATGGGGATAGGCTCAGGCCGGGTGCGATTTGGGGGTGATCGACACAGGGACGCGCATCGGGCATCGTCGATCGGGATCGGTACTATCCGGTTTGATCGGAACCGGTGCTGCCAATTTCCCGCACGATGCCCTCATCCAGCCAGTCAAGCAATCCCTGCCACTGTTCGATATCGCGCTGAGCGAGATGAGGAGGCAGGTCGTGAATCCCGATCCCCTGCTCGGCGGCACGCACATAGTTCTGCGTGTCACGAAGCGCGGCAACAAAGGGAATATTCAGCGTTTGCAGAAAATTGCGCAGCGCTAGGTACGAATTGGTGCGCGCCCTGACCCGGTTGGCGACCACGGCGAGCCGCGTCTTGTGCACCCGGGCGCGCCCCACCAGCAGCAGGTCGCGAATGAAATCGGATGCGGCGTAGATATCGATGGAGGAGGGCAGGACAGGAATCAGTATGGTGTCGACCCGACGTACATAGTCTTCGAGGTGAAAACCATGAATCCCCGCCGGTGCGTCGATCACCACGCGTTCGGTGCCGACCGGCGGTGCCAACTGCCAGGCGCGGGTCGCATTGGCGTTGCGCGTTTCGCGAAAGGCGGCGATGCCGTGGATCTGCGGGCGTTCCTCTC